>JADLBP010000001.1 GCA_020847695.1 Planctomycetota bacterium
CGCGGGGGAACGGAGTTCCCCCGCCTGAATGGATGGTCAGCACCATCCGGCCCAACGGCCCGAGTGTCATTTCAGGTACTTCGCCCACTCCTGGCCATCGGTGTCGCTCGTGAGTCGAGCTGCGCTCGGCGCCAGCAGTTCCGCGACTTCCGCGCTTACCAGCATCACCAGGCCCGTTGCCGAGTTCTCGACCGGGACTCGGCCGTCCGGGAGCGGCTTGCCGATCCGCAGCTCCAGCGGTTCGCCGGGCTCGGCGAAATGGCGCACGATCGCGACCGGCGTCGCGATCGCGTCGGCGACCGCGGCTCTCTCGACGATCGCCGCGTACGGCGCGCGCGACGCGAACGTCGCGTACATCGACGCCGGCGCCTGCGCGGCGACCGTCGTCGTCCCGCCGCTCACGACGATCCACTCGAACGGGCTGACTCCTTGGCGCATCTCCTCGTCGGTGATCTTCTTCTCGCGCACCGTCAACTCGAAGCGCGTGCCGAAGCGCTGGACCTGCAACTGCTTCCACTGCCGGCCTTCACCCGGCCAGCCCTCGGGCACCAGCGCGACGTCCGCGAGCGGCAGCGCCGCGCTGCCGGCTGGCCTGCGCACGAGGCTCGCCAGATCTTCGTCGAGCTGGAACACGGTGTCCGTGCCGACGCGTCTGGCGTAGCACCCCGCGGGCTCGGAGAAGCTCGCACCGAGTTCGACGGCGACCACGGGCGAACCATCGGCGGCGGCGAGCTCCAACACGATCGGAGTCGCGAATCCGAGCGCGCTCGCGACGTCGGCATCCCGCGTGCGGATCACGCCTTCGACGCTGCGCACCGAATCGAGCACGGCTTTCACGGCCGACGCCTTCGCGATCGCGTCGCTCGCCGCGGGAATGCGCCAGTAGCCGTCTCGCAGCACGAACTCGAAGCGCACGCCGCCGGGTTCGACGATCGCGAAACGCGTGTCGACGAGTCGCGTGCGCTCGCCCGCATCGAGCAAGCGCCCGACGCGCCCCATCGTCGCGCGCCGCGAAACCTCGGCATCGCTCAACGCGCGATCGAGGCGCACGAGCCCGAAGCATGCCAACGCCAGCAATCCATGCAGCAAGACGCTCTTCACGCGAGCCTCCGCAGCAATGCCAACCAACGCGCGATCCCGATCAGGACCCCGACCACCGGCAGGAATGTCAATGCGAACACGCGCTGCCGCGTGCGGAACTCCTCGTCCGGCGGCGCGAACGCTTGCGCGACGTGGCGCTTCGCGACCAACGCCGTGAACTCCGGTCCGAGCGCGAGATCGACGACGAGGTTCTCGAGCAGATGATCGGCGCGGAACCGCTCCGACAACTCGAGCAGCCAGTCGTCCTTCCACAGCTCCGAGCACGCAGACATCACGATGCGGCCGGGCTTCCTCTCCGCCACCGGTTCGAGCTCGGGGAACGCGGGGACTTCGCCTTGCTTCGGTTGACCGTCGGGGCCGATCTCGACCGGCGCGAATGCGAACGCGCGCTTCGGCCACGGGAACGTCCCACGCAGATCGACGACGAGAGGTAGGCGCGGTCGGATCGCGATCTCCTTGCCGTCCTTGTCGTGCGGCGGATCGACGAGCAACGCGCGCTCGAGCCAACCGCCGGCCCACAGGAAGGTCCACGATCGCGCCGACGTCGTCAGCAAGGTGCGCGCGGTGAGCCCCGCGGCGGCGAGCTGCGCGCCGTCGAACTCGAAGAAGCTCGAGAACAGGAACGGCAAATCGCCGAGTCCGCGCAACGTGCCGTCCAGCTCGGGGCCAGGGCTCGACAACACGCGCACGTTGAACGGGGCCGCGAGGTCGATCGCGCGGAACTCGCGGCGTGCCGACGCGTGGACCTGGCTCTCGAACGGCACGTGCGTGTGCAGCGCGTCGAACAGGACTTCGCGCACCAGCTTCACCCCGAACTCGGGGAACCAGAACTGGTCGACGTCCGGCGATTGCGGCTGCGGCCAGAACACGAAGTCGAAGTCCGCGCCGCGGTACTGACGCGCCTGCATGACGAAATGCTGCGCGGCCACGAGCGCAGATCCGCCGCGATACGCGTGCCGCGCGAGCACGGCCATCATCGCTTCGCACGGGCGCCGCGGCTGCAGCCACACGATCGCCGCGACGTCCTGCGGCAGCACCGGCTGCTGCGGGTTGACGTGCACGACGTCGAAGTCGAGCCCCGCCAGCACGGCGCGCGCGGCCGCGTAGACGTCGATGCCCTTCGGCGGGATCAAGCCACGCGATTGGAAATACTGATGCGCTTCCGCGCCCGACAGCCGCGGCACGTCCGAGGCCACCGCGAGCGTCGCGCGCTTGCCGGTCTCGAGCCGCCACAGCGCGAACGCCAACCGGAACTCGAGGTTCTCGCACGCGCGCGGCGTGGCGAACTCGAGTTGTTCGCGTCGTCCCCGCGCTTCGAGGCGCAGCGTCGCGAACACGCTGCGCACCGTCGTCGCTTCGTCGCGCGTGCTCGTCGCGCGCCGCGCGCGAACGCCTTCGCGTTCGAGCGCCTTGCGCTCGTCCTGCGTCAGCGCATCGGGATGCACGACGTCGAGTTCGAGTTGCGCCCCTGCCCCACGCAATCGATCGAGCGCGCCGCGCAGCCGCCCGATCGGTTCCTTCATCTCCGGCGGCAGCGCCGCGTCGGACGACACGAACCACGTCGCGCGGAGGCGACCCTCGCCGCTCGCGCGTTCCGCCAGTGCGGCCGTGAGCGGCTCGAAGCGCAGTAGGCCCGCGCGACTGACGTCCATCGCGCCGAGCATGCGAGCTGCGATCAACGTCAGCGCGGCTGCCGCGGCCACTCCGAGGATCGAGCGCGTCGCGATCCCCGTCGACCGTGCCGCGCGCGCGAGCGCGACGCCGGCCACTCCGCGCCGACGACGCACGAGACCCAGCACGAGCGGGACGAATCCGATCGCGAACAGCCGCCAACTCGTGCGCGCGAACGCGGACTGCTCGGGCAACGGCTGCGCGGTGTCGAGCGGCAAGCGGGCGTAGAGCAGCCGCTCCTGCGTCGTCATCGACTCGCAGATCACTTGCACCAAGCGCTGGTGCGCTCGCTGCTCGACGTCGAGGAACTCGTCCCGAAACGGCGTCGCCGCACCGGCGAGAGCGAGGAATCCGCGCCATGGCTCGACCGGTTCGACGCGGATCAGCAGCGGTTGCTTCGCGAGCGGAACGCCCACTTCCGTCCCGAGCGCGCTGGTCGCGACGAAGCGACCGCCGACGTCGATCGTCCAGGTGTTCTCGGACGTGGTGATCAGCGGCTCCGCGACCAAACCGAGTTCGGCGAGCCGCTCCGCATCGGGCGTGAACGTCGTCGGCGTCGCGAACTCGACCTGCCCGCCGAGATCCGCGCTCATCGACTTGAAGTCGAAGTTCGGCGCGATCGCGAGCACGCGATACGGCTCGCCGGCCGCCCCGGACGCCGCATCGACGCCGACGTTGCGCGCATCGAGGATCAGACTCTTCGCGGCACTCAGCCCGAACCCCTGCGCGAGCGCGTCGACGCCGAACGAAGAGTCCTCGAGTTCGAGCGCGCTGCCGCCCGGGACGCTGGCGTCCGCGACGACTCGATGACGCCAGCGCGAGCCCGCGACGAACGCGCTGCGACCCCGATCGATGAAGTGCCGCAATCGCTCGATGGTCGGCGCGTCGATCGCCTTCGGTTCCATCCAGATCAACGCGTCGCAACGCTCGAGCGCCGGGTCGAGGTCCGAGTCGAGCGCGACGACTTCGCCCTTCTCCGCGATCTTCGCGCGCAGCTTCGCGTAGCCGACCTTCGGCGTGATCAGCCCGAACCGCGGCACGCGCGGTTGCTCGAGTCCATCGAGCTGCGCGATCACGAGGCGCGCGAGCTGCCGCACGTGCTCACCGCGGATCCCGTTCGCGACGGCCGGAGGCAGCGTCCCGCGTGCGACGGTCAGCGTCGACCAGATCTCCTGCTCGGTGACGGCGTCCTTCGTCACGCTGCGCACGCGCGTCGGCGCCACCTTGCGCCGCGCGGCGAAGCGCACGAGATCGTCGTCGCCGGCCGGATCGACGATCTGGAAGTCGAACTGCCGCGGGTTCACCGCGCGCATCGCTTCGAGCACGTCGGCGACGTCGGCTTCGAGCGAGCGCAGCCGCGACGGCATGTGCTCGCGCGCGGTCACGAAGTACTGCACGAACACGCGCTCGTCCAACTTCGCGAGGCGCAAAACGACGTCGGGATCGAGCTGCGTGCGTTGCACGCGTCCGACTTCGACGCGCGCCGCGGTGAACCGCGTCGCCACGCGCGAACACAGCGCCGCGACCGCGACACCGAGAGCGAGCGAGATCAGCAGCGGGATGCGGAGTCTCATGCCCGCGCGCGCTCCAACGCCCGCGTCGTCAGCCACAGGAATACGGTCGAATACACCGCCGCGTGGACGAGTCCCGCGAGATGCAACTCGCCGCGCGCGGCGGCTTCGAGATGCGGCAACAGCGCGACCGAGTCCTTCAACAGAGTCCCGACCGCGAGCGCGGGCGCGAGACCGTCCAACACCGCGACCACGGCATCGTTGCCGAGCAGCACGAGCGCCACGCCGAACACGGCCGCGACGACGAACGCCACGATCTGATCCGTGACGAGCGCCGACACGAACATGCCGAGTGCGATCAACACGCTCGACGCGAGCACGATGCCGACCATGCCGCCGACCACGAGCCCGAGGTCAGGATCGCCGAGCGCGCACAGCATCACGACGATCGGCAATGCGCCGAGCAGGAACATGCCGACCAACAGGAACGCCGCGACGAACTTGCCGAGCACGACCTGCGCCGGAGCGACCGGCAGCGTCAGCAGCAGTTCGAGCGTGCGCGTCTTGCGCTCTTCGGCGAACAGCCGCATCGTCACCGCGGCGAGGAAGAACGGCAGCAGCAGCGGCACCACGCGGAAGTACGCGTCCATGCCGACCACGCCGTTCAGGAAGAACTCGTTCATGAAGATCGCGTTCACGAGCACGACGAACGCGCAGGTCGTGACGGCTGCGATGCGCGCGTCGAGGTACGCGCCGGCCTCGCGCATCGCGATGACGAACGAGCCCCGCAGGAACGACGGCGCGCGCGCTGCATCGACGCTCATGACGACCTCCCCGCGACAGCCGCATGCGCACGCACGCGTTCGAGCACCAAGTGTTCGACCGTGGCGTTCTTCTCCCTCGCCTCGCGCTCGAGCTCCGTCACCGGCGCGTCGGCGATCAGCACGCCCTGATGGATCAGCAGCACGCGATCGCACAGCGCCTGGACCTCCGCCAGGATGTGGCTCGAGAACAGGATCGTGCGACCCGGTCTCAAGCCGCGCACGAAGTCACGGAACGCGACGACTTGGAGCGGATCGAGTCCGTGCGTGGGCTCGTCGAGCAGGATCACCGCGGGATCGTGGACCAGCGCGGCCGCGAGCCCGATGCGCTGGCGGAACCCCTTCGAGCACTCCCCCACGCGCTTGCCGAGCACGGAGCCGAGTGAGCACCGATCGACGACCCACTGCGTGCGTTCGCTGCGTCGAGCCCCCGCGAGTCCGTGCATGTCCGCGATGAAGCGCAGGAAGCGGTCGACACGCATGCCGTCGTAGAGCGCGTTGTGCTCCGGCAAGTAGCCGATCGAGCGCCGCACCGCCGCGGCTTGGCGCACGACGTCGAACCCCGCGACCGTGATCGAGCCCTCGTCGGGCTCGAGCCACGTGCTGAGCATCTTGAGCAGCGTGCTCTTGCCGGCGCCGTTCGGGCCGAGGAAGCCGATGATGCTGCCGGGTTCGAGGGTGAAGGAGACGTCATCGACTGCGATGACGGAACCGTAGCGCTTGGTGAGGTGGTCGACGCGGATCATGCGGGCGGGAGTCTAAATCGAAGTTCACGATTCTGTTATGCCGCGAGGCCGAGCGAGAAGCGCGCAGGCGAGGAGGATCGACGAGGCGACTCAATGGAAAGAGTCGGAGAGTCGATCCGACGAAGCCTGCGCGGTTCGCAGCCGGCCGCAGCCGTGACAGAATC
>JADLBP010000002.1 GCA_020847695.1 Planctomycetota bacterium
CGGTGGTTCATCCGGTCCTTGAGGCCGACGAGCTCGAGCGCGTACTCGGCGTGCTTCCTGCGTTCCGCGCGCGAGAGCTTGGTCAGCGAGAGCGGCAGCTCGACGTTCTCGAGCGCCGAGAGCACCGGGATCAGGTTGAAGCCCTGGAACACGAAGCCGACGTTGTCGGCGCGCCAACGCGAGAGCTCCGCGCCGTCGAGATCGGAGAGGTTCGCGCCCGCGACGAACAGGTCGCCGCTGTCGGGGTGATCGAGCCCGCCGCACAGGTTGAGCAGCGTGGTCTTGCCCGAGCCCGACGGTCCCATCAACGCGTAGAAGCGGCCCTCGTCCATCTCGAGGTTCAAGCCGTTCAACACCTTGAGCGTCTCGCCGCCGCGCGAGTAGCTCTTGGTCACGTTCTTCACGCGGATCATCGACGTCATGTCACTGGCCCTCGATCAGCACTCGTTGCCCGTCGGTCAGGGTGTTGGTCGGCGTCGCGACGATGCGGTCGCCGTCGTTCAGGCCCGCGCGCACGAGCACGCGACCGGCGCGCTCCTCGCCGAGCTCGAGCTCGCGCCACCTCAGCACGTCGCGCTCGACGACGAACACGCCGCGCTTCTGGTCGATGCGCGCGACCGCGTCGAGCGGGATCAGGATCGACTCGACCGCCGGCGCGGACTCCGCGCGCGCTTCCTCCTTCGGGGAGAACACGACGCGCACGCCCATCTCGGGTCGCAGGCGCTCGTCGGGCGCGGAGAAGCCGATGCGGACCTCGATCGTCGCCTTCTGGCGGTTCGCGGTCGGCCAGATGCGCTGGACGACGCCCTCGTAGCGGCGATCGGGATACGCGTCGAGGTAGATCGCGGCCTTCGCGCCGACGACCGCGGCGGTCAGGTTGGTCTCCGCGAGCTCGACCTGCGCCTCGAGCGAGTTCCAATCGACCATCGTCGCGACCGAGCCGCGCGAGTTGGCGCCCTGCGAGTTGGGGCTGACGACTTCGCCGACTTCGGCGTCCTTGAGCACGACGATCCCGTCGAACGGCGCGCGCACCTCGGTCTTCTCGAGCGTCGCACGTGCCTGGTCGCGCTCGGCGGCGATCACCGCGACGCGGGCCTCGGTCTCGCGCACCGCGGCTTCGGATGCGGCGACCGCGGCTTCGCCTTGGGCGACCGCGGCCTTCTGCGCTTCGAGGATCGAACGCGCCGAGGCGCTCGCCGCGACCGCGCGTTCGAGCTCCGCGTTCGCGTCGTCGAGCGCTTGGGCGGTCCAGATGCGCTCGGCGACCATCTTCTCGGCGCGCTCGGCCTTGATCTTCGCGAGCTTCTCGCTCGCGGCGACCTCCGCCGCGCCGGCCTCGGCCTGGGCGACGTTCGCGGCGAGCCGTGCGAGGTCCGCGCGCTGGGCTTCGAGCCGCGTGCGCGCCGAGTCGATCACCGACGCCTGCGCGAGCAGATCGGCCTCCGCGCGCCGCAGCGCCGCCGCGTACTCCTCGGAGTAGAGCCGCGCGAGCACCTGGCCCTTCTTGACTATCGAGCCCTCGGTCACGTTCATCTCGACGATGCGTCCGGGCGTGTCCGCCGAGAGCGCGGCGCGGCGCGCGGCGACGATGTACCCGTTGGCCGCGGTGCCCGACACGGCGCTCGCCGCGAGCGGCGACGTCTTCTCGACGACCAGCGTGCGCACCTTTTCGAGCCGCAGCCGATCGGCGCTGCGCATCAGAGGCTCTCGGAAGAGCACGAGCAGCCCGACGACCACCGCCAGGAACACGACCCAACCGATCGGAAAACGCGTGCGCCGGCCGCTCGGCTGGGTACCCGAGCGGTCGATCTTGAGTGGATGGAGATCGACTGCTTGTTCGCTCATTCGCCGCCCTGTCGCGAGTCGCGGTAGGTTAGCGTCGAGCGCGCGCGGTCGGAAGCACGCGGGCCCGCCCGAGGTTCGATCGATCGGCGGCGAGCTCTCGGCGTGGATCGATCCGAGTCGAGTTCGCCGGCGGCGTCGAGCGTGCGCCGGCGGCGTCGAGCGAGCTCGGTCGGCGTGGAGGCCGCCGATCGGTCACTCGAGCGTGCGTTGGAACAGCCAGTCGACGCCGAACTCGAGCGCCTTGTCGGGCAGGAGGTACCAGCCGACGTTGTCGATCGCCTTGAAGTCGACCGCGCTGGTCGTACTGCGGTAGCGAGCGGACTTCTTGTCCATCTTCTCCGAGCCGTCGAGCTCGTCCGCGCCGCCCGCGACGACGATCGTCGGCACGTGTCGGCTCGCCGGGAACTTGATGTCCGACGCTCCGAGGCTGACGAAGCCCGCGATGCGCTCGCCGCGTTGAGCGAGCAGCGCGCCGAGTTGCGCGGCTCCCGCGGCGTGGCCGATGAAATACACGCGCTTCGAATCGATCGGGTAGTCGTCGGAGAGCTCGGAGAAGAGCGCGTCGTAGCGCCGATCGTTCATCATGTCGCGGCTGGTGCGCAGCGCGACGACCAGGCAGCCCTTCTGATCCGCGAGTTGGCGCAGGCGAGGCACCATCAGGTCGAACAGCGTGTTCTCGTCGCTGCCCATCGAGCCGAGCACGATCACCAGCGGCATCGGCTTCGCCAGGGCCGCGTTCGCGGGTGCGTACAGATGCACCGCGACCGCTTTCTCTTCCTGCCTCACCGGGAGCGTGCGCCACAGGTCGCCGACGCGGAGCCGGTACGGATCGAGGCCTCTCTCGAGCTTCGCCATCTCCTCGGTGATCGCCGCGGCGTGAGCGACCGGATCGAGCGCGAACTGGGCCGAATCCTGTCGGCTCGGCGCGTCCGAGAGCAGCGCGTTGCGCGCGCGCAGCACCGCGAACGCCTCGGTGAGCGACACGTTGCGCCGTTCGGCGATCTTGGGCTCGAGCTCCTTCAGCTTCGCCTCGTTCGCCTGCCGCAGCAGGTCGAGCGAGCTGTCGACGATCCACGCGTTGCCGAGCGCGACCGGCTCCGCGTCCGTCCCGCGAGCGACGAGCTCGAGTCGCCACACGCCGGGCTGGATCGGCGGAGTCGCCTTGGCGTCGTCCGGCGTCGGCTTCGGGATCGGCGGGAACTCGACCTTGGTGTGCACGTCGAGCTTCTCGCCGGGATCGACGCGGAACGACTTGCTCTCCAGCGTCGCGCCGTTCGGCGCGGTCGCGCGCACGACGAGCTCGAGCGACTGAGCGCCCGACCAGCGTGCCGGGAACTGCGAGTCGACCGAGAGCTCGACCGCGTTGCCGCCGACGATCGCGACCAGCGGATTCGGCAGCACGCGCAGCGACCGCGCGACGGTCTCGGCCTCGGGCTCCGGCGTCTTGCGCAACGAACGCGTCAGCTCGGCGAGCTTGCCGAGATCCGCCTCGCCGAAGCCGTACCACCACGGCCGCATCGCCGCATCGACGCCGCGGTGCACCGCGATCATGCGGGAGCTCTCGACGAACGCGCCGTGCTCCGCGAGCCGCCGCTGGAAGTCGGCGAGGCCGCGCCAGATCTCGGTGCGCTCGACGGTGAGCTTGACCTCGCTGCGCGGCTTCGCCACCACCGGCGCCTGCTGAGCCGCGGAGAGCGGCGAGAACGCAGCCATCAGGATCCAGACGAGCAATTTCAAATCAGCCTCCCTTGCACGGCCCGCTCGCGGCGGGGTTCGAACTTCTCGATGTATGCGTCGACGCGCAGCTTGCGTCGGGTGTTGTCGCTCGACATGTAGCGGATGCAACCGAAGATCGGCCTCTCGGGCGCCCACGGTCGATCGAATCGGCCGAAGCACCACGCGATGCCGCTGTACGAGTTGGGGGCGCGACCGTCAAGCGCCCAGCGGTTGTTGAGCTCGATCACGCGCTCGAACGCTTCCTCCGGCGACGGCGACCATTCGAGCACCTTCTTGCCCCAGAGCATGCGCAGGTAGTTGTGCATGCGGCCGGTCGCGAGCAGCTCGCCTTGCGCCGCGTTCCAGAGTCGATCGTGGGTCGCGCCGCGCTCGAGCTCGTCGCGCGAGTACGTGTACGCGCGCGGGTCCGCGGCGTGCGTCGCGAGCGAGCGCCGCGCCCACTCCGGCAGCGTCGCGAAGCGGTCGTACTCGGCGACGTGCGTGCAGAAGACGTGGCCGAGCTCGCGCCAGGTGACGAGCTCGTCCAGGAACGCCTCGACGTGCGCGGGCAGGTTCCACCAGCCCTCGCGCTTGCCGTTCGCCTTCGGCGCGAGCTGCGTGACGACGAATTCCTCGCGCGCGGCGAGCGCGCGGAAGATCTCGTGCACCGAAAGGTGTCCCCAATGCAGCCACGGGGACAGACCGCTCGCGGCGCCTTGCTCGACGTCGTTGCGTCGCTCGCCGTAGTCGAGCAAGCGACGGTCGAGGAACTCCGCCAGCGCGCGTTGCGCCGCGCGCGAGCCGCCTTCGAACGCGACCGGCGCGACCGAGTGATCGATCGGCAGCGCGGCGAACTCCGGGCCTTCGCCGGCGAGCAGCGCGTCGCTCGCGTCCGGCCAGCGCGCGACGAGCTCGCGGGGCAAGCCGGCGAGCGGCGCGAGCTCCGTACGCGCGAGCGGGTCGGCCTTCGGCAGCTCGCCGAGGTGCGGCGCGAGCGTCTTCTGCAGATGGCGGCGGAACGCGTACGCGGTCGGGAACGCCTGCGTCGTCGTCGCGAGCGGCAAGAGCCCGTTGGAGTCGATCGCTTCGACGCGCACGTCGAGCTCGCTCGCCGCCTTCGCGACCATCCGCGGCAGGAAGAAGCAGGGATACTCGTCGGTGATCACCGCCGCCGCGCGCCGGCCGAGCGCCGCGAGCAAGCCGCGACCGGCGCCGCGCTCGGGCTCGACGTACGCGTGGTACGTCACGCCGCGGCCCGCGAGCGCCGCGCGGTTCGCGCGCATCCCGTCGAGCGCGAAGCGGTGCAGGCGCGCGTTCGCCCAGCGGTAGTCCGAGCGCAACGCCTCGAGCACCACCAACGGCTTGCCGAGCTCCGCCGCGAGCTCGACCGCGCGCTCGAGACCGAAGTTCGACCCCGCGCGCCGCGCCGCGATCATCCAATAGAGGACGTAGTCGCGGTCGGCGCGGATCGGCCGGTCGTTCTTCGGGAGGCGCCGGGCGGGGGGGATCCGCGAGGCAGGCAGAAGGGGCATGCGGGGGGAGGCGAGGCGCGAGAGGGGAGCGGGGCGAAGATGCTAGCCCTTGCTACGGCGCCCCGCGCGCGAAAGTGAGCGCGCGCGGGCCAACACCGCGTCGAACATCGCCGGCGAGAGGCGGCCGGTGCGCGTGTTCAGTTGGCTCGGGTGGAACGCGCCGAGCACGACCGGAAACGGACGGCCCGGATCCCACTCCGCGCCGTGGCCGAAGCGCGGGCTCGGCCTGGAAATCCTTGCACCCCGCTCGGCGAGCACCGCGAGCACCTCCGCCCACGCGAAACCGCCGAGCGCGAGGATCAAGCGCGTCTCCGAGCAGAGCTCGAGCTCGCGGACGAGGAACGGTCGGCACGCGCGCGCTTCGACCGGCGTCGGACGGTTGCCGGGAGGCGCGCAGCGGACCGCGTTGGTGATCCGCGCGCCGACGAGCTCGAGCCCATCGGAGCGATCGAGCGACTCGGGCCGCGTCGCGAAGCCCGCGCGGTGCAGCGCGCCGTAGAGGAACGGCCCCGCGCCGTCGCCGGTGAACGGCCGGCCGGTGCGGTTCGCGCCGTGCGCGCCGGGCGCGAGGCCGACGATCAGGAGCCGCGGGTCGGCGTCGCCGAAGCTCGGCACCGGCTTGCCCCAGTACTCCGCGTCGCGCAACGACGCCTTCTTCTCGCGCGCGACTCGGCGACACCACGAGACGAGCCGCTCGCAGCGCTCGCAGGCGATCACTTCGCGGTCGAGCGCGCGCAACGTTCCGGCCATGGGCCGAGAGGATAGCGCTCGATCGCTTCGTACGGTTCAGCTCGCTGCGCCGCGGTACTTCGACCAGTCGATGCCGAGCTTGCGCATCCGCGAGCGCAGCGTGTGCGGGTTGATGCCGAGCAGGCTCGCGGCGCCGTAGGGGCCCTCGATGCGGCCGCGCGTCTTCTCGAGCGCGCCTTGGATGTGGCGGATCATCGCGGCGTCGAGCGAGGCGTCGCTCGCGGCGCCTTCGGTCGGCTCCGGCGGCGGCGGCGCGAACGCCTCGGCGCCGGTCGAGCGCGGCAGACTGCCGAGCGCTGCCGCGACCGCGAGGTGTCGGCCGTCGCCGAGGATCGCGGCGCGCTCGATCACGCTCGCGAGCTCGCGCACGTTGCCCGGCCACTCGTACTCGACCAGTACGCGCAGGTCCTCCGGCGTCGGAGAGAGCGCGACGCCGTGCAAGCGCAGCCCCGCGCGGCTCGCGAAGTGTCCCGCGAGCGCCGGGATGTCCGCCGCGCGCTCGCGCAGCGGCGGCAGACGGATCGGGAACACGTTGATGCGGTACCACAGGTCCTGGCGGAACGAACCGTCGGCGACCAGCGTCTCCATGTCGCGGTGCGTCGCCGCGACCAGCCGCACGTCGACGTGCAGCGCTTCCTGGCCGCCGACGCGCTCGAACGAGCCGTCTTGCAGCACGCGCAGCAAGCGCACTTGCGCCGCCGCGGGCAGCTCGCCGAGCTCGTCGAGGAACAGCGTGCCGCCGTCCGCGCGCTCGAACCAACCGCGCCGCGTGTTGACGGCGCCGGTGAAGCTGCCGCGTTCGTGGCCGAAGAGCTCCGAATCGACGAGCTCCGGCGGGATCGCGCCGCAGTTGACGCGCAGGAACGGACCCTTCGCGCGGCGCGAGCGCGAGTGGATGTTGCGCGCGACGACTTCCTTGCCCGAGCCGGTCTCGCCGAGGATCAACACCGGCGCGTCGGTGCGCGCGACTTGCTCGACGCGCTCCATCACCTCGCGCAGGCCGGTCGACGCTCCGACGACCGATTCGCTGATGTCCTCGCGCTGCAGACGCGACAGTAGCGCTCGGTTGTCGGCTTCGGCGGCCTCGCGCAGCCGCGCGAGCTCGTGCGCGCGCAGGTCGTTGGCGAGCGCGATCGACATCGGTTCGCGCAGCGCGTCGATCCACGCCGCGGCTTGGACGAGCTCGTCGCGCTCGCCTTCCAGCAGCACGACGCCCTCGAGTTGGCCTTCGTGGACCAGCGGCGCCGCGATCAGCGCGGTGCGACGGCCCGTGGGCTCCAGCGTGCGGCGCAGTGCGTCGGATTCGTGGCTCTTCCACGCTTTCGCGCCGCCGTCGCGGCCCCATTGACGCAAGCGATCGAGGTCGGGCGGAGCGAGCTCGCTGCGCTGCGGCGCTGCGTCTCGCCGCGGAGCCTCGGCGCGCTCGCCGCTCGCGAGCGCGGTCGCGGCGGTCTCGATCCGTCCGTCGGCGAGACCGATGCGTCGCACGATCCACGCACGCACCGGGAGCTCTCGCTCGAGCCTCGGCAGCAGCCGCGCCAGCGTCGGCGCGAGATCGGCGTGGCGACCGACCTCCTTCCAAACGTCGAGGAGGAACGCGATCGGCGCTTCGGGGGAGAGCATGCGGGGATCTCGAGCTCGCGGGGACGGCCAGGCTTCGAACGACTGGCTGCGCCGGTGCACGAATCATGCCCGATCGCGCCGCTGCGTTCACGAGTGCGCCCGTGGCCCGCGAGGGCTTCGACCCGTGGCGGCCGTCGGGAGCCGTCACGGATTCGCCAGGAAGGATCCTGGCCTCCGTACGCCGAGCAGCGGAGAGCGGACGTGCGCACGCCGCGCCGCGCGCGTCGGAGCGACGGCATGTGCGTTGCGTTGCGGGTCGCCGAATCGCTCCACGAGAACCTCTTTCCACGCCGCGCCCACACCATGAAACCCCAACACGCTCGTTTCGCTCGCCGCGCCGCGCTCGCGCTCGGCATCCTCTCGGTCACCGCGCTCGCCGCGTTGCCTTCGCTCGCCGCGAAGCCGAAGAAGGAGCTCCAGCTCCTCAACGTCTCCTACGACCCGACGCGGGAGTTCTACCAGGACTACAACACGCTCTTCGCGAAGCACTGGAAGGCGAAGACCGGCGACGACGTCGTCGTGCAGCAGTCGCACGGCGGTTCCGGCAAGCAGGCGCGTTCGGTGATCGACGGCCTCGAAGCCGACGTCGTCACCCTCGCGCTCGCCTACGACATCGACGCGATCGCCGACAAGGCGAAGCTCCTGCCCGTCGCATGGCAAGCGCGTCTGCCGCAGAACAGTGCGCCGTACACGTCGACGATCGTCTTCCTGGTCCGCAAGGGCAACCCGAAGGGGATCAAGGACTGGGGCGATCTCGTCAAGGAAGGCGTCGAGGTGATCACGCCGAACCCGAAGACCTCCGGCGGCGCGCGTTGGAACTACCTCGCCGCTTGGGGCTGGGCGTTGAAGCAGAAGGGCGGCGACGAAGCGAAGGCGCGCGAGTTCGTTCGTGAGCTCTTCCAGCACGTGCCGGTGCTCGATTCCGGCGCGCGCGGCGCGACGATGACGTTCGCGCAGCGCGGACTCGGCGACGTCTTCCTCGCGTGGGAGAACGAGGCGTACCTGGCGCTCTCCGAGTTCGGTGCGGACAAGCTCGAGATCGTCGTGCCGTCGCTGTCGATCCTCGCGGAACCGCCGGTGACCGTCGTCGACAAGGTCGCCGAGCGTCACGGTACGCGCGAGGTCGCCCAGGCCTACCTCGAGTTCCTCTACACGAAGGAAGCGCAAGAGCTGATCGCCAAGCACCAATACCGGCCGCGCGACGTCGAGGTCGCCAAGGCGCACGCCAAGGAGTTCTCGAAGGTCGAGCTGTTCGGCATCGACGAGGTCTTCGGCGGGTGGCGCAAGGCCCAGAAGACCCACTTCGACGACGGCGGCGTGTTCGATCAGATCTACACGCAGACGAGCGCCAAGTGAGTCGCTGAGCGACGTCGCGAACGCAAGAGCACGCACCTCATGGCACGCACCGGGACCTCACGATCTCGACGAGCGCGCGTCCTGCCCGGCTTCGGGCTGACGCTCGGCTTCACGCTCGCGTACCTCGGGCTGATCGTGCTCTTGCCGTTCGCGGCTCTCGTCTGGAAGACCTCCGAGCTCTCCTGGGGAGACTTCTGGAGCAAGATCACCGACCCGCGCGTGATGGCGTCGTACCGACTCTCGTTCGGCACGGCGTTCGTCGCCGGAGTGGTGAACCTGGTCTTCGGTCTCGTGGTCGCGTGGGTGCTCGTCCGCTACCGCTTCCCGGGCCGGCGGTTGATCGACGCGATCGTCGACTTGCCGTTCGCGTTGCCGACCGCGGTCTCCGGCATCGCGCTGACGACGCTGTACGCGAAGACCGGGTGGTTCGGCTCGGTGCTCGATCGGTTCGGCATCCAGAGCGCGTTCAGTCCGTTCGGCATCACCGTCGCGCTCGCGTTCGTCGGCTTCCCGTTCGTCGTGCGCACGGTCCAGCCCGCGCTCGAGGATCTCGAAGCCGAGCTCGAGGACGCCGCCGCGTCACTCGGCGCGACGCGCTTGCAGATCTTCCTGCGCGTGCTGCTGCCGAGCGTCCTGCCCGCGTTGCTCACCGGCTTCGCGCTGTCGTTCGCGCGTGCACTCGGCGAGTACGGCTCGATCGTCTTCATCGCCGGCAACCAGCCGATGAAGACCGAGATCACGCCGCTCCTGATCATCGTCAAGCTCGAGCAATACGACTACGCCGGCGCGACGGCGATCGCCGTGTCGCTGCTCGCGGCGTCGTTCGTGTTGCTCTTCGCGATCAACCTGCTCCAGGCCTGGAGCCAGCGCCACCATGCCGCCTGACGCCGTCGTCGCCAACGATCTGCTCGCGCTCCAACAGGCGGCCTACGCCTCCGCGCGGACCGAGAAGCCGTGGGTCCGTCGCACGCTGATCGGCCTCGCGTTGGCGTTCGTCGCGTTGCTGGTGCTCGCGCCGCTCGCGATCGTGTTCCTGTTCGCGTTCGAGAAGGGTTGGCACGTCTACCTCGCGGCGCTCGCGGATCCGATCGCGTGGTCGGCGATCCGCTTGACGCTCTTCACCGCGGCCGTCGGTGTGCCGATCAACACGGCGTTCGGCGTCGCCGCCGCGTGGGCGATCACCAAGTTCGACTTCCGAGGCAAGAGCTTGCTGATCACGCTGATCGACTTGCCGTTCGCGGTCTCGCCGGTGATCGCCGGTCTGATCTTCGTGCTCTTGTTCGGCCTCCAAGGGTGGCTCGGACCGTGGCTCGTCGAGCACGGCGTCAAGGTGATCTTCGCGCCCGCCGGGATCGTGCTCGCGACGATGTTCGTCACGTTCCCGTTCGTCGCGCGCGAGCTCGTGCCGCTGATGCAGGCGCAAGGCGCGGAAGAGGAGCAGGCCGCGATGATGCTCGGCGCGTCGGGCTGGAAGACGTTCTGGCGCGTCACCGTGCCGAACATCAAGTGGGGCCTGCTCTACGGCGTGATCCTGTGCAACGCGCGAGCGATGGGCGAGTTCGGCGCCGTGTCGGTGGTCTCCGGCCACGTGCGTGGCCTGACCAACACGATGACGCTGCACGTCGAGATCCTCTACAACGAATACAACACCGCGGCGGCGTTCGCGGTCGCGTCGTTGCTGACCGTGCTCGCGCTGGTGACCTTGGTGCTCAAGTCGCTGATCGAGAGCCGGCACCTCAAACCGCTGAAGGCCAAGCTCGCGCGCGAATCGCGCGGAGACGTCGAATGAAGATCTCGGTCCGCAACGTCACGAAGTCCTTCGGCGACTACCGCGCGCTCGACGACGTGTCGCTCGAAGTGCCCGATGGGGAGCTCGTCGCGCTGCTCGGCCCCTCGGGCTCGGGCAAGACCACGCTCCTGCGCATCATCGCGGGTCTCGAGCTCCCCGAGCGCGGCAGCGTGCTCTTCGACGACGACGACGCGGCGAAGCGCAAGCCCGGCGAACGCCGCGTCGGGTTCGTGTTCCAGCACTACGCGCTCTTCCGGCACATGTCGGTCTTCGAGAACGTCGCGTTCGGGCTGCGCGTCCGGCCCCGCGACGCGCGCCCGCCCGAGGCCGAGATCCGCCGTCGCGTCCACGACTTGCTCGGGATGGTGCAGCTCGACGGCTTCGCCGAGCGCTTCCCGAGCCAGCTCTCCGGCGGTCAGCGGCAACGGGTCGCGCTCGCCCGCGCGCTCGCCGTCGAGCCGCGCGTGCTGCTGCTCGACGAACCGTTCGGCGCGCTCGACGCGAAGGTGCGCGAGGAACTGCGTCAGTGGCTGCGGCGCCTGCACGACGAGATCGGCGTCACCAGCCTGTTCGTCACGCACGACCAGGAGGAAGCGCTCGACGTCGCCGACCGCGTCGTCGTGATGGATCACGGCCGGATCGAGCAGGTCGGCAGCCCGGAGGACGTCTTCCACCATCCGGCGAACGAGTTCGTGCTCGGCTTCCTCGGCCAGGTCAATCAACTCGAGGTGCGCTCGCTGCGCGGCGAGCCGATGTTCGCGCCGCGGCCGTATCCCGACCTCGGCGCGACCGCGGCGCAGGCTCGCATCTTCGCGCGGCCGCACCAGGTCGGCCTCGCGAGGACCCAGCCCGACGGCCCCGCGTTCCCGGCGAAGGTCGTGCGCGTGCACGCGGCGGGTCCGGTGGTGCGCGTCGAGCTCGCGAGCGAGTTCGGCGAGGTCCGCGCCGAGCTCACGCACGCGCGGCTGAGCGAGCTCGCGCTCGTCGAAGGCGCGCGCGTGTGGGTCGGCCTGCTCGAGTACCGCGTGTACCCCGC
>JADLBP010000003.1 GCA_020847695.1 Planctomycetota bacterium
CGCGCCATCAAGGACGCCGGGCACGACTGCAAGGCGCTCTTCCTCCCGGACAAGGAGTGGGTGTCCAAGCTCAAGGAGTACAACCCCGACGTCGTCGCCTACTCGATGACCACGGGCATGCACCTCTACTTCGCGGACATCAACCGCAAGGTGAAGGAGGTCCTCCCCAACGTCCTCTCGGTCGCCGGCGGTCCGCACCCGACGTTCGTGCCTGAGTACATCGAGACGCCGGGCATGGACGCGATCTGCCGCGGCGAGGGCGAGGTCGCGATCGTCGACCTGCTCAACCGGCTGCGCGACGGCAAGAACATCAACGACTGCGAGAACTTCTGGATCAAGGACCGCGAGACCGGCGAGATCCACAAGAACCCGCAGCGCACGCTGGTGCAAGACCTCGACTCGCTCGGGTTCCCCGACCGCTCGGTCGTGTACGACGCCGGCGAGATCTATCGCAACACGCACCGCAAGGTGTTCACGAGCCAGCGCGGCTGCCCGATGCCGTGCTCGTTCTGCTTCCACCACGCGCTGAAGAAGAAGGTCTACAACACGCGCAACGGCGAGTACGTCCGCAAGCGTTCCGTCACGCACGTGCTCGAAGAGATCAAGCAGGTCCGCGCGCAGTACCCGCTGAAGTTCGTCCACTTCGTCGACGACATCTTCAACCTGCGCAACGACTGGCTCGACGAGTTCTGCGAGCGCTACCCGAAGGAGATCGGGTTGCCCTTCGACGTGATCCTGATGGCCAACATGACCACCGAGGACCACATCAAGAAGCTCAAGTCGGCGGGCTGCGTCTACGCGCGCGTCGCCTTCGAGGCCGCCAACGACTACGTCCGCAACGCGGTGTTCAAGAAGCACACGACGCGCCAGCAGCTCGTCGAGGCGTCCGCTCACATCCGCAAGTACGGGATCCGGCTCGGTTCGCTGAACATGCTCGGCGGCCCGGGCTCGACGCTCGAGGACGAGTTCGAGACGGTCAAGCTCAACATCGAGTGCAAGGTCGACCACCCGCTGGTCTCGATCATGCAGCCCTACCCGTCGTTCGACATCAACGACATCACGCGCGAGATGGGCTACGCGATCGCCGCGTACGACGACTTCCCCGAGAAGTTCAACCGCACGTCGTCGATCCTCTTCGACAACAAGCACGAGATCGAGAACCTCCACAAGCTCTTCCCGATGATCGTGCGCTGGCCGTCGCTGCTGAAGATCGCGCCGTGGACGATCAAGCGTCGCTGGCTCGCCAAGCCGCTGCTGATCTCGTACATGCTCTTCTCCGAGTGGATGGTCGCCGAGCAGGCGCGCATCTACTCGAGCGCGCAAGGCCTCAAGGGTCCGCGCTACTGGGCGATCACGGACTTCACGTATCGCCTCGGCACGAAGGGCGTATTGCGCGTCTACCAAACTGTCTTCGCGAAGGTCTTCGAGCGCTTCTTCGCGCCGCGGACGCGCCGGATGCAGATGCAGCTCCAGATGGGCGACGAACGCGTCGTCGCGCACATGGACTGACGCGCCTCGCGCGGTCCGAGCTCGGCGGCCTCGCTCCTCTCGAGCGGGGCCGCTCGCTTTTCGGAGACCTGGAGCTCGGCCAAGCCGCTGGTAGATTCTCCGAACGATGGACACGTCCACGCGAGCGCTCGAGATCCGCGTCGAGCGCGTCTCCCGAGCCGAGCTGCCCGGCGAGCGCCGCGATGCGTGGTGTCGACTGCTGCGAGGGATGCTGGAGTCAGCCGACCTGGTCGCGGCGACCGCGGAGCTGCGAGGGGTGCTCGCCGCGCGGCCGGAGCTCGCCGACGGGCTGAAGCGCGCGTGCGCGGCAATCGCTTCCGACGAGAGCGCGCTGCCGCTGTTCGCCGAGGCCGGGCTGCCGGGCGAGCGCGGCTTCCTCGCCGAGCTCGTCGAGCGCTTCGTGCGGCGCGCGGTGCCGGCTCCGAGCGCCGAGAACGACCTTCCGCGGCTGCTGGTGCGCGTGCTGGCGGACGACGACGACCTCGAGCGCTGGGAGCGGCGCGAACCCCGCGCGCTCGCGGCGTTCTTCGTCGCGTTCGTCGAGTTGTGCGGCGCGCCAGCGCTCCAGTCGCTGCGCGTCGCGTTCGCGGATGCGCTGCGCCTGCTTGCTTCGCGCGCCGCCGGCGAGGCGCACTCCGCGAAGCTGCGCGCGCGCACGCCGAACGCGCCGCTCTCGCGGTCGGCGTTCCACGTGCTGAGGCAGGCCACGGACGAGCTCGCGGATCGCTGGCTCGCGTCGGAACCGTTGGAGGACGTCCTCGAGCGCTGGCGCAGCGCGCGCGCGGCGGTTCCGACGACGCTCGCGGCGATGAAGCACGAAGTGGCGGACGAAGGCGTCAGCGTCGACATCGTCTACGGCCTCGAGGTGATCGAGCGTTCGCTCGCGCGCCTCGATCTCGCGGTCGCGGTGCTCGCGACGCGCGGAGAAGTCGAGCGTGCGGAAGAGCTGAAGGGCTGGATCGCCGCGCTGGCTCGCGGCGTCGACGAGGAGCGGCGCATCGGCGCTCTCGTTCGCTCGACCACGCGGCGACTGCATCGGCGCATCGTCGAGCGCTCGGGTCAGACCGGCGAGCACTACATCGCGAAGACGCGCCGCGAATACGGCGCGATCTGGCTCGCCGCGGCCGGAGGAGGCTTGCTGACGACGAGCACCGCGGCGGTGAAGCTCGCGTTGCACGGCCTGCACCTCGCTCCGTTCCAAGAGGGGCTGGCGTACGGGCTCAACTACGCGATCTCGTTCCTGTTGCTCCAGGCGTTCCATCTCACGCTCGCGACCAAGCAACCCGCGATGACGGCGGCGCATCTCGCGGGCGTCTTGCGCGAGCACGCCGGCGCCGAGCGGATCGAGGAGATCGTCGACTGGACGGCTCGGATCGTCCGTTCGCAGCTCGCCGCGGCGATCGCGAACGTGTTCGCGGTGTCGGTCGGCGCGCTGGCGTTCGATCGGCTGTGGCGACTGGCGTTCGGGGGCGCGTTCCTCGACCCCGAGGCGGCGAACGAGACGTATCTCGCGCTCTCTCCGCTCGACAGCGGCACCGTCGTCTTCGCGGCGTTGACCGGCGTGCTCCTGTGGGCGGCGAGCTTGCTCGGCGGCTGGATCGAGAACTGGATCGTGTACCGCCGGATCCCGCAGGTGGTCGCGGAGCTCGAGACCCGCTCGCCGACCCGCCGCGCGCGGCTCGCTCGCATCGCGGCGCGCCTCGAGCACGATTCGGGCGGCTGGGCGACGAGCATCTCGCTCGGGCTGCTGCTCGGGATGACGCCGGCGCTCGGACTCTTCCTCGGCGTGCCGCTCGACGTCCGCCACGTCACGCTCTCGACCGGCACGTTGGCGCTCGCCGCGGCATCGTTGGATCAGGGTTGGTTCCTGCACGGGAACTTCCTGCGCGCGAGCTCGGGCATCGGCGTGATGTTCGTGCTGAACCTCGGCGTCAGCTTCGGTCTCTCGCTCTTCACCGCGCTGCGGGCGTTCGAGCTCTCCGCGCGCGATTTCTCGACGTTGCTCCAGCGCCTCGGGCGCCGCGTGCTGACGCGGCCGCTCGACTTCGTCTGGCCGCGCGACTGAGCTCGCGGCGGCGCCGAGCATCGGGGACGCGCTCCCGACGGTCGAGGCGTACGCTCATCTGGTGTTACGCCGGCGGGCCGGCGTACGCGACCACGTTCGCGCTGCTGACGCTCCAGCTCTGCCGCGCGGCGCTGTGACTCGCCGCGCTTGAATCGCCGGCGAGCGGGTCCAAGAGCCGCGACCATGTCGATGCTGCGCGCGCTCTCGGACGAACTCTCTCGCGTCGTGGATTCCGTTTCGCCGGCGGTGCTGCACGTCGCGACCTTGCGCGCCCGTGGGCGGCGCAACGAGCTCGCCGGCGGCTCCGGCGTGCTCGTCAGCGCCGACGGGCTCGCGTTGACCAACAGCCACGTCGTCCACGGCGCCGTCGCGGTCGAAACGACGCTCGCGGACGGTCGCACGCTGCTCGCCGACGTCATCGGGGACGATCCGGCGACCGACCTCGCGTTGCTGCGTCTCTCCGCGAGCGATCTTCCGTTCGCGCAGCTCGGCGACTCGAATGCGCTGCGCGTCGGCGAGTTCGTCGTCGCGGTCGGCTCACCCTTCGGGCTCGCGCGCACGGTGACCTGTGGCATCGTCAGCGCGGTCGGCCGCACGCTCGCCAGCCGCGTGCCCGGCCGAGCGATCGAAGGCGTGATCCAGACCGACGCGCCGCTGAATCCGGGCAACTCCGGCGGGCCGCTGCTCGCGTCGGACGGTCGCGTCGTCGGCATCAACACCGCGATCGTGCAGTTCGCGCAGGGGCTCTGCTTCGCGGTGCCGTCGAACACGGCGAGCTTCGTCACCGCCGAGCTCGCCGCGCACGGCCGCGTACGGCGCGCGTGGCTCGGCATCGGCGCCGAGGACGTGCTGCTGCCGAAGCCGCGCGCGCACGAGCTCGGGCTCGCCGACGCGCGCGGGATCGCGGTGCGCTCGGTCGCGCCCGCGTCACCGGCCGCGGTCGCGGGCGTGCAGCCGGGCGACATCTTGGTCGAGCTCGACGGCCGGCCGCTGCAGAGCGTCGCCGATTTGCACCGCGCGCTCGGCGTCGCAGCGATCGGTCGCGTGCAGGCGCTGACCGTGGTGCGGCGCGGCGAGCGCACCGTGCTCGCGGTCGAGCCGACCGAGGTCCGTCTCGAAGCGCGCTAGCGCGCGTCACAGCCGCCAGAGCAACGCGGCGCGATGGACGCCGCCGCCGACCGCGGTGGTCGCGATCAAGTCGCCGCTCTGCGCCGCGCCGCTCTCGAGCAACGCATCCAACGCGATCAACGCGCCCGCCGCGCCGACGCACGCGTCGCGAGCGAGCGTCGTGACCAGCCGCGCGCGTCCAGCGGACGCCGCGACCAGCGGTGCACACGCGGCGTCGAGCTGCGGGCGACTGACGGCGTAGGGCGCGAAGTGAGCGAGCTCGGCGCATTCGCGCGGGAACTCGGCGACCAACTCGCGCGACGCGGCGGCCCAGAGCTCGAGCAGCGCGGCGCCGTACGCTCCGTCGGGTCGTTGGAAGCGGTAGTCGCCGCGCGCGAGCGCCTCCGCGGTCGGAGGCAGCACGCCGGGAACCGTGAACGGACGGCCGACGACGTGCTCGGTCGCGAGCAGCGCGCCGACGAGCCCGCGCTCGGCCGCGTCCGCGTCGCGCATCAGCAGCAGCGCGCCCGCGCCGTCGCCGTAGAGCCAGGCGGAGCGTACGTCGTGCGCGTCGAGGTAGAGCGAGCTCGTCTCGACGCCGACGACCAGCGCGCAGCTCGCGCCGTGGGCAAGGTGCTGCGCGGCGGCGACCAGCCCGTGCAACGGACCGGCTCCGCCCGCGCGCAGGTCGAGCGCGACCCCGCCGACGCCGAGCTCGCGCGCGACGCGGCTCGCGAGCGAGCTCGAGATGCGCGGCGGCGTCGACGTCGCGGTGACGAGCACGTCGACGCGCTCCGCGGCGATGCCGGCGCGTTGCAACGCGGTCCGCGCCGCGGCGGTCGCGAGGTCGCCGGCGTCGAGGCCGCTCGCGGGCGTCGCGAGGCGTCGCGTGCGCACCCACTGCCGCCGTTCGAGTCCCCACGCGACGCGCGCGCGCTCGGGATCGAGCTCGGAACGAGCGAGCTCGGCCTCGAAGCCGTCGCCGAGCAACAGCCGCGCGACGTCGACGTTGGAGAGCTCGACGCCCGCGCGCGCTCCCGAGAACTCGGCGTCGCACGGCCGCGCGGAGGCGCTGGCGACCACGCGCAAGCCGAGCAGAGCGGAGTGTCGGAGCGTCATCGCGTCAGAACCCGTGCAGCGCGGCGCCGAAGGTGTATCCGGCGCCGACCGAGGCCATCAAGACGCGATGACCGGGACGAATGCGGCCGCTCTCGAGCGCTTCGGCGAGCGCGATCGGCACGGTCGCGCCCGACGTGTTGCCGTGGTGCACGACGTCGTTGACGGCGCGCTCCGGCGGCAGGCGGAGCTCCGCGAGCAACGCTTCGATCATCCGCGCGTTGCCTTGGTGGGTGATGAAGAGGTCGACGTCGTCGAGCGAGAGCCGCGCCTTCGCGAGCACGGCGTCGGTCGCCTCGCGCGCGAAGCGGACGAAGAGCTCGAAGATGTCGCGCCGCGCGTCGATCTGGAGGAAGTGACGGCCCGCGGCGAGCGTTTCGGTGCTGGTCGGCAGCTTCGCGCCGCCGGCGGGGATGTGCGCGCCCATCTCCTCGCGGCCTTCGGCGCCGAGGTGCGTCGCGAGCAGGCCGGGTCGATCGCTCGGCTCGAGCAGCACGCCCGCGGCGCCGTCGGCGAAGAGCACGACCGCGCGCGGATCGCGCGTGTCGATGAAGCGGCTGCGCGCGTCGGCGGCGAGCACGAGCACCTTGCGCTCGCCACCGCGCACGGCGGCGGCACCGAGCTCGAGCGCGTAGAGGAAACCCGCGCACGCGGCGCTGACGTCGAAGGCGGCGCAGCGCGCGCCGAGCTTGCGCGCGACGATCGTCGCGGTCGAAGGGCTCGGATGGTCCGGCGAGATCGTCGCGAGGACGATGCGGTCGAGCTCGCGCGCTTCGACGCCGCGCCGGGCGAGGATCGCTCGCGCCGCGCCGACCGCGAGATCCGACGTCGTCTCGTGCGGCTCGAGCCAATGCCGCGAGCGGATGCCGGTGCGTTCCTCGATCCAACGCGCGTCGACCGCGAGACCGAAGCGGGCGATCAGCTCCTCGTTGGTGAGCACTTGCTTGGGCAAGCACTTGCCGGCGGCGGTGATCGCGACCGAGGTCATGGTCCGGATTCTAAGCGAGCTTCAGCGCGCTCCGGCGCGCAGAACGGCGTCGACGAGCGCGTCGGCGAGCGCGAGGTGTCCGCGCGCCGTGAAGTGCGTCGGATCGTCGAAGTGGAAGCACGCGGCGAGCCGGGTCTCCAGCGTCGCGGCGCGCGAATGGTCGATGAAGCGGCCCCAGACGTCTTGCGGCGTGAGACCCTTGGTCGCGAGCTCGTCGAAGAGCGGCTGCATCGCGGTGCGGAAGCGCGGCCGCGGATCGACGTACTCGACGCCGTGCTCGGCGCACCAGGCGGCCCAATGGTCGCCGAACCACCTGCGTTCGGGCTCGGTGAGGTCCGCGAGCGTCGGCAGCGCGACGACGATCACCCGGGTGCCGAGCTCGCGAGCCTGTGCTAGCACTTCCTCGACGCGTGCGTCGAGCTCGATGCGCAGCAACAGGTGCTCGGGCGCGAACGGGTCGTCGACGACCGAGAGCTCGACGTCGAGCTCCTCACGCGCGAGCTCGGGATGCCACCCGCCGCCGGCCATGCGTTTGTAGAGATCGAAGAGAGCGCTCGATTCGATCGTGCGCCAGAACGGGTAGTGCACGCGGTCGATCGACGCGCGCATCGGGCGGATGTCGTACGCGCAGAGCGGCACGATCAGCACGTCCGGCCGGAACGGTCGGACGAGGTCCTCCCAGACGCGCGCCATCTGCTCGAACGTGTAGCCGGGCTGCGCGAAGTTCATCGAGAGCAGCGGTCGCGCGCCGCCGCCGTCCGCGGGTCGACGCGCGGCGAGCTCCTCGAGCTGTCGATCACAGCGCTGCTCGACACGGATCCGATTGCCGCCCCAGATCATCGAGTTGCCTAGCCACGCGACCCGCAGGTGCGTTGGATCGGGCGCGGGCTCGCCCCACTCGCGATCGCGGAAGCCGAGCGCGTTGGTGCGCGTCTCGATCCCGGTGTCGGCATGCACGACCGCTTGCTCGGGGAGCATTCGCCAGCCGTAGCGCGCGGACGCTTCGCTGCCGACCACGTAGCCGAACCCGAACGCGCGCAGCGCGAACTCGAGGCCGAAGAGCGCCACGAGCGCGATCAGGAACCAACCGCGCGGACCGAGCGAACGCGAGCGAGCCGGCGAGACGCGGTTCGTGACCATGGGCGAGCCTCGGCGATTGTAGCGAGCGACTGCGCTGCGCCGGACTTCGTCGCGCACTCCGCGACGCGGTACGCTGGCCGGGTCGTGCTCGCACTCGTCACGTTCCTCGTCCAAGTCGCAGCGCCTTCGGCGCAGCTCGTCGCCGTCCATGGCAACGCAGATCCGATCGCGCTGGCGGTCGGCGAGGACGGCTCGCGCCTGTACTCGGCCGAAGGCGCGTCGATCGCCGAGCTCGAGCTCGTCGAGGGCCGCCTCGTCGAACGCCGGCGCGTCGCGGTCGACGCGACGTTGGTCGCGCTGCACGCGCTCGGGCGTCGCCTCTTCGTCGCGGGCTCCGAACGCGGCGTCGGAGTGCTCGACCTCGACGCAGAGACGCCGACGGTGCGGTGGATCGATCGCGTCGATGGAGCGTCGTGCACCGCTCTCGCGTTCGACGCGGAGCGCTGCGTCGCCACGTTCGCGGCGCGCGGACGCTCCGAGCTGCGCGTCTACGCGGCTCGAACGCTCGAGCGGGCCGGCGCGGTGCGCGTCGACGGCCTCGCGCTCGACGTCGAGCTCTCGGAGGGCCGCGCGTACCTCGCGCTCGGACCCGCCGGCGTCGCGCGCGTCGACGCGCGCTCGCCGGGCGCGCTCGCGGTCGAGCCCGGGCCCGCGCTCACCGGTCCGCGCGCTCGCGCGGGTCGCCGAGCGCCGTGGGCGCGCGACGTCGCGATCGCGCACGGCACGTTGCACGTCGCGGCGGACGACGCCGGGCTCGTCGAGCTCGCGTTGGACGGAGCGTGGAGCGACGCGCGTCGGCGCGTCGTGCCGCTGTCGCTCGGCGGCAAGCCCGCGTACGCGATCCGCGTCGCCGTCGACGGCTCGCGCGTCGCGGTCGGCACGACCCGCGGACCCGCGGAAGCCTGCGACGGCGCGCCGTACGGGCTGTTCGGCACGATCGGTTGGAACCTCGACGTCGGCGCGGTCGATCCGAAGAGCTTCGAGCTCGGCGCGAGCGAAGGACTCTGGCTCTTCGAGCACGCGAGCGAGCAATGCGAGCTCCGCCGCAGCGAACCGATCGAGCACAGCGGCTGGCGCACCTTGGTTCTGCGCGGCGAGCGGACGTACGAGCAGCACCTGCGCATCGGCACGGTCGTGCGCGAGCTCACGCTCGGCGCGCCGAACGCTTCCGGCGAACCCGAGCCGCCCGCCGCGCAGCGCGCGTGGAGCGTGCGTGAGCTCGCGCGCCGCCAGCCGCCGGGTCTGCCCGCGATCGACGGCGCCGCGAGCCTGCGCGACCCGCGCCTGCTGCTCTTCGGCATCGACACCGCGGGCAGTCTCGCGCGCGGCCTGCTGCGAATCGGCGAGGACGGGACGCTCGCGCTCGCGCGCGGCTTCGAGCAGAGCGCGCCGCTCGGGCTCGGCGTCGGCGCGCAGTGGCTCGATCGCGAGCCGACGCGCGAGTGGTTCGTCTCCAACGGACTGCTCGCGTGGCGCGTGCAGCGATTGTCGCTCGGTGCCGCGCCGAGGCTGGAGAGTTGGGAACTCCGTCCTCCGACGCCACCCGACGCCGAGCGCGGCGGCGTGCGAGGCAACAGCTACCTGAACTCGGCGCTCGCGGGCGAGCTGTTGTTGACGACGCGATATGGCTCGCGCTTCGGGCTGCTCGGTTGGGCGATCGAAGACGTGCGCGCCGCCGCGGAGGGTTCGAAGCCGGGCTCGGCGCTCGCGCTCGAACCGCGCTGGCAGGTGCGCACCCACGAGGACGACGAAGCCGCGCCGTGCTTCACCTGGAACACGTGCGTCTTCACCCTCGCCGACGGCCGATCGATCGCCGCGGTCGCCGCCGGAGCGAACGGTCGCGCGGGCGGCGAGCACTTCGAGAAGCCGCAGGTCGCGCTCTTCGATCTCTCGCGCGGCGTGGCGGCGCCGCCCGAGCGTCTCGCGTACGTCTACGGCACCGGCGCGAAGGGCCTCGCGATCGCGGTGCAGGCGTTCGAGCTCGGAGAGCGGCGGCAGCTGGCGGTCGCGACCACCGGCGGCGAGCTCTTGCTCGTCGACGTCGAAGATCCGACGCACCCACGACTGGAGGGCACGTGGGTCGCGCCCGAGCACCCGTACGACGGCGTGCGCGATCCGTTGCTCGACCTCGAGCTTTGGCCGAGCGCGGACGGCTCGCGCGTCGCCGCGTGGGTCGCGGCGGGACGCAGCGGCTTGCTCGCGGCCGAGCTCGGCGCCGCGGATGCGCTCGCGACGTTGAGGGTGATCGACGACACGCCCGGCTGGGCGGCCGGGCTCGCGACGACGACGCTCGACGGCGCCCGCCGGCTGGTGCTCGGCGACCAACGCGCCGGGTTGCGCGTGTATCGCTGAGCACGAAGCTCGTCGGTGGCGCGCAGGTCGACCTGCGGTCGGCGCGCGTAGGGCCGTCGCTCGTTCGCGGTCACGCGACCTTCGCGTCCGCGATGCTCGCCGCATCGGCCGCGCCGGCCGCGACGCGGCTCGCGCGTCGTCAGAAGCGGAAGTAGATGAACGGCAACGGGTCGGGCACGCGCAGGAACAGCGTCGCAGCCGCCAGCGCGAGCAACGCCGCCGCGCGCAGACCGGCGGAACGCGCGTTCCAGAGCGCTTCGAGGTCGTGCTTCTCGCCCGCGACGTGCACCGCGAGCGCGAGAGCGAGCAGCGCGCCGACCGGCAGGACGAACTGCGTCAGCTCGTCGACGTCGGAGCCCGCGAAGCCGAACAGACGCGCGTAGTACTCGCCCGCGAACCGGAGGTCGGGGCCGAAGAAGAGCACCATGAACAACGCGGCGAAGAAGAGCGTGCTCGCCCAGCTCCCGAAACGAGAAAGGCCGGCGCCGCTGCTCGGCGCACGCCGCACGCCCGCGCGCGTCCGCGCGAGGCGCCACGAGTGTCCGGCGGCGATCACCGCGCCGCCGGCGAGCCCCCAGACGAGGAAGCTCCACGACGCGCCGTGCCAGAGACCGAACGCACCCATCACCAAGAGGTTGTTGCGCCAGATCGTCGCGTGCGAGAGCCGCGACCCGAACAGCGGCGCGAACGCGTAGTCGCGGATCCACGTGTAGAGCGAGATGTGCCAGCGCTGCGCGAGCTCCGCGAAGCTGCGCGCCGCGAACGGACGGCGGAAGTTCTCGACGAGCTCGACGCCGAACAGCCGAGCGCTGCCGCGCGCGATGTCGGTGTACGCGCTGAAGTCGAGGTAGAGCACCGCTTGCATCCCGAAGAGCGCGACCAGCAGTGCGGCGGAGCCGTGCGCGTCCGGCGCGCTGAAGACCGGCCAGACGACGCTGCGCAGTTGATCCGCGAGCACCCACTTCTTGAAGAGGCCCCAGAGCACGCGCCGGCTGCCGACCCACGCGTTCCCGGCTTCGAGCGGCATCAGTCGGTCGAGCTGCGGGAGCAGATGGTCCGCGCGCTCGATCGGGCCCGCGACCAGCGGCGGGAAGAACGAAGCGTAGAGCGCGAACGTGAGCGCGCTCCGACACGCCGGGATCCGTCGGCGCCACACGTCGATCACGTAGCCGAGCCCCTGGAACGTGTAGAAGGAGAGTCCGAGCGGCAGCGCGAGGTTCGGTCGCGCGAGCGGCGGCGCCCCGAACTCCGTGAGCAACGCGTTGACGTTGTCCACGACGAAGCCGCCGTACTTGAAGACGATCAGCAGGCCGAGGTTCGCGCAAAGCGCCAGCGCGAGCCACGCGCGGCGCGCGCGAAGAGAGCTCGCGCGCTCGAGCGCCAACCCGGATGCGAAGTTGCTGACGATCGACGCGGCGAGCAGCAGGCCGTGCCACGGTTGCCAGTAGACGTAGAAGCCGAAGCTCGCGACCAGCAAGACCGCCTTGCGCGCCGCCGCCGGCGTCATCTGGAACACCGCGAGGACCGCGAGCAGGAACGGCAGGTACTCGTACTGGGCGAAGGACACGCGAGCTCGTCAACGCGATTGGAACGGAGACCGCGCCGCCGGCGCGTTCATGCGCAATCGATGGCGAGCTTGCCCATCAAGCGGCGTTCTTCCATCGCGGCTTGGGCTTGGACGAGCTCGGAAAGCGGATACACGCGCGTCACCGGCGGATGGAGCTTGCGCTGCTCGACCAGCTTCAGCGAGTCGCGCCACTCCTCGTGCGTGCCGATGTGAGAGCCGAGGAAGCTGAGCTGCTTGTTCCAGAGGTAGCGCAGGTCGATCTGCGGCGTGAACCCCTCGGTCGCGCCGCAGATCACCATGCGACCGCCCCAGCGCAGGCACTCGATGCTGATCGGCCAGACCGTCTCGCCGACGTGGTCGAAGACGATGTCGACGCCGCGATTGTCGGTCAGCCGGCGCACTTCGGCGTGCACGTCGTGCTCGCCTTGCAAGAGCACGTGCTCCGCGCCCATCTGCTCGCAGAACGCGGCCTTTTCGCGGCTCGACGTCACGGCGATCGGTCGCGCTCCGAGAACGCGCAGGAGCTGCAGCGCGAACGAGCCGGTGCCGCCGCTCGCGCCCCACACCAGCACCGTCTCGCCGGGTTGCGTCCTCGCGCGCGTGACCAGCATCCGCCAAACCGAGACCAGCGAAGTCGACACCGCGGCGGCGTCGGTCCACGAGAGGTGCTTGGGTTTCGGCGCGACTTGTTGGACTTGGACCTTCGCGAACTGCGCGTACGAGCCGTCGTACGGGCCGGTCTGGAAACCCCAGATGCGCATGCCGCGACAAAACACCTCTTGACCCGAGAGGCACGCTTTGCAGACACGACACGCGCGCACCGCGTGGACAATCACCTCGTCGCCGACAGCGACGTTGGTCACGCCGGGCCCGAGCTCGACGATCTCGCCCGCGGCGTCGCTGCCGGACACGTGCGGCATCGGGAGCTCGACGCGCGGAAGCCCCTGCCGCGCCCAGATGTCGTTGAAGTTGCACGCAGCCGCGCGAACACGCAGCAGGACCTCGCCGGGACCCGGGACGGGGTCCGGCACGTCACCGTACTTCAGGACCTCGAGATCGCCATGGCGGTCGAAATAGACGGCTTTCATCGCTTTGGGGGCGGGCGTTGGAGTCTAGCCCTGGCACCCAGAACGCGCCACGCGAGCGAAGTGGTTCAACCGAGCACGCAGCGCGTGAGGTTTCCGACGAGAACCTGAACCACCACGCAGAGGCTTGCGCGTATCGCAGGCATCGCGACACTGCCGACCATGCGCATCACCGACCTGCTCGACCACAGCGCGACGCTCTATCGCGGCGACGAAGCCGTGTTCGACGGCCGGACGCGGTGTTCGTTCGGCGAGCTCGCGACGCGCGCCGCCGCGACGGCCCGCGGGCTCGCGCGACTCGGCGTGCGGGCCGGCGAACGCGTCGCGATCGTCTCGACGAACCGCGCGGAGTACGTCGAAGCCTATTTCGCGCTCGCGCGGCTCGGTGTGGTCGCCGTGCCGATCAACTGGCGGTTGCGCGCGACGGAGCTCGAATATCAGCTCCAAGACAGCGAGTCGGTCGCGGTGCTCGCCGAGGAGCGTTTCGTCGAGCCCTTGGAACTCTGCCGACCGACCTGTCCGCGCGTGCGCAACTGGATCATGTTCGACGGGGAGCACGAGGGCTGGTTGCGCTTCGCGGAGTGCTCCGCGTCGACCGGCGAACCCCTCGCTCCCGCCGCGATCACCGAGAGCGACGTCGCGATCCAGATGTACACGAGCGGCACCACCGGCGCGCCGAAAGGCGCGATGCTGACGCACCGCAACGTCTGCGCGTTGGTGTCGAGCTGGCTGCACGAGCTCCGGCTGGGCTCCGCGCCCGACCGATTCCTCCAGGTCACGCCGCTCTTCCACGTCGGCGGCATGCTGCAGGTGATGTCGGCGGTCGCCGCGGGCGCGAGCCTGCGGTTGTTGCCCGAGTTCCTGCCGGGGCCCGCGCTCGACGCGCTGGAGCGCGAAGCGGTCACGCACGCGCTCTTCGTGCCGGCGATGGTGCAGTGGCTGCTCGCGGAGAAGGACGTCGCGTCGCGACGCTTTCCGAGCCTGCGCCTGATCGTCTACGGCGCCGCTCCGATGCCGGTGCAGACGTTGACGCGCGCGCTCGACGTCTTTCGCTGCGACTTCCTGCAGGGCTACGGCCTGACCGAGACCGCGGGAGTCGTGACGACGCTGCGGCCCGCGGATCACCGCTTCGCCGCCGGCAGCGAACCGCCCGCGCGACTCGCTTCGGCCGGCCGCGCCGTGCTCGGCTGCGAAGTGCGGGTCGTCGACACGGCGGGTCGCGACGTCGCGCCCGGAGCGATCGGCGAGATCGTCGTCCGCGGCGAGCAAGTCGGCCCGGGCTATTGGCGCCGGCCCGCGGAAACCGCCGAAGCGTTCCGTGACGGCTGGTTTCATACCGGCGATCTCGCGACGCTCGACGAGCACGGCTACGTGACGATCGTCGACCGACTGAAGGACATGATCCTGGTCGCCGGCGAGAACGTCTATCCCGGCGAGATCGAGGCGATCCTGCGCGAGCACCCCGGGCTCGCCGACGTCGCCGTGATCGGGATCCCGCACGAGCATTGGGGCGAAGAGGTGCTCGCGCTGGCCGTCTTGCGTCCCGGGAGCGAGGTCGGCGATCGAGAGCTCATCCAGCACTGCCGCGCCAAGCTCGCGCGGTTCAAGTGCCCGACCAGGGTCGAACGTCGAACGTCGCTACCCCGCAACGCCGCCGGCAAGCTGCAGAAGCGCGAGCTGCGCGAGCCGTACTGGGCCGGGCGGACCCGTCGAGTTTGACATTTGGTTGAACCGCCATTCCCGCGAACCGCGTGTAGATTGACCACGACCTGCGAGCTCCGTCCGATGCTGACCCAGGCCGAACTGCAAGCGATGATCGAAGAAGCGACCCAAGCGCTACCGGGCACCGTCTCGGCGGCGACCGAGCTCGGAACGCTCGACGGTTGGGATTCGATGGGGCTCGTGATCTTCATCGAGCTCGCCCAATCCAAGGCCGGCGTCGAGATCTCCGTGCACGATCTCCGAGCCTGCGCGAGGCCGACGGACGTGCTCGAGCTCGTTCACAAAGTCGCCGCGACATGAACACGACCGCGCTCCGCTCGTTGCGGACGCGCGCGCACCCTGCTCCCGACTCGTTCCCTCGCGCGGAGATCCGATCGTGGCACGTGAGAAGGTCGACGCACTCTTCTTCTCCTACTACGAGGACATCGACAAGTGGCACAACGACCACTTGGGCGAAGGCGCACGAGTCGGCGTGACCGGGCTGCGGCCCGACGGCGGCGACGACATGGACGCCGCGGGGTTGCAGGCGCGCATGCTGCGTCAGTCGGTGTCGATCGACGGCCATCACTACGACTTCGCACGCTTCCTCTCCTGGGCGCGCCACGGCACGACCGCCGAGTATCGACGCTACACACCGTTCGCGCCGACGCACCTCGCGGGCAGCTACTTCCGATCGTTGCTCGGTGAACGCGGCTTCGACGTCCGACACGTCAATCTCGCCGATCGCACGACGCTCGCGGGGCTCGGCGAGCGCTATCAGCCGCGCTACGTGATGATCTCGACGACGTTCCTGTCCGAGGTCGCGCGCATCCACGACATCTGTCGACGCGTGCGACGGATCTGGCCCGACGCGGGCGTGATCGTCGGCGGGCTCGTGCTGATCGAGTTGTACAAGAGCGTCGAGCCCGTGCAATTCGACCGGATGCTGCGCGCGTTCGGCGCGGACGCGTACGTGCTGACCGCGCAGGGCGAGGAGACCGTGATCGAGATCCTGCGCCACGAGCGACACGAGCTCGCGACTCTCGATCTGCCGCACACGCTGGTGAAGACGCCGCAGAGCTACGTCGCGGTCTCGCAGCGCGAAGAGCGGCACTTCGGGCTCGAGGAGACGTACGTGCGCTGGAGCAAGCTCGACCCGGCGACGCTGTACCACACGGTGCACACGCGCACGGCGCGGAGCTGTGCCTTCAAGTGCGCGTTCTGCACTTTCCCGCAGCTCCAGGGGCCGCTCGAGCTCGCGCCGGAAGCGAGTTTCGAGGCCGAGCTCGAGGAATTGAAGCGCCTCGGCAGCGTGCGCTCGCTGATCTTCACCGACGACACGTTCAACGTGCCGCCGGAGCGCTTCAAGGCGTTGTGCCGGATCCTCGCGCGCTACGACTTCGAGTGGTACTCGTTCTTCCGCCCGCAGTTCGCCGACGAGGAGACGGCGCAGTTGATGAGCGACTCGGGCTGTCGAGCGCTCTTCCTCGGCGTCGAAGCGGTCGACGACGGCATGCTGAAGCGCCTCGGAAAGACGGCGACCGTCGCGAAGGTCGACGCGGGCGTTGCCGCGCTCAAGCGCCACGGCATCCTGCTGCACGCGAACTTCATCATCGGCTTCCCCGGCGACGTCGCGGAGAACTCCAAGAAGATCGTCGAGTTCCTCGATCGACACGAGATCGAGTTCTTCTACGCGGGGCCGTGGTACCACTCACCGACCGCACCGATCTCGAAAGACGCCGAGAAGTACGGCGTGCAGGGCAAGTACTTCCGCTGGAAGCACGACACGATGGACGTCGAGGAGGCGACCGCTCTCGAAGCGGAGCTCCAGCGCGCGCCGAAGACGTCCTTGTTCATGTCCGAGCTGACGCAGAACACTCTGTGGGGCGAGATCCTGCTCTACAGCAACGGCTACGACCTCGCCGACGCGCGCACGGTGATCGGCGCGTACAACGCGTTCACCGGACGTGACAATTCGTCGAGCGAGCTGCGCGTCGACCCGAGGATCGTCGCGGTGCGCGAGCTGCTCGGCGCGAAGCCGTTGCCCGTCCCGCCCGGCGTCGAGCCCGCGCGAGCCGCGGCGCCCAGCTCGCCCGCGACCGCCGCACCGATGGAGCGTGCGTGATGTCCGAAGCCGTCGACGTCCTGTTCCTTTCCTATTACGCCGACATCGATCGTTGGCACAACGATTGGTCGAGCGACGTCGCGCGCATGCCGATCCGCGCGCCCCAGCCGGGCGAGCGCGACCAGACGATGATGGGCCGCATCGAACGCCAGAGCGTTCGGATCGACGGCCGGACGTACGACTTCGCGCGTTTCCTGTCGTGGGTCGGCCACGGGAGCACGCGCGAGTTCCGCCGCTACGACGCGTACACGCCGACGCACCTGAACGGCGCGTACTACGAGTCGTTGCTCGGCGCGAAGGGTCTGCGCGTGCGCCACGTGAACTACGCGGACCGATTGGTGATCGACGAGCTCGCGCAGCGCTACTCGCCGCGAGTGGTGCTCTTCTCGACGACGTTCATGATCGAAGCGCCGACGATCCTCGACGGGATGCAACGCGTCCGACGCGCGTTCCCCGGTGCGCGGGTGATCGCAGGTGGGTTCATGCTCGGCGAGCTCGAGAAGGATCTCGGCAGGCCGCGCTTCGAGCGCTTCTTGCGGGCGTGGGGCGCGGACGCGTACGTCGCGTCCGCGATGGGGGAAGAGCCTCTGCTCGCATTGCTCGGCGCCGACGAGCGTGAGTGGCCGAAGCTCGCGCTCGCCAACACGTGGCTGCGCCGCTCGGACGGCCGCTACACGCCGCCGACGCCGGACGTGCCCGAGCCGGGCTTCTCGATGAACGACACGTGGGTGCGCTGGGACCAGTTGGATCCCGCGAACCTCTATCACACGGTCCACGTCCGCACGGCGCGCAGTTGCACGTTCAAGTGCTCGTTCTGCAGCCTCTTCGTGCTCGAAGGCGACCTTTCGAACGCGCGGCCGGAGACGTTGCGCAAGGAGCTCGAGAGTCTGACGCGCGTCGGTCACGTTCGCTCGGTGATCTTCACCGACGACACGTTCAACGTGCCGCACAGGCGCTTCAAGGAGCTCGTGCGCGTGCTCGCGGACTTCGATTTCGAGTGGTACTCGTTCTATCGAAGCCAATTCGCGGACGACGAGACGGTCCGAATGATGAAGGACTCGGGCTGCAAGGGGCTCTTCCTCGGGATCGAGTCGATCGACGACCAAGTCCTGAAGATCATGAACAAGGCGACGACGGTCGCTTCGTACGAGCGCGGGTTGGAGCAGCTCGCCAAGTACGAGATCCCGTATCACGCCAATTTCATCATCGGCTTTCCCGGCGATCGACCCGAGAACGCGGCGCGTATCGTCGACTTCGTCGACAAGTGGGACATGCCGTTCTATTCGGTGAGTCCGTGGTTCTGCGCGCCGTCGACGACGATCACGGACGAGCGCGAGAAGTACGGCATCGAAGGCAACTACTACGACTGGCGCCACTTCACGATGGACTCGAAGCGCGCGATCGAGCTCGAACAGTGGATGATCCGCCAGCCCAAGCGCGCGGTGTACATGTCGCAGCTCAGCGCGGACACGTTCTGGAGCGAGATCATGCTCTACGCCAACGGCTGGACGGTCGAGGAGGCGCGCAGTGCCGCGCGGCTGTTCAACGGTCTCGCCGGTTCGGACACGCCGGCCGCGACGATCCGCGCGCTGCCCGAAGCCGCGCAGTTGTCGAAGCTGCTGGCCGCCAAGCCGCTGCCCGAACCGGCACCGCAGGATCGCCTCGCGTCGAGCTCGAGCAGTCCGCTGCGAGCGACGGACGCAGTCGCGTCCTGACGCGATCGGCCCGGCGAGGTCGTCGGCGAACGGCACATCCGGGTCGAGCGCTCGTCTCGGCGCCACTTCGCGCCGCCGCGACGGCAGGGCCGATGCGGTGGCGCGACGCGCACCTCGGTGAGTGTCGTCGAGCTCGAAATCAGACGCCGACGAAGTAGCGCATTCCGCGGTTGCGGCCCTGCGTCTTGACCTCGCCGTCCTCGATCAGCCGCTTCATCGCGGGCCGCATCGAGAGCGTCGTGGTGTCGAGCGCG
>JADLBP010000004.1 GCA_020847695.1 Planctomycetota bacterium
GCGTCGACCCAGACCTCGTAGGCGAGCTGGGCTTGATCGGTCGCGAGCGCGGGCTCGCGCGCGGCGTCCTCCAGCGAGCCGAGCGCGGTCACGATCGCGCGACTGCGCAGCGCGCCTTTCGGCAGCACCTCGGCCGCGACCCACGACGCCTCGCGGTCGTACGGCCACGCCCCGGAGAGATCCCACGCGAGTCGCACGGGCGCGCCGGTGAGCGCGTCGAGCTTCGCGCGCACGAGCGCGCCGATCGCGGTGGCGTCGCGGCCGGGCGACGACACGCGCAGCGCGGTGACCCGCGTGTTGCGATCGCGCGATGCGGGATCGAGCGCGCCGATCGCGGCGAGCTCGCGCCAGATCGTCGCTTCCTGGGCGAGCGCGACCGAGCGCGGCTGCGCGGCGCCCGTCGGCGCCACGGCGGCGAATCCGGCGAACAGCGCGCAGATCCAGCTCAGCGCAGCCACCGAACTCGTCCGTCCCCGGCCTCGGTCCGGCCGATCTCGTACACCGTTTCGCCTGCGGCTTCGAGCGCGCCGCGGACGGCGGAGACGTCCGCCCGGTCGACGAACACGACCATGCCGAGGCCCATGTTGAGCACGTGGTACGCCTCGTCGCGCTCGACGCGGCCGCCGTCGACGATCATGCGGAAGATCGGCGGCACCGGCCACGCGTCGCGATCGACCAACGCGTCGCAGCCGTTGAGCACGCGCGGCACGTTGTCGACGACGCCTCCTCCGGTGATGTGCGCGAGCGCGGCGATCTTGTCCTGTTGCAGCAGCGGCCAGAGCGGCGCGAGATATGAGCGGTGGACCGCGAGCAGCGCGCGCGCGACGGTCTCGCCGCCGAGCTCCTTCGGCCGCGCGTCGAGGTCGAGCTTCAACACGTCGAAGAGCACCTTGCGCGCGAGCGAGAAGCCATTGGTGTGCAGTCCGCTCGACGGCAGTCCGAGCAGCACCTGTCCGGGCTTGACGCGCGTGCCGTCGAGGAGCTTCTTCGGATCGACGATGCCGACGATGAAGCCGACGAGGTCGAAGTCGCCGGGCGCGTAGAGCCCAGGCATCTCCGCGGTCTCGCCGCCGAGCAACGCGAGCCCGTTCTCACGGCACGCATCGGCGCAGCCGCCGATCACCGCCGAGACCATGTCGGGCTCCATCTTGCCGACGCCGACGTAGTCCATGAAGAAGAGCGGCTTCGCTCCCTGCACCAGGATGTCGTTGATGCAGTGATGGACGATGTCGCGGCCGATCGTGTCGAACACGCGCGCCTTCTTCGCGACGTCGAGCTTGGTGCCGACGCCGTCCGCGCTCGCGACGAGCATCCCGTTGCCGACCCCCGCGCGCGCGAGGTCGAACAGGCCGCCGAACGCGCCGACGTCCCCCACCACGCCCGGCGTGAACGTCTTGCGGATCGCCGCCGTCGCGCGATCGACCGCGTCGTACTTCTTCTCGATGTCGACGCCGGAAGCGGCGTAGGTCACGCCTTCGGGGCTCTTGCTCATGGTCTCTGGCTTCGTGGACGGTCGGAGGACTCGGGCGTCGTGGCGCAGGCGATCGAGGATGCGCTCGCGGTTCTCGAAACCGATCGCGTCGGGCTCCGCCGGCAGCGCGTCGAGCGCGAACCAGCGCACCTCGAGGGCATCGTCGCCGGCGCGCAGCGTACCGCCTAGGACGCGGCACAGGTAGACCGCGAGGTTGGCCGGCTTGCGCACCGGGTCGCGTACGAAGAGCAGGTCGAAGAGCGCATAGGGCTCGACCTCGACGCCGGTTTCCTCGAACACCTCGCGGACGACCGTTTCGGCGGGCGTTTCGTCGATCTCCTGGTAGCCCGCGGGCAACGCCCAGGTCCCTCGGAACGGTTCGATCGCTCGACGGACGAGCAGCACGCGGCCCTGGTCGTCGAGCACGCACCCGGCGGCGGCGCTCGCGGGGTTCTGGTACAGCACGAATCGGCAGCGCGAGCAGCGCAGCCGATCCCGGCCTTCGATCCGCTCCGCCTGCAGCTCCGCCCCGCATTGCGGGCAATGTGTGGCCTGGAGGGATCCCACGCGTCGCGGCTCGTCCCGGGGCGGCGCATGCGCGCCATTCTCCCGAAGGCGTCCGAGGCTACACTGGGGTCGCCCGACACGCCAGCACGGCTGCGCGCGGGCTCAACCCGCCCGCATGAAGCCCCTGTTGGTCCTCGGAAGCACCGGTTCGATCGGAACCCAGGCTCTCGACGTGGTCCGCTCGCAACCCGGGCTGTTCCGTGTCGAAGGCCTGGCCGCCGGCAGCTCGTGGCAACAGCTCGAGGCGCAGGTGCGCGAGTTCCGGCCGCGCTTCGTCGCGCTCGGCGACGCGGCGGCGGCGGAGGAGCTCGCTCCCCGCCTGCCGCGCGACGTCGCATTGCTCGCCGGGCCCGATGCCGCCACCGAGCTCGCGCGGATCGCGTCGTACGACACCGCGGTGCACGGCATCGTCGGCGGAGCGGGGCTCGCGCCGTCGGTCGCGGTGCTGCGGCGCGGCAAACGGCTCGCGCTCGCGAACAAGGAGAGCCTGGTGATGGCCGGCTCGATCCTGACCGAGCTCGCGCGCGAGCACGGCGGCACGATCCTGCCGGTCGACAGCGAACTCTGCGCGATCTACCAGTGCTTGCGCGGCGAGGACGTCGGCCGCGTGCGGCGCATCCACCTGACCGCGAGCGGCGGACCGTTCCGCGACCTCGAGCCCGCGGAGCTCTTCGCGGTCACGCCGGAGATGGCGTTGAAGCACCCGAACTGGTCGATGGGCCCGCGGATCACCGTCGGTTCCGCGACATTGATGAACAAGGCGCTCGAGGTGCTCGAAGCGCACCACTTGTTCGGACTCGCCGCCGAGCAGATCCACGTCGTGATCCATCGCCAGTCGGTGATCCACTCGATGGTCGAGTTCGTCGACGGCTCGGTGATGGCGCAGCTCGGACCGCCGGACATGCGCGGGCCGCTGCACTTCTGCATGCACGATCCCGAGCGTGCGCCGTCGAGCCTGGTCGGCTTCGACCTCGGGCTCTTCCGTCAGTTGACGTTCGAGGAGCCCGATCCCGAGCTCTTCCCGTCGCTCGCGCTCGGTTTCCGCGCGCTCGAACGCGGCGGGGACTCCGGTGCGGTGCTCAACGCTGCCGATGAGATCGCCGTGGAGGCCTTCCTCGCGCGCGACCTGCCCTTCCGCGAGATCGAGCGCGTCAATCGAGCCGTGCTCGACGCGCGCGGTCGCGCTTGCTCGACGCTCGACGGTGTCTTCGTCGCGGATCGCGAGGCCCGTGAGCTCGCGCGTTCTCAAATCGCCCTCCACGCGGCGGGCTAGCAAAGGTCGAACTTGGACGCGCTGCGCTGGATACAAGTCGCCGTCGGCATCGGGCTCGTGATCTTCGTTCACGAGCTCGGCCACTTCATCGCCGCGCGCTGGTGCAAGGTGCGCGTCGATTGCTTCAGCCTCGGCTTCGGCCCGCGCCTCTTCGGGTGGCGACGCGGCGCGACGCTCTACCAGATCGCGGCGGTGCCGCTCGGCGGCTACGTGAAGATGGCCGGCGAGGAGAGCGAAGGCGGCCCGATCCAGCCCGACGACTTGCGCGCCAAGTCGGTCGGCCAGCGCTTCTTCATCTTCTCCGGCGGCGTTCTGATGAACGTCCTCTTCGGCCTGATCGTGTTCCCGATCGTGCTGTTCTGGGGCGTGCCGTTCAGCAGCCCGGTGATCGGCGAAGCGTATCCCGGCGGGCCCGCGTGGCACGCGCGGATCGAGCCCGGCACGCGCGTGCTCGAGGTCAACGGCGAGGAAGTCATCAGCTTCATGTTCATCGGCAACGAGGTCGCGCTCGGCGATCGCTCGGCGGTGCGACTGAAGCTGCTCGATCCCGGCGCGACGACGCCGCGCGAGGTGACGCTCGAGCCGCGGTATCTCGAGGAGCAAGGTTTCCTCTCGATCGAGGTCGCTCCCGGCAAGGATCCGACGCTCGCGCTCGAGGTCGACCCCGAGGGCCCCGCGGCGAAGGCGGGGCTGCTCGACGGCGACCGGCTGGTCGGCGTCGCCGGCGGGCTCGCGGGGCTGCCGGTGCTGCGCCAACTCGAACTCGCGTTGCAGGCTGGCGCGCCGCTCTCCATCGAGGTCGAGCGCGAGGGCGAGCGTCGTCAGCTCACGCTCGAGCCGCGCCCGACGCCGGTCGAAGGCGCGCGCGTGTTCGGCATCACGGCGCCGCGCAACCGCGTGAAGGACCTGCGCACGAATCCCGACCTCGCCGAGCTCGGGCTCGCGAAGGACGATCGCATCGTGTCGGTCGGCGGCGTCGCGCTGCTGCGCGACGGGGACCTCGAGCGCGCGCTCGCGGACAGCGAGCGGCCGACGACGTGGCGCGTGCGCCGCCAGGGGCGGACGTTCGAGAGCGAGCTCGCGCCGCTCCCGCGCGAGCGAGCGCTCGCGTTGCTCGGCGACCTCGCGCTCGAGTACGACCGTGAGAGCACCGAGGTGGTGCTCACGAACGGCGCGCCCGCGGCGAAGGCGGGGCTGCGCGACGGCGATCGGGTCGTGCGACTCGACGAC
>JADLBP010000005.1 GCA_020847695.1 Planctomycetota bacterium
GCGGCGTCGCGAGCCCGTGCAACCTCGACACCAACATGGACCTCGCGCTCGGCAGCGTGCTGGTCGATTCGATCGACGCTCTCTACCACGGCCCGCGCGCTCAGGACCTGCGCCGGCGCACCGGCTGCTTGCGCGACTTGACGCCGTGTCGCACGTGCTCCGACGGCAACAACTGGAGCTTCAACGAGACGTTCGAGTACCCCGCGTTCGCGCCGCAGCGCGCGAGCGCGTGAGCCGGGCTCTACCGCGGCGTCCGACGCGTCCCGCGCACCCTCGGCGAGCCCCGTGCGGTCCGCGCGCCGTGCGCGCGCAGCGCCTTGCACGTCCGGAGCCGGTGGTGCGGAGGTGCGCGCGGCGAACGAGCACCGCGGCGCGCGCTCGACCGACGCGCGGAGCGCTGGAGTCGTCGGCTAGGATGGGCGCACGATGAGCGGCCCCTTCTCGAACGACGAGCACCCGGAGATCGTCTATCCCTGTCGCTGGTCCTACCGGATCATCGGCGCCGACGAGGTGCGTCTGCGCGCTGCGGCGGTCGCGATCGCCGGCGATGCCGAGCACACGCTCGTGCTCGGCTTGGAGAGCTCGGGCGGCAAGTACCGTTCGCTGCAGCTCGACGTGCTCGTGCGCGACGAAGAGCATCGCCTGTCGGTGTTCACGGCGCTCGGCAAGCACCCCGACGTGCGCTTCGTGCTCTGAGCGGCGACGTCAGAGCGCGGGCGCGAACTCGACCGCGACCGCGAGCGTCTCCGGCGTGGGATCGGCGCCGTCGTAGAGCTCGAGGAACGTCGCGACCTCCGGCGCGTCCGTCGCGCGCAGGCCGTCGACCCACGCGGGCGGGATCGGCTGGTAGACCAGGTTGACGACGATCCGCAGCTCGCCGCGCGCGCTCTCCGGCAGCGCGAGCGAGTACGTCACGGTGTCCTCGCCGGCGCGGAAGTCGTCGTCGCCCTCGACGCCCGCCGGGCTGGTCTCGGCGGCGTGCGGGCCGTCCGCGGTCCAGCCGCGCGGCAGCAGACGCGAATCCTTCGAGCGCCGCGCCATCCGCGACAGCGCGGTGGTGACGTGCCCCTCGCCGTCGACCGCGATCGATTCGTAGACCTGCGCTTGGTCCGCGCGCTCGATGCGGTCGAAGTGCTCGAGCGCGAGCTCGTCGGCGACGCCGATCAGCCGCCCGCGCTCGTCGAAGAGACCGGAGCCGAACACGCGCTCGCCTCGGTGCGTCACGTCGACCGCGAGCCACATCCGTCGCGAGGGGTAACCGGTCGGGAGCTTGTGCCCGGTCAGGTTCTCGACGCGCACGTCGAACGAGAGCCGCTCGGCGTCGCGGGTCACGCGCTCGATCGTCGCGCGCGCGGTCTCGTGCGCGAGCGCGGCGCGATTGGCCGCCGCGGCGCGCTCGAACGCCGCGGCGGGCACGTCGATGCCCAGGCGCTGGGCGTGGGTGCGCAGCAAGTCGAGCAGGAACGCGTTGGCGCCGACGAACGCGTGGCTCTTGACGCCCTCGCGCACCGCGATGTTGAAATCGAAGCCGGTCGGCATCCGCGCGATGCGCATCGAGCCCGCCTCGGGCATGTGGCAGTCCTGGCACGAGCGCGAGGTGTCGCGGGCTCCGTCCTCGTCGCTGAACTCGCTGTTCCGCCATTCGAGGTACGGCGACTGCTCGATGAACGGGCTCGCGTTCGGTGCATGCGCGGTGCGCAGCGTGTGACAGCTCCCGCACAGCGCCGAGCGCCGGATGTGCGCGCCCTCGGTCGGCGTGTAGCCGGTGTGCATGCGCATCGGGCCGATCGCGGGGTTCGCGAAAGGCCCGAAGATCCGACCCTCGTCGCGGATCGGCAAGCGGCCGTCGAAGGTCTCCTCGGTGCCGAGGCCATCCGGTTGGGCCTGGTGGCAGACCGTGCAGGTCACGCCTTCGTCGGCGAGCGGATCGAGCGCGAGCGTCGCGAGGCGCGGCACGTCGCGCTCGAACAGCACGGCGTCGTGCACCGCGGTCGGCGCGTGACAACGCGCGCAGAACGTCTCGATCGAGGCGGCGGCGTCGGGCGCGAGCTCGCACTCGCGCGCGACCTGCGCTCGCCAGTACGGATCACGCGACGCGTTCGCCATCGCGGTCGCGCGCCACGTGCCGTGCGGCGACACGTCGTCGCCGGAAAGCGTCGTCAGCGCGCTCGCCTCCGGGCTCCGGCTGTGGCACAGCGCGCAACGCTCTGCGGAGAGGAACGCGCTCGGCGTCTCGACCGGCGCCACCGCCGCGACCGGCACTTCGCGGCACGCGGCGACGCAGACGAACGCAACGAACGCGATGGCGAGGCGGGTCTCGAGGGCTTGCATGCCGGCAATCTAGCCGCGCGTCGCGCGCCCGGCATGCGGCGGAGGTCGCAGGCGGCCGCCCGTCGGTGCGGCGAGCGTGGTACGAGGGGCCGCCTCCGTCGTCGCGCGGGCGACGAGCCTCAGCTCTCGGCTTGCGGCTCGGGTTCCGGCGGTGTCGACGCGAGACGCTCGCGGGCCGCGAGCTCGCGCGCCGCTTGCTCGCGCGCCTCGATGCGGGCGGCGAGCCGCGGCGAGAGCACACGGAAGAGCACCGCGAGCCCGAGCGCGGCGGCGCCGAGCCAGAGCGGGGCCCAACTGCGAGTCGGTTCGAGCGTCGGCGCGGGCGCCGCGCGCCTTTGCGGGGTGCGTGCCGCGGCGGGTGCGCCTTCTTCGCCTTCGGGCGCGCCGTCCGGTGACGCGGGCAGCGTCTCGGTGAAGCGCGCGCGGTCGGCGTACATCGCGAGCTTGCGGCGGTACGCTTCGTCCTGGTCGACGTACACGATCGCGGCGTCGGTCTTGGCGAGGGCGGGCGTCCGGCTGCGCAGGTCGTTCGAGTCCTGCTCGCGTCCGACGATCCGCAGCGGATCGCCCGGATGCAGCGACTCGCGATTGCGCTCGCGCAGCAGGACGACGTCGGCCGGTTTCGCGCCGCGTTCGGCGGTGGTAGGCGGCAGCTCTTGGCTCCTCGCGTCGTTCGCGAGCAGCGCGAGGCACACGCACAGCGTCGTGGGGGCGGGGAGTCGACGCATGGCGTTCACGGCGCGATCACGTATCGATTCGGATCGAAGTCGAGCCGCGTCCAGCGCAAGATCTCCGGATCGTGCAACGTGCGCGGCAGGAACGGCGCGCACTTGCCGGTGTTGCCGCCGAGCAGGCGGCTGTCGTAGTTGAACACCGCTTTCGGCGTGCCGTAGACGATGTTCTCGTTGCGGCTGACGATCGAGCCGTTGATCTTCGCGTCGCTCGAGCCGAGCACCGTCCAGCAGAACGAGTGGTTCGTGTAGAACACCGCGTCGAGCTGGTTCGCGTACAGACTCGAGATGCTGCTGTACGACGCGATGCCCGACGCGGGCATGTTGCCGCCGAAGTTCGTCGTGTTCATCGCCGTCGTCAGCGTGACGTCCGCGAGCGTCAGCGAGTCGTCGTACACGCCATCGCCGTCGATGTCCTCGCCGGTGCCCGGGATCGGGTCGCCGACGTTCTTGCCGGCCGGGATCAAGCCGAGGGCGAGGTCCGCGTCGGTGTAGTGGTCGATCGTGAACGTGCCGTCGCCCTCGAGCAGGTCGTCGTCCGACGTGCCGAGCACGCCGTCCATCCCCGCCTTGGTGTTCGGGATCCCGTCCTCGCCGGCGTCCTCGTCCGACTTGTTGAGCGACGAGGACATCCACCAGTTGACGTACGTCCGCCACGTCGAGTTGGTGTGGTCGCCGACGACGATGTTCTCGCGCGCGAAGAGACCGAGGAAGTCCTTGTTCCAGTTCGCGGTCACCCACGCTTCGGTCGCCGCTTCGGAGCCGTTCGCCGGCCGCGGCGTCGACGGACCGTTCTTGTAGAGCACCGAGCTCGGGCAGTAGACGTTGCCGCCGGCGTAGATCGCGCCTTGGCCGGTGACGTAGCCGCTGATGATCACGTCGCCTCGCACGACGATCGGGCCGTTCAGGACGATCGGGTTCGACGCGGTGCCGACCAGATAGAGGTTCTGCTTCTCGCCCGCCTCGTCGCCGTACACCGCGTCCGAGTAGGTCGTGCCGGAGATCTGGATGGTGCTGTTCAGGCTCGTCGCCGCCGCCTCGTACGGCGTGAGGTCGGTCAGGTTCGGCATCGAGATCGCGCCGTCGTACTCGTGCTGGTTCGACGCGAGCCCGCCGTTGCCCTGCAGGTTCGCGGCGCCGGTGATGTCCCAGCCCGCGAACACGCCGCCGTCGTTGCCGTCCTGGAGACCGTCGTGGTTGTCGTCGTGGTAGCCCGACAGGTTGGCGTTGGCGCCGACCAACGTGACCTCGTCGTACAGCGCCTGGCCGGTGCACGTCGGCTTGTAGCCGCCGACGTCGAACTGGCCGTTGCTGCGCGCGTTGCCGTTGCAGTAGATCGTGTCACCGTAGAACCAGCCCCAGTTGTTGATGAAGTAGCCGTAGTCGAAGACTTCGCTGGGCGCGAGCTCGTAGCGGACGTTGGTCTGCACCGCGCGCCACGCGGAGACGCGCTCGTTCGGCCCGAGGTTCTGCGGCGCGTCGGGCAGGTAGCCGGTCGCTTGGATCGCGACCGTGATGCTGGTCGCCGTCTGCTCGATCGCCGTCAGCGTCACCGAGTACGTACCGACCGTCGACGCGCCGTCCTGCACCGCCTCCGCGACGATCGGATTGATCGTCGGGCCGCCGGCGAACAGGTTGGTCAGCGTGCCGAGCGGATTCTGCGTTCCCGCCGCGGCCGCGGTCTGGCGCAAGAGCAGCAGGCCGCGCTCGACGCCGGCGTTCGCGAGCTCGGCGGCTCGCACGTCGTCGATCGCGTGGCGCGACTCCTTGATCTCGACCGTCGACAGCGCCGCCGACGCGTAGAGGAGACCCGCGAGGCCGACGAACACGATCAGCGAGCTCATCAGCGCCGTTCCGCGCCGCGCACGCCGCGCGCGCGACCACCGCACCGGGCCGATCCGTTCGTTGCTTGCCGCGAGCTCAGTCGTCGTTGCGAGTCCGGACATGGAATACCTCGTTCTCCCCTTGGCTGACGCCATGCGCGCCGGTGGTGGTGAGCGTGAGCTCCCACACCGCGCCCACCTGCACGACCCGGAACCCCGATTGCGCGCCACCCCCGGCGCGCAGCCCCCGGGCCAACGTGGTCTGTTTCTGAACCGCGCCGAGATCGTCGAGGATCTCGCGCACGAGCCGCTTCTCGATCACGCCTCCGCCGACGTCGACGTCGGCGACCGTGTAGCGCAACTGCCAGTCGGCGCGGTTCCGATCCGCCGGTAGCGGACCGAGCGACTTGTCGTAGACACCCCAGTCCGCGACGCCGGCGATGTCGACCGGCACCTGGAACGTCAACGAGTGGTTGCCGTCGGCGAGCGTCGCGATCGTGATCGACGAATCGGTGCTCGAGCGCAGCTCGTCGGTCAGGAGCCCGATCGACTCGCGTAGGTCGCGATTCTCCTCCGCGCCGCGCGACACCAGCCGCTGCGACTCGCTGCCCATCCGCATCGCCATCCCGAGCGAGTACCACACGACCATGAACACCGCGACCGCGGCGACGGTCTCGAGCAGCGTGTAACCGGCGCGGCGAGCGCGCGAGCGAGCGCGGATCATCGGCGGCACCTCTGCGTGGTCACGCTGCCGATCACGTCGTTGGTGTCGAGGTCGCGCACGACCACGCGCAGCTGCAAGAGGTCGAGTTGCGCCTGGAAGACGGTCAGCGTGACTCCGTACTTCGAGTCCGCGGCGTTGGTCTGGTCGAAGAACTGATTGCCGTTGAGCGCGAGCAACGCGTCGTAGTCCTGCGCCGAGAGGTCCTCGAGCACCGTCTCGAGGAACACCGTCGCGCGGCTGATCGACTTCGATCGATCGACGCCTTTCAGGCTCGCGCCGAAGCCCGCGGCCGCGGCGATCAGCACGGTCGCGATGATCGTGCTCGCGATCGCGGCCTCGACCAACGTCAAGCCTGCGCGCGGTCCGCGCCTTCGTGCTTCACGAGCCAAACGCATCTCTCCGTTCCCTGACGCAAGCGAACACGCGGGGGATTTCGGACGGCGCGCCCCGGCAGACTGAGTACTTTTGCGGTTTCCTTGAACGTTTCGTTACGAGCCCGGTCTTCCATGGCTGCGCGGTCGAGGCTCTCGACGCGGCGCCGATGGCGCGGCGAGCGTCCAATCCGCGGATCGATGACGCCCGCGGCGGAGGTGGAACGTTTTGCGTGACCGCGCGCGCGGTCGCCGGTTCCAGGTCGCTCGCTTCGGCTCGCGCGCGTCGCGCGGACCCGCGGGGTCCGTGAAACGAACGTGGCGAGCCGTCGCGCACCTCCGCAGAATCTGCCGCTCCTCGCGCGGCGCGGGTCGAAGTCCGATCCGGCGCGCGAGAGCACCGAGAGATCCTCTCCTCCCCGTCCCCTGATCTGGAGTTCCGCTTCGATGCGTCGCGCTGCGTCCCGTTCCGGTCGTGTCCTCACCCTGAGCCTCCTCGTCGCCGCGCCGCTCTGTGCGGTGCTCTGGACCTCGCTCTCTCGCGCCGACGCGACGGCGTCGGTCCCCGTCGCCGCCGACGAGCAACTCGAAGCCGCGATGAGCGAGATGAACGCCGCGCTGAAGTCGCTCGGCCGTGGTGGGATCACCGCGGACAACCGCGACGCCGCGCTCGAAGCGCTGAGCAAGTTCCAACGCGAGGCGATCGTCGCGAAGGCGCTGACGCCGCCGATGGCGGCGAAGATCGACGAGAAGCAACGCCCCGAGTTCGTCGTCGGCTACCGCAAGATGCTCGCGGAGTCGATCAAGCTCGCGTGCGACGCCGAGATCGCGGTGCTCGACGGCAAGTTCAAGGACGCCGACGAGATCCTCAAGAACAAGCTGATGGGCCTCAAGAAGGCCGGCCACGACAAGTACCAGGAAGAAGAGGAAGAGGGCCACGAGCGCGGCGGCAAGCGCCACTGAGCTTGGTCGTCGGTTCGGGAGCTCGCTCCGAGCCGACGTTCCCGCGACGCGCGGGCCCGCGTCCCGTCCGAGGACGGCGCGGGGCCGCGCGTCGCGTTTGGAGAGCGTCCGAGCTCGGCGCGCGAGCGGGGAGACTCGCGCCGCAACGCCGCACGTCGCGCGGTCGCGAGCTCCGTTGGCGCGCGGGCGCTCGGTTTGATATCGATACGCGGTCGGTTCCTCCGTCCGTCGCCGCACCGAGCCCATCCCATGGATCAAAGCCCCGCCGCACTCGCCGTCAGCCTCGAGAACTTCGAGCGAGACGTCGTCGAGCGCTCCCGAACGACGCCGGTGCTGATCGACTTCTGGGCGACGTGGTGCGCGCCGTGCAAGACGCTCGGGCCGGTGCTCGACAAGGTCGTCGCGGAGAACGCCGGACGCGTCGTGCTCGCCAAGATCGACATCGATCGCACCCCGGAGCTCGCGGAGGCGTTCGGCATCCAGAGCGTTCCGACGGTGATCCTGATGAAGGCCGGTCGGCCGGTCGACGGCTTCATGGGCGCGCTGCCCGAGCTCCAGGTGAAGAAGTTCTTGGAGAAGCACCTCGGCCCGGCGCCGACCGACGTCGTCGCGGACGCGAAGAAGCTCGACGAAGCGGGCCGGCGCGACGACGCGACGAAGCTCCTGAAGGAGCATTTGCGCGTGCAGCACGGCGACGCGAAGGCGCGCTTCCTGCTCGCGAAGCTCCTGATCGACGCCGGCAAGCTCGAGGAAGCTCGGCTCGTCGAGGCCAAGTTCAGCGACGAGGAACGCGCGAGCGACGAAGGCAAGGCGCTGACCCAGCGCTTCGAGTTCGCGAGCAAGAAGAGCGCGCTCGACGGCCTCGCCGCGAAGCTCGAGCTCGCGCCCGACGATCTCGCGCTGCAGCTCGAGTTCGGCAAGTCGCTGGTCGCGGCGGGGGAACACGAGCGCGGGTTGAACGTGCTCTGGCGCGTCGCCGAACGCGACCTGCGTTTCGAGAACGGGGCGCCGCGCAAGGCGCTGGTCGAGGTGTTCGAGGTGCTCGGCTTCGAGCATCCGTTGGTGGTCGAGTTCCAGCGGCGGCTCTCGATCCTCTTGTGCCCTTGAGTCGGCCGCGCGCCGCTCGGCCCCGCGCGCGCTATCCTCGCCCGGCGTGAAGCGCCTGCTGGTCGTCGTCGCCGTGTTGCTCGCGGTCGTGCTCGTGTGCGCGTGGGGCTTCGATTCGCGCCGCGCGCCGCCGGAGAACGCGCTGGTCCAGCGCACGCGCGACTTCGAAGGTTCGGAGACCTGCCGCAACTGCCACGCGGAGCGCTGGGAGAGCTGGCGCAAGACCTACCACTCGACGATGACGACGCTGCCGACGCGCGAGAGCGTGCTCGGCCGCTTCGACGGCGTCGAGGTCTTGCTCTTCGGCGCGCGCGCGCGGCCGTTCGAGCGCGACGGGCGCTTCTTCTTCGAGCTGCCGGCGTACGGCGGCGAGCCCGCGCGCACCGCCGAGGTCGCGCTGTGCGTCGGCTCGCATCGCTACCAGCAGTACTTCGAGCTCGTCGACGACGGCACGCACGCGTTCCGGCGCCTGCCGCTGGTCTGGCACGCGGTCGACGGACGTTGGTCGCACCTGAACGCCGTCTTCCTCGAGCCCGACCGCGACGATTGGGGCGCGCACGTCGCGACGTGGAACGAGAACTGCGTCTTCTGCCACAACACCGGACCGATGCCGCGGATGCGCGGCGCGGCGGAGCGCGCGCCCGACGAACCGCCGCACTTCGACACCAAGGTCGAGGAGCTCGGCATCGCCTGCGAGAGCTGTCACGGCCCCGGCGAGACGCACGTCGCCGAGCAGCGCGGGCCGTTCGCGAAGTGGTGGGTCGAGCTCGGATTCGCCGAGCTCGGGGACGCGCTCGACCCGCGCGAGCTCCCCGCGGCGCGCGCGAACGCGGTCTGCGGCCAATGCCACTCGCAGCGCCTGCCCGACCCGCCGGAGAAACTCTGGGAGTTCCTCGCGACGGGTCCGACGTTCCGGCCGGGCGAGCCGCTCGCGGGCCACGTCGTGCCGGTGCGGCGCGACACGCCTTCGGTCGACGCGACCGACCCGGAGCTCTTCCGCCAGCGCTTCTGGAGCGACGGCACCGCGCGGCTCTCCGCGTACGAGTACCTCGGCGTGACGCAATCGCCGTGCGCGGTGTCGGAGCGCTTCTCGTGCAACGCGTGTCACCGCATGCACTCCGGCGACCCGAGCGGGATGATCGAGCCCGAGTTCCGCGGCGACCGCGCGTGCACGCAGTGCCACGCGGAGCTCGCGCGCGACGCCGCCGCGCTCGCCGCGCACACGCACCACGCGCCGGAGTCCGCGGGCTCGCGCTGCCTCGAATGCCACATGCCGCGGATGGTGTACGGCATCGTCGACATCCATCGCAGCCATCGCGTCGAGTCGCCGGACGTCGCGCGCGACGTCGAGGGCGGCCGGCCGAACGCGTGCGCGCAGTGCCACTTGGACAAGAGCGCGCCGTGGCTCGCCGAGCGGATGCGCGCGTGGTGGGGCGAGCGCTACACCGCGCCGCGCTCGCGGCCCGACGGCGCGCCGCAGGACGTGCCGGAAGCGCTCGCGTCGCTGCACGCCGGCGATGCGGTGCAGCGCGCGGTGTACGCGAAGGCGTTCGGACGCGCGGACGCGGCGCTCGACGCGCGCGGCAAGGCGTGGGCGTCCGCGCAGCTCGTGATCGCGCTCGGCGACGGCTACCCGGCGATCCGCACGCTCGCGCGCCGCGCGTTGGTCGCGCTCGACGGCGCGGCGGGGCTCGGGCTCGGCGACGCGCTCGCGGCGTACGATCCGCTCGCTCCCGTGGAGCTGCGCGCGACCGCGTTGCGCGAGCTGGTCGCCGCCGCGCCGCGCTTGCTCGCGGATTTCGCGCGGTCCGCGCCGCCGGAGCTGCTGCTCGACGCGCGCGGCGCGGTCGATCTCGCCCGCGTGCGCGCGCTGCTCGACCTGCAGAGCGAGCACGTGATCTCGATCGGCGAGTGAGCTCGGGCGCCGCGCGTGTCCGGACGCCGACGCTCACGCTGCGAGGGAGCTCGTCGGCGGACTCGTCGACGACGTGGGCACGCGCGAGAGAGCGCGCTCGCGCGGCTGCGTCCTGCCGCGGGCCCGCCGCCTCGGCTCGCTCGCGAAGTCCGCGCGAAAGTAGCTCTCCGCTCGTCGCATCTCCGCCGGCGTGCGCATCGCGTCGGAGCCACCGGACTTGCTAGACTCCGCGGACTTTTCCCCACGAGGTCCCATGTTCCGACGCATCCTGGTCGCCAACCGTGGCGAGATCGCGCTGCGCGTGATCCGCACCTGCCGCGAGATGGGCATCGAGCCCGTCGCGGTCTTCAGCGACGTCGATCGCAAGGCCCTGCACACGCGCATGGCCTACAACGCGGTGTCCCTCGGCGGCGCGCTGCCGCGAGAGAGCTACCTCGACATGGACAAGGTGATCGCCGCGGCCAAATCGACCGGCTGCGAGGCGATCCACCCGGGCTACGGCTTCCTCTCGGAGAACGCGGAGTTCGCCGAGCGCGTGACCAAGGAAGGCCTGGTCTGGATCGGTCCGCCGCCCGCCGCGATCCGCGGCATGGGCGACAAGATCACCAGCCGCCGCAACATGAAGCGCGCGAACGTGCCGGTCGTGCCCGGCCTGACCGATCCGGTCGCCGACGCCGACGCCGCGCTCGCGGCGGCGGAGAAGATCGGCTACCCGATCATGCTCAAGGCCGCGGCCGGCGGCGGCGGCAAGGGCATGCGCATCGTGCGCTCGAAGAACGACATGGCGAGCGCGTTCCGCACGGCGTCGGGCGAAGCGCTCTCGTCGTTCCGCGACGGCTCGATGTACATGGAGCGCTACCTCGACGAGCCGCGCCACATCGAGATCCAGGTGCTCTTCGACAAGCATGGGAACGGCGTGCACTTCGGCGAGCGCGAGTGCTCGATCCAACGCCGCCACCAGAAGCTGATCGAGGAAGCGCCGTCGGTCGTGATCACGCCCGAGCTGCGCAAGAAGATGGGCGAGATCGCCTTGGCCGCGGGCCGCGCGGTCGGCTACGAGAACGCGGGCACGGTCGAGTTCCTCTACTCGAAGGGCGACGTGTTCTTCCTCGAGATGAACACGCGCTTGCAGGTCGAGCACCCGGTGACCGAGATGGTCTACGGCGTCGACCTCGTGCGCGAGCAGCTGCGCATCGCGTACGGCGAGAAGCTCGGTTACGAGCAGTCGTCGATCCAACCGCGCGGCTGGGCCTTCGAGGTCCGCATCAACGCGGAAGACCCGTTCAACAACTTCGTGCCGTCGATCGGCACGATCTCGAACCTGCGCGCGCCGGGTGGCGCGTGGGTGCGGCTCGACGCCGCGCTGTATCGCGGCATGGAGGTCAGCCTCAACTACGATCCGATGCTCGCGAAGCTGATCGTGTGGGGGCCGGACCGTATGAGCGCGATCGCGCGGATGCGACGCGCGCTGCAGGAGCTCAACGTCGGCGGTGTGCGCACCGGCGCGCCCGCGGCGCTGCGCGTGCTCGAGGACGAGCGCTTCCAGCGCGGCGAGTTCGACACGCACTTCCTGTCGACGCTCGATCTCTCGAAGCCGTCGGAAGGCGAGGACCTGATCGTCGCGGCCGCCGCGGCGATCCACCGTCACCTCTTGGCGCGGCGCAAGGCGCTCGGCACGCACGCGGCGAGTCGCAACGCGTGGCAAGCGCGCAGTCGCGCGAGGCACACGCAATACCCGCCGCATCGGCCCGAGGTCGCGCACGCGAAGGAGCCGCAGCCGTGAAGTACTACATCAGCGTCAACGGCAAGGAACACCTGGTCGACGTCGTCGAGCGCCTCGGCGAGCTCAAGGTCGTGGTCGACGGCTCGCCGCTCGAGCTCGACTACGAAGAGGTCGACAACCTCGGTCAGGTCGCGGTGCTCTGCGACGGCAAGAGCTTCGGCCTGTCGATCGAAGGCGACGAGCACAAGCTCTCGGCGACGATCGCCGGCCACCTCTACGCGGTCGAGATCGAGGACGAGCGCGAACGCGCGGCGCACGCCGCCGAGCGCGCGCAAGCGAAGGGCGGCGGCCTGGTCAAGGCGGTGATGCCCGGGATCGTCGTCAAGCTGCTGGTCAAGGAAGGCGACACGGTCACGAAGGACCAGCCGTTGTTGATCCTCGAGGCGATGAAGATGCAGAACGAGATCACGGCGCCGTCGGACGGCGTGGTCAAGGTCCTGCACGTGCGCGAGCGCGAAGCGGTCAGCGGCGGCGCGAAGCTGGTCCTGCTCACGTCACCGACGTGACCGAGCGCGTCGCCGTCGCGATCGTCGGCGGCGGGAGCACCGGGCTCGCGGCGGCGCTCGCGCTCCGCGCCGTCGGCGTCGACGTTCGGGTCTACGAGCGCGCGCCTCGGCTCGAGGCGCTCGGCGCGGGGATCACGCTCTGGTCGAATGCCTTGCACGTGCTCCGCCGGCTCGGCGTCGAGGACCACGTCGTCGAGCGGTCGAATCCGCTCGTGCGCGGCGAGACCCGGCGAGTCGACGCGAGCGTGCTGGTCGGGTTCGACTTCGAGCCGCTGAGTCGCGCGTTGGGTGCGCCGTGCATCGCGCTGCAGCGCTCGGACTTGCTCGCGGGGCTCGCACGCGCGGTGCCTGCCGGCGTGCTGGAGTTCGGCGCCGAGCTCGTCGCGCTGGAGGACCATGGTGGGGCGGTCGAGCTCGCGTTCGCGGACGGCCGCCGGGTCCGCGCCGCGGTCGCGATCGGCGCGGACGGGATCCGGTCGCGTGTGCGCGCGCACCTCGGCGGCGGCGAGCCCGTCTACTCGGGCTACGTCGCGTATCGAGCGCTGCACGCCTCCGTCGAGTCGACGGTGCCGCGCGGCCTCGCGTTCGAGACGTGGGGCCGGTCGAAGCGCTTCGGCGCGCTGCGCGTCGGCGGCGAGCTCGTCTACTGGTTCGCGACGCTCAACGTTCCGCAGGGATCGACCGACGACCGCCGGCGCGCGACGCTGCTCGAGCACTTCGGAGCCTGGCACGCGCCGATTCGCGGGCTGATCGAGGCGACCCCCGAGGCGAGCGTGTTGCGTCACGACGTGCTCGAACTGGCGCGGCCCGCCGAGCTCGCGCGCGGCCGCTGCGCGCTCGCCGGTGACGCGGCGCACGCGATGACGCCGAACCTCGGTCAAGGCGCGTGCGTCGGGCTCGAGGATGCGTGGGTGCTCGGGCGCGCGATCGCGCGTTTCGGCGCGACGCCGGACGCGCTGCGACGCTACGCGCAAGCGCGGCGCGAGCGGGTCGCCCGGGTCGCGCGCGATTCGCGCCGCGCCGGTCGTTGGGGGCAGGTCGAGTCGCCGTGGCTCGGCCGACTGCGCGACGCGGCGATGAGCACGCTCGCACGGCCGGTGCTCGCGCGGCTCGTGCGCACGACGCTGGAGCGCGGAGTCGCGAGTCTCGATGCGCTAGAGTGACGGCGCGTTCCCGACCTCGCGATGCAGCCCGAGCCTCTGATCCACGTCTTCCATGCCGGCGTCGCGCACACGCTCGTGCGCGCGACGCAGTCGTCGCTGTCGCGCTTCGGCGGCCCGCTCCAGGACGAAGTCGTCGGACGTCCGTTCGGGCCGCGCGGTCTGCACGCGATCGCGGAGCTCGCCGGCGAGCACGTTCCGACGCTCGAGGGCGTCCGGCGGTCGCTGCGCCTGCCGCTGGTCTTCGGTCTCTGCTTCGACGCCTGTCGCATCGAGTACGAGCACGAGCTCCACCGCGTGCGTGTGCTCGCGCTCGAGCCCGACCGATCGAGCGACGATTGGCCGTACCGCGACTACCCGCCGCACCTGCCCTTCGCACCGCTCGCTCTCGGCTCCAGCGCGCGCTGCGCGTGGAGCGAGTTCGCCGCGCGTTTCGGTCACGGCGCGACCCGCGAGCCCGCCGAGCTCGTCGCGGTCGTGCCGCCTCCGATGACGCTCGGAGTCTCGCTGTGGGGGCGAGAAGGCGACGCCGAGGGGGTGTCGATCGTGTTCGAGTGCGAGCTCGACGCCCGGCGCGTGCGCGCGTCCACGCTCGCGAGCTGAAGTGCTCGGGCCGTCGCCGGGCGCTATGCTGCGGCGGCCATGAAGTCGACCTCGTCCACGATCGTCGCGAGCGCCGCGCTCGCGTTCTTCGCCGCCTGCCAGTCGTCGCCGGTCGCCGACCCCGCGCTCCAACGCGAGGTCCAGGAGTACCTCGATGCGTACAACGTGCGCTATCGCGAGCTCGCGACCGTCTCCGCCGAAGCGCAATGGCTCGCGCAGACGCACATCGTCGCCGGGGACACGTCGAACGATGCGCGCGTGCAAGCCGCCGACGAAGCGCTCGCCGCGTTCACCGGCTCGGCAGAGAACATCGCGGCCGCGCGCAAGTACCTCGAGCGGAAGGATGCGCTGACCGATCTCCAAGCGCGGCAGTTGCACGCGGTGCTCTTCAAGGCCGGCGGCAATCCGCAGACGATCGCCGAGGTCGTCAAGCAACGCATCACCGCCGAGACGGCGCAGACGAAGCAGCTCTACGGCTTCGAGTTCACGCTCGACGGCCAGCCGTTGACGCCGAACGCGATCGACGACGGCCTGCGCGAGGAGAAGGACCTCGCGCGTCGCCAGAAGATCTGGGAAGCGTCGAAGGAGGTCGGCAAGGGCCTGCGGCCCGGATTGATCGAGCTGCAGCGCTTGCGCAACGCCTGCGTGCGCGCGCTCGGCTACCACGACTACTTCAGCTACATGGCGAGCGAGTACGGCATGACGACCGACGAGCTCGCGAAGACGATCGATTCGATCAATCGCGACCTGCGGCCGCTGTTCCGCGAGCTGCACACGTGGACGCGCTACGAGCTCGCGAAGCGCTACGGCCAACCGGTGCCCGACTTGATCCCGGCGCACTGGCTCCCGAACCGTTGGGGCCAGCAGTGGGATGCGTTGGTCGACGTCCCCGGCTTCGACCTCGACGCGCCGTTGAAGTCGCGCGGCAAGGAGTGGTGCCTCGAGCAAGCCGAGCGCTTCTACGTCAGCCTCGGGTTCCCGAAGCTCCCACAGACGTTCTGGGAGAAGTCGTCGCTCTATCCGGTCGCGGCGGACGCGGGCTTCAAGAAGAACACGCACGCGAGCGCCTGGCACATCGATCTCGCGGACGACGTGCGCTCGCTGATGAGCGTCGAGCCGAACACCGAGTGGTACGAGACGACGCACCACGAGCTCGGGCACGTGTACTACTACGTCTCGTACTCGACGCCGGCGGTGCCGCCGCTCCTGCGCGAGGGCGCGAACCGCGCGTACCACGAAGCGGTCGGCTCGCTGATGGGGCTCGCCGCGCAACAGCCGCGCTTCGTGCAAGCGGTCGGGCTCGAGATGAGCGGCCCGAAGCCGGACAAGACGCAGCTCTTGCTCAAGGAGGCGCTCAACTACGTCGTCTTCATCCCGTGGTCGACCGGGACGATGTTCTACTTCGAGAAGGAGCTCTATCACGACGAGCTCCCGAGCTCGCAGTGGAACCAGCGTTGGTGGGAACTCGCCGCGAAGTACCAAGGCATCGCGCCGCCGACGCCGCGCGGCGAGGAGTACTGCGACGCCGCGACCAAGACGCACATCAACGACGACCCGGCCGGGTACTACGACTACGCGCTGTCGTTCGTGCTGCTCTTCCAGCTGCACGATCACATCGCGCGCGAGATCCTGCACGAGGATCCGCACGACACGAACTACTACGGGCGCAAGGAAGTCGGCGACTTCCTGAAGTCGATCCTCGCGCCCGGCGCCAGCGTCGACTGGAAGGTGCTGCTGAAGGAGAAGACCGGCAGCTCGATGACCGCGCAGCCGATGGTGCGCTACTTCGAGCCGCTGATGGGCTGGCTGAAGGAGCAGAACGAGGGGCGCAAGGCGACGCTCTCCGAGCTCTAGTCACGCGCTCGCGAGCACCGCGTCGGCGTGGGCCTTGAGCTCCCGCCGGACGGGCGCGCCGAGCGGCTCCAGCAGCACGCGCACGCCCTCGCGCCGCGCGAACTTGAAGGCCGGGATCAGGTCGCTGTCCCCGGTGACGACGACCAAGGTGTCGACCAGCCCTCGCAACGCGAGCCGCGCGATGTCGAGCCCGATGCGCAGGTCGACGCCCTTCTGCTCCAGCTGAGGCACCAAGTCGTCGGCCTGGATCGGACGGCCGGCTTTGCCGAGGGTGTCGATGCGTCCGCGACGCACTTGCCAGCCGCGGAACACCACCTCACCCATCCTGAGCGCGAAGTTTGGAGCGAGCTCCAACGCGTCGTGCAGCTCCTGCGCTTCCGAGAACCGCGTCGTCGCGCGCAGATCGATCGAGCCGCCGTCGTCGAGCGGATTCTGGATCCTCTGCGACGCCGGCGGCGCGTCGTACCAGTACACGCGAAGCAAGCCCAGACCTTCGAACTCCGGTCGACCCCGAATTCGCTCGCAGAGGCTCAGCACTTCGGCCGCACGCGGGAACCGCCGTTCGCGTGCGCGAAGTCGTGCGACGACGAACCCGCCGTCCAACAGGATCGCGAACTTGGGCCTCACGGCGCGCGAGGAGAAAGTGACCCGGAGACTGGTGGTGCTCCCGCGCTGTCGCGGAAGGTGCTTGGGATTTCGACCAATGTCCGGGCCGTTTTGGGTCGCGACGGGCGCGATTCTAGACCGGCGTGGGGGAGCGGTCCATCCGCAGCATGACGTGCGGTCGCGTGGCATGCGGTCGCGTGGTGCGCGGTTGCGTGGCATGTCGCCGCGCGCCGGATGTCGGCCGCCGGTGCAGGGCCGTCGGTCGCGCCGGATGGACCGCTCCGCGCGCGGGGCGGTATTCGGCGCTCGGCGGGGAGCGAGCTGGAAGTTCGGAGCGTGTCGCGCATGCGCATGCCGGGCGCACCTGCGTCCAGCATGGAGAAGAGACGTCCGGCGCCGGCGCGGTTACGCGGAAAGCTCGCGGTCGCCGGGAAGCGGGCCGGAGAAGTGCAGCACCTCGAAGAGCAGCGTGCCGCCGAGCGCGACGAAGAGCTTCGCGAGAGGCACGTCGTCCTCGACGACGAGCTGGATCCACGGGACGTCGCTCGGCGAGCTCGCTCGCAGCTCCGCGAGCAGCGCGCTCGCGAACTCCGGTCGCGCGACCTTGAACGGGAAGCAGCCCGGGAACGCCGGATCGAAGCACGCGACGCCGACCTTCGGGTTCGAAGCGTCGTGGTGATCGACGAGCTCGAGCACGCGCGCTCCCGCGATCGTGCGCGCGCTCGCGAGCCGCCCGCGAGGCAGCCCGAACGCCGCCTCGAGCCGCGCGTCGCGCTCCGGCGCCGCGGCGCGCGCCTCGATCGTGTTCGCGGGCCGCGGCAGGCTCGCGAGCGCGCTCCACGGGAAGCGCAACACCGCGGTCGGGTACTCGACGTCCATCCCGGAGGCTCGGTACAGGGCGATCGCGGCGGCGTTGTCGCTCTTCACGTTGAGCCGCCAACGCGTGCAGCCTGCCGCGCGGAAGCGCCGCGCGAGCTCGCGCATCAACGCGCGCCCGACGCCGGCACGTCGCAGCGAGGGATCGGCGACCACGTGGCGCACGTAGCCGTCGCCTCCGAAGAGTTCGTACCACGCGTAGCCAACCGGGACGCCGTCGCGCTCGAGGAAGAAGCTCGTCGGCGCCATCAGGCTCCGCCAGCGCTCGAACGCCGGTGTCTCCTCGGGCACGCGGAGCTCGGCGAAGAAGCGCGCGAACGTCGCGTGGTCGTCGTCGCGCACGAGCCGGGCGGAGAACGGTGTGGGCATCGGTGAAGCGTAAGCCTCCCGCACCGGGCCCGGAAAGAGTCTGGCGGGCGACGCGTCCGCCGCGCTAGGCTCCTCCGCGCGTCGATGCCCCCATTCCGACCGAGGCACCCACCTCAAGTCTCATGAGCCAATCCACGACACCCGCGCAAGGCCACGAAGGCCCGACCCTGCTCGGCCATCCGGCCGGCCTCTTCGTCCTCTTCTTCGCCGAGCTGTGGGAGCGCTTCTGCTACTACGGCATGCGGGCGTTGCTCGCGCTGTACATCGCGCAAGCCTTCTTCTCGGAGATGCAGCCCGAGGCCGCGCAAGGTGCGGCGTCGGCGAGCTACGGCGGCTTCACCGCGATGGTGTACGCGCTCGGCATCTTCGGGGGCTCGGTCGCGGACCGCATCCTCGGCTACCGACGCACGATCATCCTCGGCGGTCTGTTCATCGCCGCGGGCGAGTTCCTCCTGATGGTGCCGAAGGGCGACCACTTCGGGTTCGGGCAGAAGGAGATCTTCTTCTTCGGCCTCGCGATGCTGATCGTCGGCAACGGACTCTTCAAACCGAACATCTCGTCGCTGGTCGGCAAGCTCTACAAGCAAGGCGACCCGCGCCGCGACGGCGGCTTCACGATCTTCTACATGGGGATCAACATCGGCGCTGCGATCGCGCCGGTCGCGTGCCAGGCGTTCGCCGCGTACATGGGCACCGACGGTCACCCGGACTATCGCTACGGGTTCGCGCTCGCCGGCGCCGGCATGCTCTTCGGCCTGCTGTGCTTCTGGAGCTTCATCAAGGTGCTCGGCGTCGAAGGCCTGCCGCCGAAGGGCAAGGAAGGCTTCGGGCCGATCGTGATGGTCGTCCTCGGCGGGATCATCGTCGCGCCGGCGGTGTACAAGCTGCTCAGCCTGACCGAGAACGCGGTCGGGTACGTGCTGTACGCATGCTTCGCGGCGATCGCGATCTTCCTGCTGAGCGTCGCCTTCAAGGAGGAGAAAGCGCAGCGCGAGCGGATCTTCGTGCTCGTGTTGCTGCTCTTCCTGAACTGCGTGTTCTGGGTCGGCTTCGAGCAGGCCGGCAACTCGCTGAACTTTTTCGCCGAGAAGCAGCTCGATCCGTTCAAGGTCGGCAACTGGACGATGCCCGGACCTTGGTGGCAGTCGGTCAACGCGGTGCTGATCGTCGCGTTCGGCCCGATCTTCTCGTGGCTCTGGGTCGCGCTCGACAAGAAGAACGCCAACCCGTCGATCCCGGCCAAGTTCGGTCTCGGCTTCTGCGGGATGGGCCTTGGCTTCCTGGTGATCAACCAGGGCATCGGCTCGGCCTCCGCGGCCGGCCTGGTGATGTGGTACTTCCTGCTCGGCCTCTACGTCGTGCACACGCTCGGCGAGCTCTGCCTCTCGCCGGTCGGTCTCTCGATGGTGACCAAGCTCGCTCCGGCGCGGATGACCGGCATGGTGATGGGCGCGTGGTTCATCTCGATCGCGACCGGCAACTTCATCGCCGGCAAGGTCTCGAGCCTGGCCGCCGAGGAAGCGGGCCAAGCGACCGACGCGCTCGGCAAGGTGCAGGCGTACGGCCACGTGTTCCAGTACATGGTGTACCTGGGCCTCGGCGTCGGCATCTCGGTGATCCTGCTCTCGCGCCTGATGAACAAGTGGATGCACGGCGTCAAGTGACGCGCGGCCGCGAGTGAAACCACCATGAGCACCAACTACTCCGCACACGTCGCCGCGCGGCGGCGCACCACCGAGGCGGCGCTCGCGGCCGAGGGCTTCGACGCGCTCGTGCTCTCGAGCGGCAAGCCGTTCACCTACTACTCCGACGACCAGGACGCGCCGTTCCGGACGACGCCGCACTTCGCGCACTGGGTGCCGCTCGCGGGGCCGGATCAC
>JADLBP010000006.1 GCA_020847695.1 Planctomycetota bacterium
ACGTCATCGGGTTCGGCACCGAGCGCGTGCTCGAGCGGATGCGCGCGCAGTTCCAGATCCCGTGGCTCGGGCTCGCCGACATCGTCAACGTCCCGCAGCGGCCGCGCATCGAGGTGCACCGCGAGGGACTGCTGCTGATCCTGCAGGTGCCGCGACCGGGCGCGGGGCTCGATCTCGACCAAGTCTCGTTCTTCGCGACCGGCAAGCTCGTGATCTCGTTCCGCGAGCACGACGACGACATGTTCAAGCAGCCGCTCTCGCGCGCGAAGGACAAGCAGAGTCGCCTGCGCATCAACGGGCCCGACTACTTGCTCTACCGTCTGATCGACGCGGCGGTCGACCTCTACTTCCCGCACATCGATCGTCTGGCCGACCAGCTCGACGTCATCGAGAGCGACGCGATCGAGAAGCCCTCGTCGCGGCCGTTGCGCGACCTCTATCACATCCGGCGCGAGCTCGGGATCCTGCTGCGCGCGGCGTTGCCCTCGCGCGACGTGCTCGCGAGCTGTGACCGCGAGTGCACGAGCTACTTCCTGCCCGAGACGCGGCCGTTCTTGCGCGACGTGCAGGATCACCTGGCGCAGATCGTCGAGCTCGCCGAGCGCCAACGCTCCACCGCGGTCGACATCCAAGAGTTGGTCGTCGCCAACCTGAACCTGCGGATGAACCAGGTGATGAAGGTGCTGACGGCGGTCACCGTCGTGTTCATCCCGCTGTCATTCGTCACGGGCGTCTACGGCATGAACTTCGTGCACATGCCGGAGCTCGAGTGGAAGTACGGCTACGGGATGTTGATCGCGTTGCTCCTCGGCGTCGGGCTGACGATCTACTGGCGGCTGCGGCGCGCCGGTTGGTTCCGTCTGAACGACTCCTGACCGACGGAATCCTGGAGCGGACTTCGATCCGGGACCGAAGAACGGGCTGGTGATGGTGGCGCAGTCGGGTTCGAACGAGACGCGGCGCAGCCGCCGAAGCAAGCGCTGGGGATGCGCGGTGCTCGGGCTCGTCGCGTGCGGCGCCGGGCTCTACGCACTGCGCTCCAGCGTGCTCGCGCCGTGGATCGTCGAACGCGTCGCGACGAAGCTGCGCGCGGACCACGGGATCGAGCTCGCCGTCGGCGCGGTCGGCGGCAACTGGTTCTCGACGCTCGACCTCGACGACGTGCGCGTCTCCAAGCTCGACGGCTCGCTCGACGTCGCGGTGCGCGAGCTGCACGTGGACTTCTCGCTCGGCGCGCTCTACTCCGGCGGGATCCGAGGCGTCGAGCTCGTCCGCGCGAGCGGCGTCGACGTCCGTTTCGATCGCGATAAGCGGGCGCCGCGCGCGGCGAGCTCCGGCGGCGCCTTCGAGTGGCCGGAGCGCTGGCCGAAGTGTTTCGTCGACGATGCGCGCGTCGCGCTCGAGCTCGGCGGCGGCCGCTCGATCTCGCTCTCCGGCCTCGAGGTCGGCAGCTCCGACGGCGAGAGCTTCGTCGCGCGCGCGACCGACTCCGCGTACGAGTCGCCGGAGACCGCGTGGCCGGCCGGCGCGTGCGGCGCGGAGTGGCGGATGCGCGGCGGGCGCGCCGAGCTCTCCAAGCTCGACCTCGCGGGCGTCCAAGTGCTCGAGAGCGGCGAGCTCGACCTCACCGAGGTGACGTCGGGGCGACTCGGCTGGGAGGGCAAGCTCGCGCTGCCGTTCGGCCGGATCGCGGCGCGCGGAACGCTCGGCGGCGGCGAGCTCTCGACCCTGGTCGCGCTCGACGGCGTCGACGGTGCGCGGCTCCGTGCGCTGTTCCCTCCGCTCGCGCGGCGCGAGTGGTCGGGCACGCTCGACGTCGAGGCGCAGATCGACGCGAAGCTCGAGCACGAAGGCGCGTTCGAGCTCGCGATCCGCGGCGGCGCGAGCGACGGCGCGTTCGCGGGCCAGCGCTTCGAGCGCCTGACCACCGAGCTCGTCGTGACGCGCGAACGCTTGCTCTTCTCGCGGCTCGACGTGCAGCGCGGCGCCGATCGGCTCGCGGCGAACGACTTCGTCGTCCCGTTCGGGCCGGAGGCGGCCGCGGGGTTGCGCGGGCACGTGTCGCTCGATTCGAGCGACGTACCGACGCTGCTCGGCGAGCCGGAGCTCGGCCGCGACGTGCCGGAGCATCGCGTGCACCTCGCGGCGACGTTCACCGACCAAGGCGTGATCCTCGACGAGGGACGCGTGACCACCGAGAGCGGCGTGCTCGACGTCGACGCGGGCCGCGTCGTGTTCGGCGCGACCGCCGAGCGCTGGCTCGCCGACCTGCGCGTCGATCTCGCGGGCCGCGCGGACTTCCCGGATCTCGAGGAGCTCGGCGGCGCGTTCGGCCGCGAGGGTTGGTGCGGCAGCGTGCGCGGCCGCGTCGCGCTCGAGGGCGGGCTCGAGACGCTCGAAGGCGCGCTCGACCTCGAAGGCTCGAACGTCGAGATCGAAGGTCGCGCGCTCGGCGACGTGCACATCGCCGCGCGCATCGACCGCGAGCGCGTCCACGTCGAGAGCGCGCACGCGAGTGGCGCGTGGGGCGAGCTCGAGGTCTCCGGCGACTTCGATTATCGCGCGCGTCGCTTCCACGACGCCTCGGTCGCCGCGCGGCTGGTCCTGCCGGTGCCGTGGGCGCCGCCGTGGGTCGGCGCGGGCTCGGTCTTCGGCAACGCGCGGGTCGACGGCCCGCTCGAGGCGCCGCGCGTCGAGTTCAACGTCGCCGCGCGCGACGTCGCGTACGGCGCGCGCACGCTGGAGAGCCTGGACGCCCGCGGCGTGTGGGAGGGGACGCGCGTGCGCTTCGACCACCTCGTGCTGCGCACGCTCGGGCTCGACGTGGTCGCGACCGGCGAGCTCTCGTCGCTCGACTGGCAGCCGCCGTTCGCGGTCTCGCTGGAGAGCCTGCACGCCGCGCGCGACGGACGTTCGCTCGACCTCGTCGCGCCGGTCGAGCTGCGGGTCGGCGACGGCTCGCTCGAGTTCGACCACGCGCACCTGGCGGGCGACGCGGGTCGCTGGGTCGCGGCGTGCCACTGGACGAAGGAGCGCACGGTGGTCGCGCTCGAGCTCGTCGAGCTCTCGCCGCTCGGCCTCTTCGATCCGTTCCTGCCCGCGGGCGTCGAAGTCGACGGCCTGCACGGCAAGTTCGAGGTGCTGCGCGAGGGCGGACGTCTGACCGCGGCCGTCGATCTCGGGGTCGACCGAGCGCGCTTCCACGCGAGCGGACGGACCTACTCGTTGGAGGTTCGCGGGCTGTTCGACGATTCCAAGCTCGAGCTCGCGAAGCTCGAGCTCGTCGAAGGCGAGCGTCGCGTCCTGTCGCTGTCGGGCACCGCGCCGCTCGATCCGCTGGGAGCCTCGCCGTTCGCGCCCGGTGAGCTCGATCTGGTCGGCTCGCTCTCGATCCAGCACTTCGACGAGCTGCCGCGCGAATGGCGGCCGCGCGGCGCCGAGCCCAGCGGACAGGTCCACGCCGAGCTGCGCCTCGGCGGCACGTGGCGCGAGCCGCGCGGCCGTCTCGAGTTCGACGCGTGCGATCTCGAGCTCGACGGCATCGGCGTGCTCGCAGGCCGCCGACTCGGACCGTGGGACGTCGACGCCGCGGTCACGTTCGACGACACCGTGCGCATCGAACGCCTGCGACTCGAGGACCGCGGCCGCGCGAGCGCGTACGTCTCCGGCGAGCTGCGCGTCGCGCCGCGGCCGCTCGCTTGGTTCGAGGACGGTCCGCCGGACGCCGGCGACATCGGGCTCGACCTGGTCGCGGGCGCGGCGGTCGAAGACCTGTCGTTCCTGCGCCGGCTCGCGCCCGAGCTCGGTCGCGTCGGCGGCCGCGCGTACACCGAGGTCGCGATCGGTGCTTCGCTCGCCGCGCCGACGTGGTCGGGCTCGCTGCAGCTCGCCGACGGCGAGGTGCGGTTCGAGAACGACTTGCCGAAGCTGACCGCGTTGAACGCCGACGTCGCGTTCTCCGGGTACACCTCGACGGTGCGGTCGTGCAGCGGCGCGCTCGGCGCGGGCCCGTTCCAGGTCGGCGGCACGGTAGAGCTCGTCGACGGCGTGCCGCACTTCGCGTTGAAGGCGAGCGGGCAGGAGATCCTGCTCGCGCGCGGCGACAACTTCCGTCTGCGCGCGGACGCGGAGCTCGGCTTCGTCGGGCCGCTCGACGCGCTGCGCATCTCGGGCGAGCTCCGGCTGCGCGACGGACGCTACACGAAGAACTTCGAGCTGCTGGAGCGCTTCGCAGGCTCCGGCCGGCGCGCGCGCGCCGAGACGCAGCGCGGTTTCCTTTTGCCGGCGATCACGCGTGGGCCGCTCGCGCGAGCCGAGTTCGACGTCGACGTGCGCAACGCGAACTCGCTCCGGATCGACAACAACGTGCTGCGCGCCGGCTTGCGCCCGAACCTGAAGCTGCGCGGCCGCGGCTCGGCGCCGAGGCTCGCGGGCACGATCTTCGTCGAGGACGCGCGCATCGCGTTGCCGTCGGGCTCGCTTCGCATCACCGGAGGCTCGATCTCGCTCGAGGAGACCAATCCGTTGGTGCCGCGGCTCAAGCTGCGCGGCGAAGCGCGGCTCGCGGGTTACGACGTCGTCGCGACGCTCGACGGCGCGTACGACGAGCCGATCGTGCTCTCGTCGTCGCCGCCGATGTCGCAGTCGGACCTGATCGTGCTGCTGTTGACCGGCCGGCCGCCGGCGAGCTCGCTCTCCGCGACCAGCGAACGCGCGGCGCAAACCGTCGCGGTGTATCTCGGCCAGGACGTGCTCTCGCGCTGGCTCGGCGGCGACGAGGAAGGCGAGTCGCTCGTCGAGCGCATCGAATGGCTGCAAGGCCAGGAGCTGACGAAGAGCGGCGGCCAGACGACGCAGGTTTCCCTGCGCTTGACGTCCGACGAAGGCGATGCGCGGCGGATCGTGTACCTGCGCGGCGAGAAGGACGTCTACGACCGCGTCAACTTCGGCGTCAAGCTGCTGTTCCGGTTCCCATGAGAGCGCTCGCCCTCCTGCTCTGCCTGCTGCTCTGTGCGTGCGCGTCGCGTCGCGGCGATTCGGGCGCGCCGGTGCAGCGCGTCGAGCGGCGCGGCGTGAGCCTGGTCTTCGACGGCGCGCTGTCGTACGGCGTCGAACGCCTGGGCGCGGTCGTGTCGGAGGACCTGGAGCGCCTCGCGAACGCGCCGAACCGGCGCGCGGTGCTCGACGACGCCGCTTTCGCGTTGCAGCGCTTCTACCGGCGCGAAGGTTTCGCCGACGCGGAGGTCGAGTTCGAGGAACGCGGCGAGAACCGCGTGCGGTTCCAGGTCCGCGAGGGCCCGCGGGTGCTGATCGAGCGTTTCGACTTCCCCGGCGTGCGCGAGCTCGGTGTCGACGAGCTCGAGGAGCTCTACGAAGCGCCGCGCGTCGGCGAACGGCCGGTGCTGGTCGCGGGCGCGATCGCCGAGCTCGCGCGCGCGCTGGAGTCGCGCTACGTCGTCCGCGGCTTCGTCAAGGTCGAGGTGCTCGAGCCGCGGATCGAGCGCGAGGCGGGCTCGGCGCTCGCGCGCGTCTCGATCGAGGTGCGCGAGGGCCGCGTGTACCGACTCGGCGAGCTGACGTGGAGCGGCGAGCTCGGCGAGCTCGCGGGCGAGCTCGAAGCGCTCGCGCGGCGCGAGCGCGGCACGACGTATACGAGCCAAGCGGTCGGTTCGCTCTGCTCGCGCGCCGCGGAGCTCTTTGCCGAGCGCGGCTATCCCGATATCCGCGTTCGGCCGAGCAACGAGGCGTTCGGGGAAGGCGACGAGGTCTCGCTCGAGCTCTCGGTCGAGCCCGGCCCGTTGGTGACGATCGCCGCGATCGACGTGCGCGGCACGGAGCGCGTCGATCGCGAGCTCGTGCTCTCTCGCGTCGCGTTCCGCGAAGGCCGTCGTTGGCGCGCGAGCGACGAGCGCGATTCGTTGCGCGAGCTCTTCCGCACCGGCCTGTTCTCCAGCGTCGAGCTCGACCTCGAAGGCGAAGGCGAAGGCGAGGCGCGCACGCTGGTCGTCCGCGTGCGCGAAGCCTTGTCGCGCGAGTTCTCGGTCGAGCCGGGCTACGGTTCGTACGAGCGGCTGCGCCTCGGCATCGCGTGGCGCGACCGCAACTGGTTCGGCTCCGGCCGCGCGTTCAACGTCGAGAGCACGATCGCCGAGCTCGCGCAGCGCGCGACGGTGTCGCTGGTCGACCTGCACCTCCTCGAGAGCGACGTCGAGGGCTCGCTGTCGATCTTCGGCGGCCGGCGCATCGAGCCGTCGTTCACGTCGAGCGACTTCGGCGGCGCGGTCACGTTGACGCGCGCGTTCTCGAGGCATGTGCGCGGCATCGTCGGCTACCAGTTCCGTCGTTCGGGCGTGTCCGACGTCGATGCGACCGTCGCGTCCTCCGAGCTCGTGCAGGACGTCAACATCGGTTCGATCACGGTGACGCCGAGCTGGGACGATCGCGACCAGTACTTCGTGCCGACGCGCGGCACGTTCGCGCAGCTCTCGCTCGAGTACGCGTCGGGGGCGACCGGCTCGCAGCTCGACTTCTTGCGCACGCGCTGGACCGCGAGTCACTTCCTCTCTCTCGGCGAGACCAGCGTGCTCGGCGCGTCGTGGCGCGGCGGCGTGATCGCTCCGCTGCCGGGCACCGACACGATCCCGCTGCAGGAACGGTTCTTCAACGGCGGCGAGAACACGGTCCGCGCGTTCAACGAGAACGAGCTCGGTCCGCTCGACGTCGACGGCGAGCCGCTCGGCGGCGAAGCGTTCAACGTCTTCTCGCTCGAGCTGCGCCGCGAGCTCACGACCAACCTCGACGGCGCGCTGTTCTGGGACGCCGGCGACGTCTCGGCGAGCTCGAGCGACGTCCTGAGCCTGAAGGACGTCCGCCACGGCCCGGGCGTCGGTCTGCGCTACCGCCTGCCGGTCGGCCCGGTCCGTCTCGACCTTGGGTACAACCCGGAGGCGCGGGACGAGGAGAGCCGCTGGGTGCTCCACCTGTCGGTCGGCATGTCCTTCTGAGGGTCAAGTTCCCGCCGGATTCGGCCGAAGACGCGCGCATCCCCATGGGCTCTTTCCTGCGCGCCTTCTACATCCTGATGTTCGCGGTCCCGGCGATCCTGCTGCTCGCGGGCGTGCCGAGCTCGAGCACGCGCGAGGAAGTCGAGACCGAGGTGCTGTCGCTCGAGTCGACGCTGGTCGGCGAGCTCTGGAGCGTGCCGAAGTACGGCGTCAAGCTGCGCGTGCCGCCGGGTTGGGCGTGGATGGCGAACGGCAAGCGCGAAGGCGTGTGTCTCGACCCGAACCAACGCGAGCGCGCGGCGCTCAGCGTGATCGCGCTCCCGAACTTCTTCGGGAAGAACCTGTTCCAGCTCGAAGCCGAAAACGTCGACGCGCTGCGCGGCGTGCCGGGCGTCACGCTCGATTCGAGCCGCCGCCTCTCCGTCGACGGCGTCGAGATCCTGCGCTTCGACTACCGCGGCCGTCAGGTCGGGCTCGACCTCGACATGCGCTACGTCTGTCTGGTCTGGCTCGCGCACGGCCAGCAGGTGATCCTCACCGTGCAGGTCGAGG
>JADLBP010000007.1 GCA_020847695.1 Planctomycetota bacterium
CGCCGAGCGCGGCGAAGAGCTGTTCGAGCTTCGCGGTTCCGTCGAGCGTGCTCGCGACGCTCCACGTCGCGTCGAGCAACCGGACGTCGTAGTCGGCTTCGAGCTCCTTGCGCAAGCGCTCGACCGGGCCGGTCGCGAGCACCCAGAGCCGCGCGGGGTCGATCCAGCGTCGCGCGGCCGCGGCGAGGTCGTCGGGCGTCGGCTCGACCGCGGGCTTCGCGCGCTCGGAGTGCCGGATCGAGTCGAGCAGCGCGCGCTCGATCGAACCGCGCGGCGTCGTGACGTCGCGCGGTGCGCGCGCTTCGAGGATCGCGGCGAGCTTCGCGCGCTCGTGCAGCGCGGCGAACTCCTCGGGCGCGAAAACGCGGGCGAGCTCGGCGAGCGCTTCCTTCGCGCGCGCCGGCGCGAACCCCGAATCGACGCGCAGCGACGCGTGCAGCCACTCGGTCGAGACCAGGACGCGCGGCAGTTCGGTGCGCGCGAGCCCCGCGGCGCGGCGCCGCTCGACGGTCGCGCCGTCCGCCGCGGCGCCGACCTGCCCGGCGAGCGCCCAATGCAGCAACGCGTGGTCGGTCTCGCCCGGTCCGGGGACCGGCGCGACCACCCAGAGGTGCGCGTCGTCACCCGGGGCGAGGAACACGGTCGTGCGCTTCGGCGCTTCGAGGTAGGTGCTCCAATCGCGCGCTCGCGTCTCGACCGCGGGCACGCGCTCGGCGAACTCGCGCGTGACGTCGAGCACGTCGGCGTTCACCGCGCCGCACAGCCCGAGCAGCATCCGATCGGCGACCAGGAAGACCTTGTGGAAGAACATCACTTCCTCGCGATCGAGCGCGAGCACGCTCGCTCGCGTCGCGAGCCGGCCGGCACGCGTCGACGACGTCAGCGCGAACCGCTCGAGCACGCGGAATGGCTCGCGCTCGTCCTCGTCGCCGTCGGTCGCTTCGGCGAGCGCCTGGCGCGCGGCTTCGAACGGCACCTCGGGATACCGCGGCGTTGCGAGCAGCTCGACGAGCTTGCCGTAGAGCGCGCGCAGATCGCCGGGCGCGCAGTGGAAGTCGATCGAGAGGTGATCGGTCTCCGCGCTGACCTCGAGCGAGGCTCCACGCTCTTCGAGCCACGCTTGGAGGCTCTCGCCGCTCGTCTCGGCGCTCCCGCCGGCGATCCACGTCGCCGCGAGCAAGTCGGCCGCGCCTTCTTGGCCCTCGAGCTCGTCGAGCCGACCGCAGCGGACGAACAGCGTGCCGAAGACGCGCTCGCCGACGCTTCCGTCGGCGAGCGAGAGCAGCTCGAATCCGTTCGGCAGCGTCTCGCGCGCGATGCGGTCGTCCTGGTTCGGCGCGGGCGCGAACGAGCCCGTCGGCTCGGTCGGAGCGCTCCGCGGCTCGACGTGCACGAACGGAACGGACAGGAAGACGACGCCGAGCAGCGCGGTGAGCATGGGGGCCGATTCTAGGCCTGCTGACCGTCCCGGGTACACTCGCGGGATGAGCTTGGAGGCGCATCGGGACGAGGGCCGTGGGACGATCGCCTTCGCGGTGATCACGATCAGCGACACGCGCTTCGGCCCGGCCGACAAGGGCGGGGCGTACCTGGTCGAGCGATTGACCGGGGCCGGGCATCGCGTCGCGTTCCGGGAGACCGTCCGCGACGAGCGCGACGAGATCGAGGCCGCCGTGCGGCGCGCGGTCGCGGACCGCGAGGTCGAGCTCGTGCTGACCACCGGCGGCACCGGCATCGCGCCGCGCGACGTCACCTACGACACGCTCCGCGGCATGCTCGACAGCGAGATCCCGGGCTTCGGCGAGCTCTTCCGCTGGCTCAGCTACCGCGACATCGGCTCGGCGACGATCCTGTCGCGCGCGCTCGGCGGCCTGCTCGCCGGCAAGGTCGTGCTCGCGCTGCCCGGCTCGCCGAAAGCGCTGGCGCTCGCGCTCGACGAGATCGTGTTGAAGGAAGCCGGCCACCTCGTGTCGCAGTCGCGCGGCGCGAAACGCTGACCGCCGCTACACTCCCGCGCCCCCCACAGGAGAAACCATGAAGCTCACCGTTCCCGCATTCGTCGCCGCGCTCGTGCTCGTCCCGTTGGTCTTCGCCGCCCAGGAAGAGGACGTCGTCGGCCGTTTCGCCGAGCTCGCCAAGGCGGGCGACACCGCCGCGACCGTCGAGCTCTGGAAGAAGCACCCGGATGCGACGCTCGGCACGATCGACGAGTACCTCGAAGGTTCGCTCGCGACGATCGAGCAAGCCGCGCAGGAGAAGAAGGCCGTCGATCCGAAGCAGATCGAGGACATGCACGCGACCGCGATCTTCGGCGCGCTCGCCGCCGACCAAGCGTTCGGCACGACGATCTTCGCCGACTATGCGAGCGCGTTCGCCGGCTTCGACGGCGCCGAGCAGAAGGCGTTCCGCCGCGGCCAAGGCGCGCACGGCGAGGCGCGCAAGGCGCTCAAGGCGAAGAAGTTCGACGAAGCGTTGAAGCGCGCGACCGAGTGCCGCGACCTCGCGCAGCCGCTCGGCGACTGGTGGGGCACCGCGATGGGCCTCGGCGCGATGGGCGCGGCGTACGAGGGCCTCGGCAAGCAAGCCGACGCGCTGAACTGCCACGCGCAGGCCGCGCAGATCTACCACGACCTCCGCCTGGTCGGGAACGAGTACCAGGAGACCGCCGCGGTCGCGAAGCTCTGCGCCGAGCTCGGTCGCAAGCCGCGCGCGAAGGTCGCGGCGACGCGCGCGCTCGAGCTCGCCAAGCAGCTCGGCGACGCCGACGGCGCGAAGGTGCTCGAGGCGCTGGTCGCGAAGCTCGGAGCGAAGTGACATGGCCTCGGGCGCGCTCTTCGTCCGGCTGACCGTCGCGGCCGCCTCGCTCGGCGCGTTGCTGCTCGCCGCGCGGCTGTCGCCGGACGATGGACGCACGCTCGACGCGACGATGCACCACCTCGGCGACGACCGCACGCCGGATTGGAAGGAAGCGCCCGAAGAGCCGACCGCGCCGCCGCTCGAGATCCCGTTCGAGTCCGCCGCGAACGCCGGCGAGTGGCTGCTCGAGGTCAGCGCACGCGACGTCGACAACCAATGGGCGCTCGCGTTGAACGGCGTCGAGTTCGCGCGGCTGCGACCGACCAACGACGAGCTGCGCGTCGGGCGCTATCCGGTGCCGCCGGGCCTGGTGAAGGCCGGTCGCAACGTGCTCGCGGTGCGCGCGGTCGACCAACCGAAAGACGACATCACCGTCGGACGGATCGTGTTGCACGAGCGGAGCCTGCGCGAGCTCGCGCAGCTCGGCCGCGTCGAGGTCACCGTGCTCGACGCCGAGACCAAGCAGCCGATCCCCGCGCGGATCACCGTCGTCGACGCCGCGGGCGCGCCGCTCGAGCTCTTCTACGCGGAGCGTCCGCTCGCCGCGGTGCGTCCGGGCATCGCATACACCGGCGACGGCGTGGCGACGCTCGAGATCCCGGCGGGCGCGTGCACGCTGTGGGCGTCGCGCGGCATGGAATGGAGCGCGGCGAAGGTCGAGCACGTCGTCGTCTTCGGCGAGACGTCGAAGGTCGAGCTGTCGATCCGCCGCGAAGTCGACACCCGCGGTTGGGTCGCGGCGGACACGCACGTGCACACGTTGACGTACAGCGGCCACGGCGACGCGAGCGTCGAGGAGCGGCTCGTGACGCTCGCGGGCGAGGGGATCGAGCTCGCGATCGCGACCGATCACAACCACCAGACGGACTATCGGCCGCTGCAACGCGCTCTCGCGCTCAACGCGTGGTTCACGCCGGTCGTCGGCAACGAGGTGACCACCGACAACGGGCACATGAACGCGTTCCCGTTCGATCCGAGCGCGCCCGTGCCGGAATCCAAGGTGACCGATTGGAAGGCGCTGGTCGCCGGGATCCGCGCGAAGGGCGCGAAGGTGGTGATCCTGAACCATCCGCGTTGGCCGGAGGGCGGCAAGGATCCGCTGACGAACTTCGGCTTCGACGAGTCGACCGGACTGAACGCCGCGGGCCAGGAGTTCACGTTCGACTGCATCGAGCTCGTCAACTCCGACTGCCCGACCGCGCCGACCAACCTGGTGCTGCCGATGTGGTACGCGCTGCTCGAGCGCGGTCTGCGCTTCACCGCCGTCGGCGCGTCCGATTCGCACGCGGTCGGCGTCGTCGTCGGCCAGGGCCGGACCTACGTGCCGAGCGCGACCGACGATCCGACCAAGCTCGACGTCGACGCCGCATGCGAGGCGTTCAAGCGCGGCGAAGTCAGCGTCAGCCTCGGCATGTTCGCGACGATCGAGGTGGACGGACACCGGATGGGCGAGAGCTTCACGCCGCGCGGCGACGAGGTCGAGGCGGTGGTCACGGTGCGGCATCCGTCGTGGGTGACGCCACGCACGCTCGAAATCGTCGTCGACCGCACGAGCGCGGCGACCGTCCGCCTGGACGAGCCCGCGACCGGTGACACGCCGACGCTCCAGGTGCGCCGCGTGCGTCTGAAGCTCGCTTCCGACGCGAACTGGATCGTCGCGGTCGCTCGCGGCGACAAGGTCTCCGCGCCGTTCTGGCCGATGAGCGTGCCCGAGACGATGGCGATCACGAACCCGGTGTTCGTGACGCGGTGAGTCAGCTCGTCGCGCGCTTCTTGCCCGACGCGTACAGCACCGCGCACGCGACCAGGATCAGCGCGAGCGCACCGACGAGCTCCGCGAGCTCGGGCTCGGGCGCCTTGAAGCGGCCGAGGTTCTGGTAGAAGGCCCAACCGGCGATGAAGACGCCCGCGAGGCCTTCGCCGGCGACGAAACCAGATGCGCAGAGCACGCCGGTCTCGACGTTCGAACGCTCCTTGTTGCGCTCGAGCAGCCCGCGGACGCAGCCGCCGACGAACACGGTCGCCATCGTCGCGAGCGGCAAGTAGATGCCGAGCGCGAACGGCAGCGCGGGCAGACCGACCAGCACCGCGACCAGCGACAGCGCCGCGCCCGAGCCGAGCAAGTCCCACGGCAGTTGGTCGCCGAGCACCGCTTCGATCACCGTCTTCATCAGCGTCGCTTGCGGCGCGGGCATCCCGCCGTCGCCGAAGCCGCCCTCGCGCGAGCCGATTGCCCACACCACGCCCGCGACCACCCAACACGCGACCGCGGCCGCGATCAACTGCCCGAACTGCTGGCGCGCGGGCGTCGCTCGCACCATGTAGCCGGTCTTCAGGTCCTGCGAGATGTCGCCGGCCTTCGATGCCGCGACGCACACGACCGTGCCGACGGTCAGCACCGCGGCGCGCGCGTCGAGGTCGCGCCAGCCGAGCGCGAGGAACACCGCCGCCGTGCCGGTCAGCGTGATCAATGCCATCGCCGAGGTCGGGTTCGACGACACGCCGATCACGCCGACCAGCCGCGACGACACCGGCACGAAGAGGAAGCCGAACACGAGCACGCCCGCCGCGGCGAGCAGTTGCCCGCCGGTCGAGAGGTTGCCCGCGAAGAAGTTCGGCACGAACGCGAGCGCGAGGAAGAGCACCGCGAGCCCGACGACCAGCACCCACGCCGGCAGGTCGCGATCGGTGCGCTCGCCGCTCGCGGAACCGCCGCCGCTCTTCAAGCCCGCGAGCACCGCCTGCAGCGAGCTCCACATCGTCGGCGCGGTGCGGATCACGGTGACGAGACCCGCGGCCGCGACGGCGCCGGCGCCGACGAAGATCAGGAAGCGGCTCTTCACGTCCGCGGCCTTCAGCGCGAGCGCGGGATCGCCGACGCCGACCGCGTGCGCCTTGGTCACCAGCGGATAGAGCACCAGCGACGCGATCAAGCCGCCCGACACCATCACCGCCGACGCGCGGAAGCCGACGATGAAGCCGACCGCGAGCAGCGCCGGCGCGACGGCGATCGCGAGCTTCGCGTTGTTGCCGAGCAAGAGCTCGAGCTCCTCCGGCACGAGGTGGAACTGCGTGACGACGAGCTTGACGACGATGCCGAGCGCGATGCCGATGAAGATCCAATGCCCGCCGCTCGCGCCGCTCTCGGTCGCGCGCAGCACTTCGGCGCACGCGCGGCCTTCCGGGTAGGGGAGCTCTTGATCGGCCTTGACGATCAACAGCCGGCGCAACGGCACCATCGCGAGGATGCCGAGCAACCCGCCGGCGAGCGCGAGCAGCGCGATCTGGTGGTAGGGCGGCATCAGGCCCCACAGGTAGAGCGCGGGGATCGTGAAGATCGTGCCGGAGGCGAGCGAAGAGCTCGCGCTGCCGACCGTCTGCGCCATGTTCGCCTCGAGCAGCGTGCTCTCCTTGCGCGCGACGAGCTTGAGCACCGCGGCCGAGAGCACGGCGATCGGGATCGACGTCGAGACCGTCAAGCCCGCTTTGAGCCCGAGGTACGCGTTCGCCGCGCCGAACAAGCAACCGAAGACGATCCCGCAGGCGAGCGCGCGGAGCGTGAACTCCTTCAGCGGCGTTTCGTTCGACGGCGTCGAGGTCGCTTGCATGGTCGTGGGAGTGAACCGAGCGTCGAGACGCGCCGCAAGGGGCGGCCCTCGATCCGTCAGCGTTTCGCGGGCAGTCGGGTGCGGAAGAAGGTGTGCGGCTCGAACACGGTGATCCAACCGTGGTGGCCGGCGCGCAGGACTTCGCCGCCCGGCGGGAGCAGCGCGACCAGGAAGCCGAGCTCGCGGCCCGGCGTCGCGTCGAAGCCGCTCGCCGCGCGCGGGCGGATCGCGAGCGAGAGCGAGCGCTCGTCGTGGGGGACCAGCTCGAACATCTCCGCCGGCGCGTTCTCGGGTTGCGAGAAGCCCCACGTGTCGGCGACCGAGCACTGGTTCAGGTCGCGGTGCGCGATCTCGGTCGGCGTGCACTCGACCACGAGGTTGTCGCCGCCGACGTACCAGCCGTCGTTCTTCGCGTCGAGCATCACGCGCACGCGCTCGAACGGCTCGGCGGTTCGCACGTCGAACCGGAGCGCGCCGTCCCGCCACGCGACCTCGAGCTCGATCGCGCCGAACGCCGGATCCTCCGTGTGGAACGCGAGCGGTGCGCCGAGGTCGTCGCCGACCGGCCAGAGCGGCGCGGGATCGGTGCCGTCGGGCTTGCCGTCGCCGTCGGTGTCCGCGCGCGTCGGGTCGAGCGTGCGCGCGGTGTCGCCCGCCTGGAATTCGTGCAGGCCGTGGACGAGCCACGCGCTCTGCATCAGCTCGGCGAGATCGCCGAGCCCGTCCCCGTCGCCATCCGCGCTCGCCGGCGACGAGCCGAAGCGGGCTTCGTCGAGCGGCAAGGCGTCGCTCGCGTCCGCGAGCCCGTCGCCGTCCGCGTCGGCGTACTCCTTCACCGTGCCCCACGCGTTGGTGAACCAGCGCCAGCCGAGCTCGCCGGGCTGCCACTTCGCCTGGGCGTCGCGCCGCGCGTGGCCGCCCCATTCGCGCAGGAGCCAACCGTTGCCGTCCCAGTGCTCGCCGTGGACGTGCGCGGTGTCGTCGAACGCGTAGAAGTGATTGAAGCTGAACTCGGGGTAGCCCGATTCCGCGAACATCGCGTCGAGCCCGTGACCGAACTCGTGGCAGAAGAGCCAGTCGGAGTCCTCGGAGCCGAGCTTCCAGCCGCTCTTCGTCGCTCCGAAGGGCTCGAGCGGACCGTACGTGCCGCCGCCGCTCCCCGGGAAGCGCCACGCGGAGCCGTCGTGCGCGCGATCGCACGAGACCAGCAGGTAGCCGTCGAAGTCGCGCGGCGATCGCTTGGCCTCGCCGAGGACGCGTTCGACCGCTTTCCACTCGTCGCCGGAGTACGCGAAGCCGTAGTCGGTGTCGGGCGCGACGACGTGCTTCTCCCAGTCGACGAAGCTCGTGACGTCGAGCGAGAGTCGGCCGCCGGAGTGCACGAAGTAGAAGCGCCGCGTTTCGTCGAACTGCTCGCGCGCCTCGGCGATCCGACGCTCGAGCTCCTCCTTCGGCGCCTCGAGCGCCTCGCCGCGGCCGCGTTCGACGACGTCGGCGAAGAACACCGCCGCGAGCCGCAGGTGCGACACCAGCACCTTGCCGCTCGCCGCCGGCGGACAGAGCACGCGCCACGCCGTGGTGCGGTCGATCCGCGCGGGCGACGTGTCCGGAGGCACACCGGGCGGACGCAGCAGGCCCGCGACGCCGACTCGCTCGCCCGGCGCCAAGCCATCGATCACGATGCGGTGGTGCGTGCGCGCGACGTCGTCACCCGGGACGATGCGCTCGCGCACGTCGAGCGGCAGCACGAACGCGAGGCCGCGCGTCAGCCACTCGCGGGGATCGGGCGGCGTGCTCGCGGCCCTGCGCACGACCGCGCGCGCGAGCTCGGGAGCGTCGGAATCGAACTCGAGCACCGCGCGCCCCGCTTCGACCGACGTCACGCGCGGCGGCGCCGCGGTCTTCCAGCGGTAGCCGGTGACGCCGCGCGGCGTGAAGCCGACGAGCGGCGCGCCGTCCTCGCCCTTCGCGCGGAAGCAGAACGTGAACGCGCCGCCTTCGTCGACGACCTTGAAGAGCAGCACGTTGTCGCCCTTCTTGAAGCTCGCGGCGACCTTGTCCTGGCCCGGCAGCGCGCCGCGCGGCGCCTTGGAACGATGGATCTCGCGGCCGTTGAGCACGACTTGCAGGTAGTCGTCGCTGCCGAGCTCCAGCAGCGCCTTGGTCGGCTTCTCGAAGTTCCACACGGTCGCGAGGTAGACCGCGGCGTGATCGATCGGGCCGAACAGCGCGTCGAGGTCCGCGAGCTTGTCGTCCGCGAAGAGCCGCGCATCGAACGGACGCCAGCGCACGGTGCCGCGCTGCGTGTCGTAGCTCGCTCCGAAGTCGAGCTTCGTGCCGTGCGGCACGAGCTCCTTGTCGAGGCCGTTGCCCTGCACCGGGAACGGGCCGCACGCGACCCAGTCGACGCGAGTGGGCTCGAGCTCCGCGTCGAGGAGCTCGCGCGACCCGCGCTTGTCGCGCACGACGAGCCGCAACGGTCCCTCTCCGCGCGGCACGTCGAGCGCCACCCGCAGATCGCCGTCGGGCACCGTCGCGGAAGCCTTGGTGCGCGTCGGCTTGCTGCCCGAGCGCGACAGCTCGAACTCGAGCCCGCGCCCGGTCGCACCGCTGTGGATCGCGGTCAGCTCGACGCGCGACTCGAGGCTCGGCGCGAGCGAGAAACGCAGCCAAGGCTCGGGCTTGCGAGCCTTGTCCTGGGGGACGGCGGACGCGCCGAGCAGGCAGGCGAGACCGGCGACGCCCCATGCGAGCCGAGCGAGCGCGCGCATGGCGTCGACGCAGGATAGGGGGCGGCGGAGAACCCGTCGATCCGATTCCCCTGGGACTCCGCCTCTCACCGCGACGCGACGACGGCGGGAGGGCGCGCCGCTCGAGGAGGTAGCGGACGCCCCATGGCGAGTCGCTCCTGGCTTCGGCCTCCAACCCTCACGGACCGCACGAGCCCGCCGCGGTAGCGAAGTTCTCGCGATCTCGTGGCACAGCGGTGAGTGGCAGAGTCCCTTTTTTCCAGGTCGCGCCGGGATCGACCGAATTTCGGGGCCGCGCGCAACCGATAGAGACGCGTTCGTCTTCGTTCGCGCGCGACGCGCGGCGCCACCGACTCGAGAGGTCCTGCATGTCGTTCGTCACCACGTTGCTCGCTCTGACCGCCTGCTTCTCCGTCGACTCGAGGACGCTAGGCTCCGACGACGTCGAAGCGCGTCGCATGCCCTGGGTCCACGAGGAGCTCCATCACAAGAACCCGCAGGACTTCGTCGGCGGGACGTTCGTGCGCAGCGAGCTCGGCGCCGCCGGCGGCGTCAAGCTCGCCCCGATCGCGCAGCCGCCGAACGTCGAGGACGATGGTTCCGCCGTCTACGAGTCCGCGGTGCTCGCTTCGAAGCAGCCGTTCAGCGAGCTGCTCGCGTCGTACAACGTCGACGTGCCCGCCGGCGCGGGGATCTGGTTCGAGGCGCGGGTCGGCCGCAAGGCGGACGAGCTCTGGACCGACTGGTTGCGCATCGGCGAGTGGGGCAGCGGCCAGCCGAGCTGGGCGCCGACGCGCACGTGCAACGAAGGCGCGATCGACGTCGACTACTTCAAGGGCAACGGCGTCTTCGATCTCGCGCAGTACCGGATCGTCGCGTGGCGCGGCGAGGCACGCGCGCCGCAGATCAGGATCTCGCGCGTCGACTTGACGTTCTCGACCAGGAACGGGCTCGTGCTCGCCGATGGCCCGAAGGTCGAGATCCCGGAAGCCGCGTGGAAGTTGCGACTGCCGGTTCCGTTCCGCAGCCAGAAAGCCGTCGATCCGAAGCTCGCACCGCGCGTGTGCAGCCCGACGTCGCTCGCGATGGTGCTGGAGTACCACGGCGCGAAACGCGGCATCGAAGAGGTCGCGAAGCGCGTGTTCGACGCCGAGTTCGACGTCTACGGCAATTGGACCCGCGCGATCCAGGGCGGCTACACGTTCGGCGTCGCGGGGTACCTGACGCGCTGCGCGGACTGGCGCGCGGTCGAGCGCTCGATCGCGGTCGGTCAACCGCTGGTGATCTCGATCGCGGCAGGCCCCGGCGATCTCGCGGGCGCGCCCTACGAGCAGACGCCGGGCCATCTGCTGGTGGTGACCGGCTTCGACGAATCGGGCAACGTCTGCGTCAACGATCCGGCGGCCGAGTTCGAATCGAGCGGAGTGCGCACGTACACCCGGGCCGAGCTGGAGAAGTGCTGGCTCGCCCGCGGCGGCACCGCCTACGTATTTCTGTCGAGGCGCTGAACGGGGCTTGGCGGCTCGGCGGTTCCGTCGCGCCGGCCGAGACCGTAGAACAGCGTCATGCAGAACCTCTCCCAGGATCCGCGCGAGGAGCGGCCGTTCCAGAATCCGTGGCTCGCGCGGCTCTGGGACTCGTTCGCGCGGTGGGCGACGAGGCTCGAGCCCGAACACGCGAGCGGGTTGGGCGCGTCCGGTCAGCGGGGCGCGCGGATCGCGTTCCTGGCGGTCCGGGACTTCTTCCGCGATCGCTGCATGCTGCAGTCGTCCGCGCTCACCTACGTGACCGTGCTGTCGCTCGTGCCGTTGCTCGCGTTCGCGTTCGCGCTGGCGAAGGGGCTCGGAGCGTACGACAAGCTACGCGCCGACACGATCGAGCCGTTCCTCGCGCGCACGTGGGGCGCGCGCGGCACCGCCGGCGAGGGCATCGAGACGATCCGGCAGACGATCGACAAGGTGCTCGACTTCGTCCAGTCGACGAACTTCAGCACGCTCGGCACGTTCGGCCTGATCATGTTGCTCTACACGGTCGTGCGCCTGCTCGGCTCGATCGAGCAAGCGTTCAACCAGATCTGGGGCGTGCAGCGATCGCGCAGCTTCGTGCGCAAGCTCACCGACTATCTCGCGATGGTCGTGATCACGCCGATCTTCCTCGTGACGGCGACTGCGGCGGCGACCGCGGCGAGCTCGCTCGCGGAGAGCCAGATCCAGGCGATCTCCGGTTGGATGACCGAGCACCTCGGCTTCGGCGGGCTCGTCGAGACGCTGTTCGCCAGCCTCTCGCTCGCGCTGATGTGGCTCGCGCTGACCTTCGTCTACCTGACGTTGCCGAACACCAAGGTGCGCTGGAGCTCGGCGCTCTTCGGCGGATTCGTCGCGGGCACCGCGTGGCACGTGCTCCAGGTGCTCCACGTCAAGTTCCAGATCGGCATCGCCAACTACAACGCGATCTACGCGGGCTTCGCGGCGATGCCGCTGTTCCTGGTCTGGCTCTATTTCTCGTGGGCGATCGTGCTCTTCGGCGCGGAGCTCGCGTGGGCGCACCAGGCCGAGCCCAACTTCCGTCCCGCGCTGCGCGGTCGCGACGGCGAACCCGCGTTCCGCGAGCTGGTCGCGTTGCGGTCGATGGTCCGCATCGCTCGCGCGTTCCTGCGAGGCGAGCCCGCGCCCAGCTCGCAGGCGATCGCCGAGGAGCTCGGGCTCGCGCACGGCACCGTCGAGAGCGTGCTGCGCGTGCTCGAGGTGCGCGAGATCGTGATCGCCCACGAGAGCGATGCGGCATGCACGTTCTTGCCCGCTCGCGATCCTGGGCTGATCTCGGTCAAGGCGATCTTCGACGCGTTGCGCGGATCGTCGGGCCGCACCGAGCTCCCGTCGCGCGAAGCCGCCGACCGCGTGGTCGATCGGTTGCTCGTGCGCATCGATCAGGAGCTCGCCGGCTCCGCGCACAACAAGGACCTGCGCGAGCTCGTCGCGGAGGTCGAGCGCGACGCGCGCCCGACGTCCGACGGGCTCGCCGAACGCCGCGCCGAAGCGACGTGACGAACCCCGAGGCACCGTAGTCGACCGACCGATGCAGTACCGCACTCTCAACGCCTGCGCCGTGTGCTCGCGACAGTGGGACGTGTCGTTCCTGCGGCCCGGCGAGAGCGTCCGCTGCGAATGCGGCACGCGCTTCACGGTCGAGTTCCGCGCGCCGCACTCGCCGCGTGCGCTGCGCTGCACGAGCTGCGGCGCGAACCTCTCCGAGAACGCGAAGAGCTGCGCGTATTGTCATGCCGAGGTCTCGCTCGAGGACCGCGGGCTCTCGTCGATCTGCCCCGGCTGTTGGTCGCGCCTGCCCGCGCGCGCGAAGCACTGCCTGGAATGCGGTCTCGCGATCGAGCCGCAAGCGCTGACCGCGCTTCCGTCGTCGAGCAAGTGCCCGCGCTGCGAGTCGAAGCTGCGCTCGCGCGCAGTCGAGGGCTTCTCGATCATCGAGTGCACGCACTGCGCGGGGCTGTGGCTCTCGCCGGGAGTGCTGGAGCGGCTGTGTGATCGCGCCGACGAGGAAGACCTCGCCGCGCGCGTGCTGACCGGGCCGCCGCCGGTCGGCACGGTCGGTGCGAACGTCGTCGCCTACCTGCCGTGCGCGGTGTGTTCCGAGCGCATGACGCGCCGCAACTTCGCGGGCGCCTCCGGCGTGATCTACGACGTGTGCCGCGAGCACGGGCTCTGGCTCGATCACGGCGAGCTCGAGCGCGTGCTCGGCTTCGTGCGCCAAGGCGGCCTCGACAAGGCGCGCCAGCGCGAGCTCGAGCGCCTGAAGGAGGAAGAGCGCCGCCTGCGCGACCGCATCGACGACGCGCGGAAGGACGTCGCGTGGACCGAAGCCCGCGTCGACTGGGATCGCAGCGCGAACCTCGGCGACGCGCTGCTGTGGCTCGGTCGCGCGTTGACCGGCCGCGGACGCGACTCGTTCCTGTAGGCGAAGAGCGGTCGCGCGCGAGGCAGTTCGCGTGCGATCAGTCCCGGATCGGGCCCTTGGCGATCGCGGTCGCGAGCGCGGCGTCCTTCTCGGCTTCGGTCAGCTTCTCCCACTTCGGGATGCAGCCTTGGCAGCAGAGTCCGACCTTCTGGCCCTTCCATTCGAGGACGACCGTCGGATCGACCGGATCGGCGAGCACGATCGCGCAGTACTGGTTCGCGGTGACGATCGTGCCGGGCTTGCGCTTCAGGCACATCGACGAGTCTTCGCCGGTGCTCTTGCACGCGCTGACGAGCAGTAGGAGCAGGGGGAGGAGCGCGAGCACGAAGCGTGCGCGTAGTCGGGTCACGGGTCGATCCTCGGGTTGGCGCGCGGGCGTTCGGAGGGCCGGGCCTGCGCGGACGGCGTTCCAGACCGGCACGCGCGCCGCGACGCGTCGGGTGCGTCGCGTGCGTGCGTGCCGAACCGACGGGCCAGGATGCGCGCGACGATCGCTGCGCGGACTCCGGACGACACCGTACGGAGCCTGGCTCCACCCCCGCGAGTTCCGACGCCCTAGGCCGGCGGGAGCGATCCAATCCGCGGGCCGGCATCGCGGTCGACTCGGTGACGTTCACGCCGAATGCCGTAGCAACGGGCGATCGCGGCCGCGGCAACGCGCGCGGCTTCCGCGGCGTAGTCCGCATCGCTGGCGAGCGCCTGCACGTGCCGCGCATAGTGGTCGGCCGCGGCATCGTCGGAGCCTCCCAAGCGAGCCGCCACCTCGAGCCAACGCGCCCCACCGAGCTCTCTCAAGAGCGCGACCTCGAGCACCGGCCACGCCTCCAGGCGCTTGCGACCGGAACGCAGCGTCAGGCCCGGCTGCCGCGCGCGTGCCTCCGCGATGGCGTCTGCGATGTCTTCCGCGTCGCAGACCGGCCAGTCGACGGAGGTGCCGTCCGCGAGCTCGGCTTTGCGGCGCATCCAGCACAGAACTCGCTCCGGCGTCGCACCGAGGAGATCGTCGAGCGGATCGGGTCCGCGTGCGGCGCGCTCGATGCGGCGTTCGACGACGCGGGAGAGCGAGGCGGTGAGAGGGACGCCGAACGACGCGAAGTAGTCGCGCGGCTCGTAGCGCGCTCGACCGGCAGCTTCGCGCACCGCGTGCTCGACCCAATCGCGCGCGAGCCACGGTGGACCGGCGAGACGAGCGTAGGCGCGCGCGCTGGAGTGAGGATAGACGCTCGGGATGGTCGCCAGCCCCGCGAGCACGGGGTTGTGATCGATGTAACGAATGAGCTGTCGTCGGTACTCGACCGAGTCGACCGAGCGCGAGCGGAAACGGCCTCGGAAGAGCGGTCCGTCTCGCCGTCGGCTGCGGTTGAACCAGCGCACGTACTTGTTCACCGCCTCGCCGATCGCGCGCGACAGCTCGCCCGTCGGGCTCCGCACCAAGAGGTGGAAGTGCGTCGTGAGCAGGCAGTACGCGTGGACCTCGAGCCTGCCCGCGCGGACCATGCGTGCCAAACACGACAAGAAGTACCGAACGTCGCGCACGTTCTCGAACACGGTGCGGCGCGCGAGACCGCGGTTCATCACGTGGTGCCAGGCTGCCGGTTCGTCGGCGTGGGCGCGGGGTAGGCGGGGCATGCTCGTCCGAACGAATCGACGATCGAACCTTCCTCGGGTTGCGGTCGACGATGCGATCTTCTCGCGAGTCGCGGGGAGGTCGCCGCGAACGAGCGGGGGTGGAGCCTGGCTCCGTACTACTCCGACTTCGGGAGGACGATCGAGAGCTCGCTGGTCTCGCCGGCGACGACACGGACGCGTCGTTCGACGCGCTCGCGGCCGCTCGCGACGAACTCGAACACGTAGTCGCCCGGCGGGAGGTTCGGGTAGACGTCGTTGGGCGCGAGCTCGGAGATGCGGCCTTCCGCCGAGCCCACGCGTTCGGCACCGCGCGCGACGAAGCGCAGCGACAGCTTGCGATCGGCGCCGTCGCGCGCGTTGCACGTCGCCGCGATGCGCGCGCCGTGCTCGTCCTGGACGTCGACGCGCACGCGGCCGGCGCGCGCGAACGCGAGCGCGCGGGTCGCGTGCTCGGCCGGCGCGAGCGAGAGCTCGAACTCGATCGGCGCGTAGAGCTCCGCGAAATGACGGTACGAGTTGCCGACGAACGCGTGGACGCGCCACGCGCCGGCGGGCAGGTCGGCGACGGTCGCGCGGCCGCCCGAGGCGGTCACGCGGCGCACCAGACGCGTCGGCGTCTCGGCGTCGCCGTCCAAGGCGACGAAGTCGAGCTCGAGCTCGTCGTCGCCGTGCGTGGCGAGCGTCAGCTCGAGGCTCGCGAGCAGCCGGTCGCGCAGCAGCTCGACGCGCTCGGTGCGAGTCTCGCCCGGGCCCGGCGCTTCGAACTCGAACGTCTCCGTGCGCTGGCCTTCGGCTTCCAGGGTGACGCTGCGCCGCTCGAACGGCGCGACGTCGAGGCGCACGCGACCGTGCTCGTCGAGACGCGCGGGCGTCTTGCTCTTCGCGCCGTCGACGGTCGCGCTGCCGCGCGCGGGTCGGCCGTCGGCGTCGAGCACTTCGAGCTCGAGCCGCGCGCTCGCGACCTCGAGCACGACGGAGCCCGGCGCCTCGACGCGCACCTTCGGCGAGAGACGGCTGACGCCGCGCAACGGTCCGCCCTCGCCGCGGACGACTTCGAGCTCGTGCGAGCCCGGCTCGAAGCCGCGCGAGCGGAAGCGGCCGTGCTCGTCGGTTTCGACCATCGCGCCGGTGCGGTGCAACGCGCCGTCGCGCCACGCCAGGCGCACGCCGAACAGCGGCAGCACGAGCTCGGGCGCCCCGGGCGCCCCATTCGCAGCGATGCCGACGACCGCGTGCTCGACCGGAGTTCCAGCGCGCGTCACCAGGCCGTCGATCTCCAAGCCGGCGTCGAGCGCGAGCTCGCCGACGTCCAGCGGCGCGCCCGGACGCACTCCGACGACGCGCGACACCGGCACCGCACCGACTGCGAAGGCGACCAGCAAACACTCGCGCGCCTGCGTCGAGCGCAGCCGGAACGCGCCGTCGGCACCGACCGGCACGCGATCGATCATCGGCAGGCACGGCACGCCGTCGCACAACGCGAGCAACCCGACCTCGATCGGCGCGTCGAGCCCGCTCGGTCCGCGCGCGCGCCCGACGACGACGCCGGCTTCGTCGAGCTCGAGCCCGACCGCGTACGTCGCGCGCGCTTCGACGCCGGCGATGCGCACACGCGCTTCGCCGCGGGTCGCGAGCGGATGATCGGCGCGCACGCAGAGCTCCTCGAGCGGGTTGTCGCGCGTCGCGGTCGCGAACAGCGCGCCGACGTCGAGTTTGAAGCGGCCGAACGCATCGACCCGGCCGAAGAGCGGCGCGGCGTCGGCGACGCGGCCGCGCGCGACCGCGCGGACCTCGAGCGTCGTCGCATCGACCGCGAGGTGCGCGGGCAGCTTGACGGTGCCGACGAGCCACGGACCGCCGGGCTCGACGGCGCTCGGTGCGGACTCGGCGTCGCGCGGCGTGCTCGGCTCGGCGGCGACGCTCGCGAGCTCGCTGCGCGGCGTTTGCGCCGCCTCGCTCGGCCGCGCGAGCTCCGCCGTCGTCGCGGCGGTGGTCGAGGCGCCGCTCGGCTCGATCGCGCGCTCGGGCCACGCGAGGTACGCGACGACGCCGAGCACCGCGAGCGACGCCGCGAGCGCCGCGACGAGCTTGGTGCCGAGCTTCGCGCCCAGCACCGCGCCGCCGGCTCCGGCGCCCGCGCCGCCAATCGTCGCGCCGTGGCGAGCCGCTTCGGCAAGCACGCGTTCGCGCACCGCCGCCCTCGCCGGTCCGCCGAGGCTCGCGACGACCGCGCCGGTCGCGAAACCGGCGGGCAGCGCGCGGCGCAACAGATCGAGGCCGCGGTGGACCTGCATGCGGACGGTGCCGGGCTCGCGGCCGAGCTCGCGCGCGATCTCGACCGACTTCTTGCCGTCGGCGAGGTGCAGGCGCAGGACCTCCGCGTAGGGCTCGGGCAGCTTGGCGAGCGCCTCGCCGAGCTTGGAGGAGAACTCCGCGAGGTCCGCGGCCTCGTTCGGCGGCCGTTCGCCGCGTTGGTCGACGCGATCGGGCTCGATCTCGCGTCGCGCGCGCCGCCGAGCGAGCGCCGCCTGGTTCGCGAGGATGCCGACCAGCCAGGGCACCAATGGGCGCGACGAGTCGTAGCTCGGCGCGCTCTCGATCGCGGCGAGGTAGGTGTTCTGGAGCACGTCGTCGGCTTCCGCGGCGTCGCGGACGAGGTGCAGGGCGAGCTTGTGGAGCTCGCCGGACGTGCGGTCGAACACCAGGCCGAGCGCGGCAGCGTCCCCGCGGCGGCGGTAGCGGTCGAAGAGCTTCTCGAGACTCGGCTGGAACATCGTTCCCGTCTTGTCGCGAGCGCCTCGAGCGCAACGGCGACCGACTGGAAAGTTTAGCGGTTGTCGCCGGTTCGGCGTGCTCGCCCGCGCGAGTTCGCGGCCTCGCGAGCGACCCGCCGACGCGAGCTCGCACCCTCGACCGCTCGGACGCGCTGCGCGCTCGCCGCGGGGGCGCGTCAACCCGCATCGGCAGCGACATGCCTGCTCGCCTCGGCGACGGCAAACGTGCAACGGCGCGGGCCGCGACGGCGCACGGCGTCACCGGCGCGACGCGGCACGGCGTCACCGGCGCGGTGTCGCTCGGCTTCACCGGCGCGGTGTCGCTCGGCTTCCCCGGCGCGATACCGCGCCGGGGCGGCTCGCGCCGGACCGCGAAAGCGTTGCCGACCCGTCGCGCCCGCGACGGCGTCGGAGCGCGTGCCCGCGTCGCAGCCGGCGCTAGACTCGTACGGTCTTGGTCTTCAGCTCGCCGATCTTCGTCTTCCTCTTCCTGCCGCTCGGGCTGTTGCTCCACGCGGTGCTGCCGAAGGGGGCTCGCAACCTGATGCTGCTCGCGGGCAGCCTGCTCTTCTTCTATTGGGGCGAGCAGGTCTACACGCTGTTGATGCTGGTCTCGATCGGCGCCAACTGGGCGTTCGGCGCCTGGGTGCATCGCGTGCGCGACGACGCGCGCTCCGCCAAGCGCGTGATCGCCTACGCGGTGATCGTCAACCTCGCGCTGCTCGGCTTCTTCAAGTACGCGGACTTCGTCGGCGAGACGCTCAGCACCCTGCTGATGGCGCTCGGCGCGCTCGACGCGCCGCTGCCGCGGCCGGGCTCGCTGTTCGGCACGTCGGCGTTCGCGCGCGACTACATCCTGACCGCGACCGGCGACGTGCGGCTGCCGATCGGCATCTCGTTCTTCACGTTCCAGGCGATGTCGTACGTGATCGACGTCTATCGCAAGGAAGGCGAGGTCCAGAGGAACCCGTTCGACTTCGCGCTGTACGTCGCGTTCTTCCCGCAGTTGATCGCCGGACCGATCGTGCGCTATCGCGACGTCGACCAGCAGATCAAGGAGCGCTTCGTCGATCGAGCGAAGTTCGCGCTCGGGATCCGGCGCTTCGTCGTCGGTCTCGCGAAGAAGGCGTTGATCGCGGACACGCTCGCGCTGCCGGCCGACAAGATCTTCGCGTTGCTGCCCGCCGAGCGCTCGGTCGAGCTCGCGTGGCTCGGCATCGTCTGCTACGCGCTGCACCTGTACTTCGACTTCTCGGGGTACAGCGACATGGCGATCGGCATGGGGAAGATGTTCGGGTTCGACTTCCTGGAGAACTTCGACTACCCGTTCATCTCGCGCTCGGTGACCGAGTTCTGGAAGCGCTGGCACATCTCGCTGTCGACGTGGTTCCGCGACTACGTCTATCTGCCGCTCGGCGGCAATCGCAAGGGCACCGCGCGGACCTACTTCAACCTGGTCGCGATCTTCGCGCTCTGCGGGATGTGGCACGGCGCGGGCTGGAACTACCTGATCTTCGGGTTGTTCCAGGGGCTCTTCCTGGTCGCCGAGCGTCTGTTCTTCACCGACCGTACCTCCGGCGGCGGCTGGTGGCGACACGTGTACGTGCTCTTGGTCTTCGTGGTCACGTGGGTGATCTTCCGCTCCGCGAACATGACCGCCGCGCTCGAGTACATCGGCGCGCTGTTCGGTGGGACCGAGCTCGTCAACCCCGCGCGACCGGCCGCGATGTACCTGAATCCGTTGGTCGCGACGATGCTGGTCGTCGGCGTCGCGGGCTCGATCCCGTGGATCCCGGCGCTCGCGGCGGCGAAGCAGCGTTGGGCCGCCGCGGGAGAACGGCGCAGCCTGGTCGCGTTCCTCGATTGGGGGAGCACGTTCGCGCTGCTCGCGCTCTTCGTGCTCTCCGCGATGCAGATCACCGCGTCGACCTACAGTCCCTTCGTGTACTTCCGCTTCTGAGCCATGGACCCGCAGAACCAGATCCGCCAGCGACGCACCGAGCTCACGTTGATCGTGGGCTTCCTGCTCGCGCTCGTCGCGCCGCTGGTCGACATGTTCGTGCGGCCGTCGAGCGCGCGCGACACGCTGCCGGAGCTGCGGCAACCCGCGCCGCCGCCGGACACGTCGTTGACGCCGGCCGCGCTCTGGTACTTCGCGACCGACTTCGACGCGTGGTGGAAGGACACGTTCGGGCTGCGCGACAAGCTGCTGTTCGGCCACAACTGGATCAAGCTGTTCGTCTTCGGCGTCTCGCCGTCGGCGATCGTCGAGTTCGGCAAGGACGACTGGCTCTACTACTCTGGCAACAACGCGATGGAGGTCGACCTCGGCCTCGCGCCGTTCACGCAGAAGGAGCTCGACGCCTGGGTGCGGATGCTGAACGCGCGCCGACGCTGGCTCGCCGCGCGCGGGATCCAGTACCTGGTCGCGTGGGTGCCCTCGAAGACGATCCTCTACCCCGAGCACCTGCCGCCCGGCCACGCGATCACCGGCGAGAACCGGGTCGACCAGCTCGTCCACGCGCTCGGTCCGACGTGGAAGGACGACTTGGTCGACTTCCGCGCGTGCCAGTTCGCGGAGAAGAAGAACGACGACCCGGCGATCGGCGACTACGCGTGGTATCGCCTCGGCACGCACTGGACCGAGCGCGGCGTGTTCGCGGGTTATCTCGAGCTGATGGAGAACCTGCGCAAGCGGTTCCCGGAGTTCATCCCGCGCAACCGTTCGGCGTTCAAGCTCGAGCTCTCCGACGAAGTCGGCGATTCGTGGGCGAGCCGGCTCTACCTCGAGGACTGGCTGCCGCAGCCGACGTACAAGTTCCGCTTGCAGCGCCGTTGGCGCGCCGAGACGCTCGGTCAGGTCGAGAACTTCGTCCGGAGCGAGCGTTTCGTCGGCGACGACCAGAAGGCGCCGCGGATGCTGATGTTCCACGACTCGATGGGACCGTCGATGCGACCGTTGCTCGCCGAGTACTTCTCGCAGACGACGGCGTACTGGCAGTTCGACTTCGACCTCGACAAGGTCGAGGAAGCGAAGCCCGACATCGTGATCGCGCTGTTCTCCGATCGCTCGCTCGCGTACGTGCAGCCGCGGGTGACCGCCGCGGAGGCCGGCGCCGACGTCCGCGACACGTACTCGCGCGCGAAACGGCTCCACTTCGACGTCGATTGCGCGAAGAACGAGCCGCGCGTGCGGCCGCAGGGCGACGCAGAGCTCGTGCTCGAGGACGGCGGGCTCGCGACGACGATCACCGAGGTCGAGGGCACGCTGCTCCTGCCGCGCTTCGAGCCGGTCGAAGGCGAGACGCCGGTGTTGCGCATCGCGATCGACGCGCCGTTCGACACCAAGCTCGACGTCTTCTACAAGACGCGCGAGGAGCCGACGTGGAACCGCAAGCGCGCGTACCAGCTCGAGCTCCACCAAGGCCCCAACGAGGTGTTCGTCGAGCTGCTCGCGCCCGGACTGCTCGGCGACTTGCGCATCCGGCCCGGTCGCAAGGCCGGACGTTACGTCGTGCGCGCGCTCGAGCTGCGCTCGGCGGCCGACTGAACTCGCGCTCGGCACCGCGCGGCGCTAACGTGCCTCGGATGGCGAGCGAGAGTCGGGAGCCCACGACCGCGGCGCGCGCGTTCGCGCTGCTCGGCGTGCCGCTGCTGATCGCCGTCGCCGTCTTCGTCGTGTTCGCGCCGGCGCTCGACGCGGGCTTCCTGCACTGGGACGACGACACGACGATCACGCAGAACCCGGCGTTCCGCGGCTTCGCGCGCGAGAACCTCGCGTGGATGTTCTCGACCGGGCTGATGGGGCACTACCAGCCGCTCGCGTGGCTGTCGTTCGCGCTCGATCACGCGCTCGACCCGTTGCTCGCGCCCGACTTCCTCGCCGCGCGCCAGTTCCACCGGACGAACCTGATCGGGCATGCGGTGTGCGCGCTCGCGGTGTACTGGGCGTCGCTCGAGGTGCTCGCGTTGGCGCTCGCGCGACGCCGGCTCGACCCGATCGTCGTGTTCGCGGCGGCGTTCGCGGCGCTGTTCTTCGCGGTGCACCCGCTGCGCGTCGAGTCGGTCGCGTGGGTCACCGAGCGGCGCGACCTGATCTCGGGGACGTTCTTCGCGCTCGCGCTGGTCGCGTGGGTGCGCTACGGACGCGCGGCGGGCGAGCGCGTCGCCGCGCAACCGCTGCTGATGCGCGGCGGCTTCGCGGCGATCGGCGCGTTCCTGCTGTTCTGGTTCTGCGTGGATCGATCCGCGGGCGAGCTCGCGTGGCACGGCGCCGGCGCGTGGGGGCTCGCCGCGGCGGGGCTCTTGCTCTTCCTCGGCGCGGTGGCGAGCGCGGCGCCCGGCGCGCGCGGCGCGTACCTGGCGGCGCTCGCGTGCATGCTGGTTTCGCTCGGCGCGAAGGCGTGGGGCATGGTGCTGCCGGTGCTCTTCGTGTTGCTCGACCTCGGCTTGCTCGCGCGAGTGAACAGCGCACAGGCTCTGCGCGACAGCGTCCGCGAGAAGCTGCCGCTGGTGTTCGCCGCGCTCGGCTTCGCGCAGCTCGCGTCGTGGGCGCAAGGGCTCCATGCGTACACGCAGCCCGACCTCGCGGCGCACACGCTCTCCGAGCGCATCGCGCAAGCGGGTTTCGGCATCGTGCACTACCCGTGGAAGACGCTGTGGCCGAGCGGTTTGGTGCCGCTGGTCGAGCTGCCGCACCAGCTCCCGCTCGCGTCGCTGCGCTTCGGCGGCGCGCTCGCGCTCGCCGGTGTGCTGACTCTCGGCGCGCTCGCGCTGTTCGGACGGGCGCGCAACGTGTCGATCGCGTGGCTCGCGTACCTCGCGACGATCGCGCCGGTGCTCGGCTTCCTGCAGTCGGGGCCGCAGTTGGTCGCCGATCGCTACGCGTACCTCGCGCTGCTGCCGCTGACGTGGCTCCTCGCGGGGCTGCTCGCCC
>JADLBP010000008.1 GCA_020847695.1 Planctomycetota bacterium
CCCTCGCGGTGCACCTCGATGCGCGGCCGCTGCGGGACGTTGACGATGTCGGCGAGCCCGAGCCACGGGATCTGGAACTGCGCGCGCATCCGCTCGAGCACGCGCTCGGTGCCGAACCCGATGACGTCGATCCAATGCTTGCCAGGCTGCTGCACGAGCTTGGCGAGCTCGTCGACCGACACGTCCTCCTTGCGATCGAAGCCCTGTTCGTCGAAGCGCGTCCACGCGATCCTGGTCGGCAGCGCGTCCTGGGGGATGCGCAAGGCGCCGGGGCTCTGCCCGACGCCGGCGCTCATCGAGCGACGCTGTTTCTTGGACACCATGCGAGAGCGGTGCTTTCCGCGCCGGATCGTATCCCCCCGCGCGGTCGGTTCAATGCGCGAAGCGGCCGCGAAACCCTCGCGCGGCGACGCTACGCTCGCGGCGATGGCGGAGCGATTCGTGGTCGACGCACCCGGGCGGTTGCTCGAGTTCCTGCGGCGCAGCTTGCCGGGTTGGAAACGCTCGACGCTCGAACAGCGCATCCGCGCGGGCTCCGTCCGCGTCAACGGCGCGACCTGGCGACGCAACGACTTCGTCACGGTCGGCGACCAGGTCAGCGTCGGCGACCGCGACGACGTCGAGATCGAGCGCGAGGCGCCGGCGGGGATCGAGCTGCTCCACCTCGACGACGACTTGGTCGCGATCGACAAGCCCGCGGGACTCTTGTCGGTCTCGACCGAGCGTGAGAAGCAAGCGACGGCGCTCGCGCTCGTGCGCGACCACCTCGCGCGCGCCAAATCGCCGGCTCGGCTCTGGCCGGCGCACCGCATCGACCGCGAGACGTCCGGCGTGCTGCTGTTCGCGCGCTCCGCGGAGGTGCAGGAGTCGGTGCAGGCGGCGTGGGAACGCGCGCGCAAAACGTACCTCGCGCTGGTCGAGGGTCGGCCGACGCCGCCCGCGGGAGTGATCGACCAGCCGCTCTGGGAGGATCGCGGGCTCTTCGTGCGCGTCGGGCGCCATCCGGAGGCCAAGGCGGCGCGGACCCGCTACGCGACGCGGGAGACGCGCGGTGCGTCGACGCTGGTCGAGGTCCAGCTCGAGACCGGTCGCCGCCACCAGATCCGCGCGCACCTCGCGTGGCTCGGCCATCCGATCGTCGGGGACCCGCGCTACGGCACCGCGGGCGCCCGCATGGGCTTGCACGCGTGGAAGCTCGAGCTCGACCACCCCGCCGACGGTCGCCGCCTCGAGCTCGTCGCCCCTCCGCCGAAGGGGTTCGGCGCGCGCTGAAGGGTCGCGGTCACGCGCCGGGCGTCGCGTCGTGCTTCAGCTCGTCGAAGAGCTCGAGCGCGCTCGTCCGCAGCGGCTTCATCAGCGGAAAACTGGCGACCGAGACCAACTTGGCGACCAGGTCGGCGGTGCGATCGATCAGATGGCGCGTGCGCGCGCGGCCCGGCGACTCGTCGTGCAGCCAGAAGAGGATGATCGCCATCTCGTGCAGCCAGAGCATCTCCGGCAGCCGCTCCGCGAGGTCCTTCGGCAGCCGCCCGTCCGACTCGTCGACCACGCGGCGCATCAGCTCGATCGCGTCGGTGCGCACCGGGGCGGATGCGGAGCTGAACGGGCTCAGCGGGCTCTTCGGATCCGCCGCGCTCTTGAAGAGCACGCCGGAGATGCGGTGGTACGGCTCGGCGGTGTCGACTTTCGCGTGCAGGACGCCCTTCAGCCGCGCGACCAGGTCCTTCTCGCGCGCGAGGATCGGCTCGCACGCGGCGAGATGCTCGACGTGCGTCTTCGCGTAGAAGCCCTGGATCAGGTGCTCCTTGGACTCGAAGTAGTAGTACGCGTTGCCGAGCGCGACGCCCGCTCCCTCGGCGATCCGCCGCATCGTCGTCGCTTCGTAGCCGTGCTCTTGGAAGAGCGCGAGCGCGGTGTCGAGGATCTTCGCGCGCGTTCGCTCGCCCTTCTTCGGCGCGCCCGCGTCCTTCTTGGCCGGTGACATCGGCACGAGCCTACGGTGTTCGGCGCCCGCGTTGAACGGCGCGCGAGCGCTTCGTGCGCGATCGCCGTCCGATCGCCGGCGCGTCGCGGACAGTCGGCCGGCGCCTGCGTTCGCCGCCAGGCCCTCGGGCGACGGCGCGGCGCGCGCCGAACGCCCGCGAGCACGCGCTCGTGAGCCTCAGCGGCGGTAGTGACGCGCGACCTCGTTCGCGTAGCGGACGCCGAGGTCGTCCGCGTGCTCGCCGAGCCACCTCGACAGCCGTCGCGAGCCGACCGGCGGCGCGTCGGTCGCGAGCAACCCCGCGCACAGACCCTCGATCTCCTGCGAAGTCAGCATGACGTCGCCGACGCACGTTCCGAGCACCGCGGTCGCCGCGCGGACGACCGATTTCGGCGCTCCGACGACCGCGACGCGCCGTCCGAGCGCGCCCGCGACCGTGCGAACGAGCTCGCGGAACTCGTAGGTCTCCGCGCCGACCGCGTCCGACGTCGAGTCGCCGTCCGCTTCCGCCGCCCGCGCGAGCGCGGCTGCGAAGTCGGCGACGTGCAGCGGCTGCACTCGGTAGCGTCCGTCGCCCGGCACGAGGAAGCACGGGAAGCGACGGACGCACCACGCGATGTTGTTGAGCAACACGTCGCCGTCGCCGAACAGCACCGTCGGCCGCAGGATCGCGTGGCCGACGCCGCTCGCGCGCAGCGCTCGCTCGACCTCCGCCTTGCCGCGGTAGTACGAGAGCGGCGAGCCGAGGTCGGGCTTGGCGATGCTGGTGTGGACGATCCGCCGCACGCCCGCGCGTCGCGCGGCGTCGAAGAGCTCGCTGGAGCGCCGGACCGCGAGCTCGTGCGTCGCCGCGCCGCGCGGGAAGCGGATCCAATAGGTGTTGAAGAGCACCTCGCAGCCGGCGAGCGAGCGCTCGAGCTCGCCAGGTCGCTCCCACGCGAACGCACGCGACTCGATCCGCTCGCCGAACGGCGTCGCACGTTCCGGCGCGCCGGTCAGGTTGACCACGCGGGTCCCCGCGTCGAGCAACGCGCGCGTCAGCACGCGACCCGAGTAGCCGCCCGCGCCGGTGACCGCGACACGGGCGCCGGCGACCAGCGTGCGTCGGCGAGGCGGAAGCTCGGCGAGTTCGGTGTCCATCGCGCGCCTCAGCTCGCCGACGGGCCGGTGCGCGGAGACCACGACTCTTGCGCGCGCGCGTCGCGCAGCGCGAGCGTCCGGCTGCGCGACCGGATCGCGGTGAAGACGAACAGGTTGAAGAAGTGCATCACCCCGAGCACCACGAGCACCGCCCCCACCTTGTCGGACAACAGCTCGATCGCGCCCCGAGTCGTCTTCACCATTTGGTGCGCCGCGAGGGTCGAGCTGATGAACCCGAGGTTGATCAGCCAGAAGCCGACGACCAGCAGGTGGTTGACCGAGTCCGCGAGGCCCTGGTTGCCCCGGAAGACGTCGACCAGGAACGCTCGACCGTTCCGGTGGAGCGTGCGCGCGACCCAGGCGGTCAGCGCGATCGAGAGCGCGAGGTAGGCGAAGTACGTGACGACGATCGAGTCGGACATCGGGGTCTCCGGTTGACGGTTGAACGTGTTCAATAACGTTATCGGCACCGCCGGCGGCCCCGTCAAGGCCTTTTTTGAACAAGTTCTAGTTTCCAAATCCAAAGGCGAGCTCGGACGCCGCCGCGCGCGACCCTCCCCGCCGCTCCGGCGATTCCGCACCGGGCGCTAGGGTGCGGCGCGTGTTCCCGCTGCGCGACACGATCCCCTCCAAGCACCTGCCGGTGGCGACGTGGGTCCTGATCCTCGCCAACCTCGGCGCGTTCGCGTTCGAGCTCCAGTGCTCCGAGCACGAGCTCACGCGGATGACCTTCGAGTTCGGCGTCGTGCCCGCGTTGGTGATCGAACCAGCCGTTCGTTTCCAGCTCGGCCTCGACGGCCACCCGTGGCTCGGTTTCCTGACCAGCCAGTTCCTGCACGCGGGCTGGATCCACCTGCTCTCGAACCTGTGGTGCCTCTGGATCTTCGGCGACAACGTCGAGGACAAGCTCGGCTCGCTGCGCTTCCTCGGTTTCTACCTGCTCTCCGGGATCGCCGCGAGCGCGCTGCACGTCTACACGCAGCCCGAGTCGACGGTGCCCGCGATCGGCGCGTCGGGCGCGATCGCCGGCGTGATGGGCGCGTACTTCGTGCTCTTCCCCACCGCGCGCGTCGTCACGCTGGTGCCGGTGTTCATCCTGCCTCTGTTCTTCGAGGTGCCGGCGTTCGTGTTCCTGCTCTTCTGGTTCGCGACGCAGTTCTTCAGCGGCATGCTCGCACTCGGGGGCTCCGGCACGAGCGGCGGCATCGCGTGGTGGGCCCACGTCGGCGGGTTCCTCGCCGGCATCGTCCTCCTCGCTCTGCTTCAACCACGAGGAGCCGCGCGGAACGCGTGACGAGCCGGCTGGAGGTCCGGACCGACGCGGGCCCGCGCGGCTTGGAGGATGGATCGACTCCGCTGCGAGCGCTGTCAGGGCGTCTCGTGGAGCTCGTCGAGCTCGCGACGGTGCTCGCGCAGCGTCGGGAGCAAGCGCTGGGCGAACGTCAGGAGCTCGGGATCGTCGACGACGCCCGCCGCGTCCTCGAACCGTCGGATCGAGTCCTCGTGCGCCTGGATCTGTGCGTCGCGGTACGCGCCGTCGAAGGCCTGCGGCTCGAGTGCGTCGAGCTCGTCGAGCTTCCGCTGCCGCGACGCGTCCAGCGTCGTCGGCACCTCGCCGCCCTTGATGCGCACGAGGTCCGCGAGCTCCTTGTTCGAAGCCGAGTGCTCGTCGATCAGTTTCTGCGCGAAGCGACGGTGCGGCTCCGACGTGCTCTTCTCGAGCGCGAGCTGCGACGCGAGAACCGCGTAGAGCCCGTCGTAGGTGGATTGCTGCACGAACTGCAGGTCGTCCGGCGTCATCGCCGCTTTCGGCGCGTCGGGCACGATCACCAGCTCGTTGCGAAGATCGGGCTCCGGGGACTTCTGGGTATCGGTCGCAGCAGACGGCGTCGCGGCCTCGACCGCGCGCGGATCGGCCGGCTGTTCGCCCGAGGGCGGATTGTAGGTTGTCCAATCCTCTGCCGCTTCGGCCTCCTTGCGGCAGCCGCACACGACCAGGGCACCCAACAACAGCAGTTGCGTTTTCATCGTTTCCTCCCGGCCCTGCGGGCCCAGCGCGTCGCGTCAGCGTGGAAAACGCCCGGCCGCGACGACGACGCCGATCGCGAGGAGCGGTGGCCTCGTTCGGACGAGCGCACGAGGACCGGCCTTCGCAACCGGAGTGCCGCGCGCAGCACGCGGCCCGAGGCGCTGCATCCCGCGAAGCCGCGCTCGGGCTCAGACCGGCTCGAGCGTCGCGGTCAGCGGAAAACCACGCGGCCGCGCGAGCGACCGGATCTGCTCGACGTAGAGCTCACCGCGCTCCTTCGTCGTGATCTCGACGACGGCGAAGCCGGCGTGATGCACCTGGTTGGTCAGGCGCACCGCCTCCTGGAGGTCCTTGTGGAAGAGCTCGACCAACAACCGGATGACGAACTCGAACGTCGTCACGTCGTCGTTGTGCAGGATCACCTTCCAGTGCGGCGACAGGCGGACGCGCGTGTCCGTCGCGGTCTCGGTCTCCACGGCGACGAGGGCGGCTTGCACACCGAAATCCTAACGCGCGGGCGTCAGGTGTAGTTGCGGAGCGTCAGCTCCTTCGGGCTCGGCGCGAGGTAGGTCTGGTCCTTCAGGTACGCGACGTCGAACGCGCGCACGTGGTGGCGCACCAGGGCGATCGGGACCACCAGCGGGACGACCCGGTTCTTGTAGTCCTCGAAGGCCTGGCCGAGCTCGCGCTTGCCTTCGGCGTCGAGCTCTTCCTTGAAGTAACCGGCGAGGTGTTGGAGCACGTTGAAGTGGCGTTTGCGGGTCGCGTGCTCGCCGAGCGCGTGCATGAAGAGACGCCCGTACTGCTGCACGAGCTCGGTGCGATCCGAGGTCCCGGCGAGCGACACCAACCGACCGAGCTCGGAGTAGTGCTTCGGGCTGTGCGCCATCAGCTGGTACTTGTGCACGCGGTGGAAGTCGATGATCGCGCGCGCGGTCAGCGGACCGCGGCGGAAATCGAGGAAGCGTTGGTACGCGAACACGCGGTCGAGGAACGACTCGCGCAGCACGTCGTCGTTGAGGCGGCCCTCTTCCTCGATCGGCAGCAACGGGAAGCGCTCGACCAGCACGCGCGCGAACGCGCCGGTGCCGCGGCGTTCCGCCATGCCCTTGTGGTTGTAGACGCGGACGCGCTCCATGCCGCAGCTCGGGCTGTCGCTCTTCAGCACGTAGCCGGCGAGGTCGAGCGCGGCGAGCTCGTCGACCTTCGCGCGCGAGAAGCTCTCCATCGCTTCGGTGTGGTCCGCGCCGGTCTTCGTACCGACGAGGCGCGGCCCCTCGGGTCGACCGAGCAAGTGCACGGTCTCGCGCGGCGTGCCGAGGCCGATTCCGACCTCGGGGCACACGTCGACCCACTCGACGAAGCCCGCGAGCACGTCGGTGAGGAACCGGTCGCGCTTGTGGCCGCCGTCCCAGCGCACCGAAGCGCCGAGCAAGCAGGAGCTGACGCCGATGCGCGGCTTGCGCGACGGCGCGGAGTCGGACGGTGTGACGGGCTGCATTCGTGCGTGCGCGGTCGAATCGCAACGCTGCGTTTCGCGCGCTCGTAGTCTATGAACGCGGACCCGGATTCCGATGCTCCAACCCGTGACGATCGAGAGAGCGCGCGACGTTCCGCGCGAAACGTACCTCGCTGAACGACCGCCGCGCTTCGTGCTGCGCGCGGGGACGCGGGTCGATGCGCCGCTGGAGCGCGTGTTCGAGTTCTTCTCGCTCGCCGAGAACCTCGAGCGCCTGACGCCGAAGGAGCTCTCGTTCACGATCCTGACGCCGCGTCCGATCGAGATGCGCGTCGGCACGCTGATCGACTACCGCATCCGGCTCGGGCTCGTGCCGATGCGCTGGCGCACGCGGATCGACGTGTGGGAACCGGGCCGGCGCTTCGTCGACGCGCAGCTCTCCGGACCGTACGCGTGCTGGTGGCACGAGCACCGCTTCGTCGCCGACGGCGGCGCGACGAAGATGTTCGACACCGTGTTCTACTCGCCGCCGCTCGGACCGCTCGGCGCCGTCGCGAACGCGCTGATCGTCAAGCCGAAGCTGACGCGCATCTTCGCGTTCCGCGAGACGGCGATCGCAGAGCTGTTCCGCGGCGACGGCGTCAGAAGTCGATAGTCGTCGTCGTGCTGCGCGGATCGAGCTCGGTCCGCCGCGCCGCCTTCCGTCGTTTCCAACGACAGCGCTCGCAGGCGCCGGCGCGGTATCCGCGCCATGCCGAGAACGCGAAACCGAGCGCACCGACGGTGGGGAGCAAGCTCGCGCCCGGGCCGAGCTGCAGTGCGAACGCGCGTGCTCCGAGGAATCCGAGCACCAGCGCCGCGACGACGCGCCACGCATCGAGCGCGCGGCTGTGCGGCGTGACCTCGCCGCACGTCGCGCAGCGTTCGCACCAGCACCGCCGCACGAAGACGCTCGCCATCACCAACTCAGCCTAGCACGCGGTCGCGAACGCGCTCGGGCGACGCGACCCTGGACCACAGGCCGGCGCTCCGCGCGCGACGAGGAGCGAGTGCGCCAGGCGATCGCTCGGCGCGCTTGTTCGCGTCGGGCGCGGCACCTACGCTCCTCGGACCGAGGAACGCACGCATGGGGCCCACCAGCATCGACCCGCACCTGATCGTCGTCTTCGGCGCCACGGGAGATCTCTTCCACCGCAAGCTCCTGCCCGCGCTGTTCCGGCTGCTCGAGCGCGGCGTGATCGACGGACGCTTCCGCGTGCTCGGCGTCGCGCGCCGCGGCGATCTCGACGACGCGAGCTTCCGCGGACTGTGCGAGCGCTCGCTCGACCAAGCGGGACTGACGTCGCGCGAGGCCGCGCGCGCCGCGTTCGTCGCCGCGCTCGACTACGCGCAAGTCCAGGACGGCGTCGCCGCGAGCTACCAAGCGCTCGCCGAGCGGATCGCGGCGATCGAGGACCAGCATGCGCTGCCGCACCACCGGATCTTCTACCTCTCGCTGCCGCCGCAGGCGTTCCCGAGCACGATCGAAGGCCTCGGCGCGGTCGGTCTCAATCGCTCGGAAGGCACGACGCGCCTGGTGATCGAGAAGCCGTTCGGGCGCGACCTCGCGAGTGCGAAGGCGTTGAACCAACTGCTCCACCGCTGGTTCGACGAGACGCAGGTCTACCGGATCGATCACTACCTCGGGAAGGAGACCGTCCAGAACCTGTTCGTCTTCCGCTTCGCCAACGCGCTCTTCGAGCCGGTGTGGAACCGCGATCGCATCGACAACGTGCAGATCACGGTCTCCGAGGAGCTCGGCGTCGAGAGCCGCGCCGGTTACTACGAGCAAGCGGGAGCGCTGCGCGACATGGTGCAGAACCACCTGACGCAACTGCTCTGCCTGACCGCGATGGAGCCGCCCGCGCAGTTCGAGGCCGACGCGATCCGCAACGAGAAGGTGAAGGTGCTGCGCTCGATCGCGCCGATCGCCGACGACGACGTCGTGTTCGGCCAGTACCGACCGGGCACGATCGAGGGCGCGCCGGTGTGCGGCTACCTCGGCGAGAAGGGCGTCGCGCCGACGTCGACGACGGAGACGTTCGTCGCGCTGCGCGTCAGCGTCTCGAATTGGCGCTGGCAAGGCGTGCCGTTCTACCTGCGCACCGGCAAACGCATGCCGAAGCGGCTGTCGCAGATCACCGTCTCGTTCCGCTGTCCGCCGGTCTCGATGTTCCAGCCGTTCAACACGTGCGTGCTCTCGTCGAACCAACTGGTGATCACCGTGCAGCCCGACGAGGGCTTCGACCTCTCCTTCGAAGTGAAGGCGCCCGGCGAGGGCATGGCGATGCGCTCGCAACGGATGCAGTACCGCTACCACGAGAACTTCGCCTCGCTGCCGGACGGGTACGAGACGCTGCTCGCCGACATCGTGCAGGGCGATCAGACGCTCTTCGTGCGCGCGGACGAGGTCGAGAAGAGCTGGGAGCTCTTCACTCCGGTGCTCGAACGGCCGCGCGCGGTGCACGGCTACGCCGCGGGCTCGTGGGGTCCGGCCGCGGCGGAGCAGCTCGTCGCGCGCCACGACCAGCGCTGGGCCCAGCGATGAGCGCCGACCTCCCGCGCGACGTGCGCGTGCACGCGGACGTCGACGAACAGTGTTCGGCGGCCGCGCGGTTCGTCGTCGGCGAGCTCGCTTCCGCTCTCACGCGCGCGCCCCGCGCGTCGTTCGCGCTCGCGGGCGGCTCGACGCCGAAGCGGCTCTTCGAACGCCTGGTCGCGGAGCACGCCCGAGCGCTCGACTGGTCGCGCGTGCACTGGTTCTTCGGCGACGAACGCTGCGTGCCGTTCGACTCGCCCGATTCGAACTTCCGCGCGGCGCGCGAGGCGCTGTTCGCGCCGCTCGCGATCCCGCGCTCCTCGATCCATCCGATGCCCGCCGAGGCTGCGGACCACGACGCCGCCGCGCGCGCGCACGAGCGCGAGCTCCGCGACTTCTTCGGCGCCGACGCGACGTTCGACGTCGCGATGCTCGGCATGGGCGAGGACGGGCACGTCGCGTCGCTGTTCCCGGGCGAGCCCGCGCTCGCCGAGCGCGAGCGTTGGGTCGTGCACGTCGAGACCCGCGCGAAGCCGCCGCCGCATCGCCTGACGCTGACGCTGCCGGTCTTCGCGCGCTCGCGGGCCGTCTTCTTCCTGATCGGCGGCGCTTCGAAGCGCGACGCGTTGCGCCGCGTGCTCGCGCCGCGCGACGACGTCGACCGCGCCCTGCCCGCGGCGCGCGTCACCGCGCGCGAACGCGTCGTGTGGTTCGTCGACCGCGCGGCGCACGGCTGACGCGCGCCGACCGACCGCCGCGCCACCGCCCGCGCGCGGCGTTTTAGCGCCGCGTTAGCGCCGCGCGCGGTCCATTTAGCGGGCGAGCGCGCGGAACGCGGCCTAGGGTCTGGAGGACACGCCGAAATCGCGTGCAAGGGACCCATGGACATCGTCTACGTCGCGTCGCTGATCGCTGCGTTCATCGTGCTCGCGCTGCCGCTCGCCCTGAAGCGCGAGAACCGAGGAGGTCGCCCGTGACGATCCTCTACTCGCTCGCCGCGCTGCTCTGCGTCGGGCTCGCCGTCTACCTGTTCGTCGCCCTCTTCCAACCGGAGCGCTTCGAATGAGCCTCGACTCCTGGCTGCGACTCGCCCTCTTCCTCGCGGCATTGATCGCGCTCGCGTGGCCGCTGGGCTCGTACCTCGGCGCGATCGGCGCCGGGGAGAACCCCGGACCGGCGCGCGTGCTCGCCCCGCTCGAGCGTGCGCTCTACCGGATCGGCGGCGTCGATCCGGCGAGAGAGATGACGTGGCGGCAGTACGCGCTCGCTCTGCTCGCGTTCCAGCTCGTCGGCGTCGTCGCGCTGTACGCGTTGCTGCGGCTGCAAGGCTCGCTGCCGCTCGACCCCGCGGGCTTCGCCGGCACCACGCCGGACCTCGCGTTCGACACGGCGATCAGCTTCGTCACGAACACCAACTGGCAGAGCTACGGCGGCGAGACGACGCTGAGCTACTTGGTCCAAGCGCTCGGCCTCGGAGTCCAGAACTTCGTCTCGGCCGCGACCGGCCTCGCGGTCTTCTTCGCGCTGGCGCGCGGCTTCCGGCGCGCGGGCGCGAGCACGCTCGGCAGCTTCTGGGCCGACCTCGTCCGCTCGACCGTGCACGTCTTGCTGCCGCTTTCGGTCGTGCTCGCGCTCGCGCTGGTCTCGCAAGGCGTCGTGCAGACGCTCGAGCCCGCCGCGACGGTGCAACTGCTCGAGCCGACCACCGACTCGACCGGCGCCGCGGTCCGCGAGCAGACGCTCGCGCTCGGGCCGGTCGCGTCGCAGGTCGCGATCAAACAGCTCGGCACCAACGGCGGCGGCTTCTTCAACGTCAACTCCGCGCACCCGTTCGAGAACCCGACGCCGCTCTCGAACTTCCTCGAGCTGCTCGCGATCCTGCTGCTGCCGGTCGCGTGTTGCGCGGCGTTCGGTCGCCTGGTCGCCGATCGCAGGCAAGGGCGCGCGCTCTTCGCGGCGATGCTGCTCGTGTTCGTGCCGCTCGCGGTGCTCGCGGTCGGCGCGGAGGAACGCGGCAACCCGCGACTCGACGAGCTGGGAGCCGACCAAGCCGCGAGCGCGCTGCAATCCGGCGGCAACGCCGAGGGCAAGGAGGTCCGTTTCGGCGCGTTCGAGTCGGCGCTCTGGGCGACCGCGACCACGGCGGCGTCCAACGGCTCGGTCAACTCGATGCACGACTCGTTCACGCCGCTCGGCGGGCTCGCTCCGATGGTGCTGATGCAGCTCGGCGAAGTCGTGTTCGGTGGCGTCGGTTCCGGGCTCTACGGCCTGGTGCTCTTCGCGCTGGTCGCGGTGTTCCTCGCCGGACTGATGGTCGGGCGCACGCCGGAGTACCTCGGCAAGAAGATCGAGCGCTTCGAGGTGCAGATGGCGTCGCTCGGCATCCTCGCGCCGTGCTTCGCGGTGCTGGTCGGCACCGCGCTCGCCGTGTCGACCGAGGTCGGACGCGCGTCGGTCCAAGACCCCGGCGTGCACGGCTTCAGCGAAGTGCTCTACGCGTTCTCGTCCGCCGGCAACAACAACGGCAGCGCGTTCGCGGGGCTGAACGCGAACGTGCCCTTCTACAACGTCGCGCTCGGGGTCGCGATGCTGATCGC
>JADLBP010000009.1 GCA_020847695.1 Planctomycetota bacterium
GCCGAGCCCGGCGCGACCTCGCGCCACGCCGCGAGCAAACGAGGATCGGGCTCGCTCTCCCGGCCTTCGAGCCGCACGAAGTCGGTCTGCGCCGCGCGCGTGCAGTGGACCAACGAGCCGGGCGCCAGCGACTGCCTCAACCCGCCGCAGGTGCCGACGACGAAGAGCCCGCTGCGCGCGCCCTCGGCGAAGAGGATCGTCGCCGTGCGGGCAGCCTGGACCTTGCCGACGCCGGAGACCGCGGCGAGCACCCGCGTCGTTCCGATCGGAATCTCCAAGATCTCGAGCCCGAGCACGCGCCGCCGCGCGGTCGCGCGCTCACGGAGCGAACCGAGTTCCTGCGGCAGCGCGGAGAGCAACGCGAAGGGCGCTCGCGCGCCGTCCGTCGGAGTTTGCATCCGCCCATTTTGCCCGGCATCCGACGGAGCGACAGCTCCCCGTCCTTTCTCCGCCGTCGGCGCGCGAATACAATCCCGCGTTCCCCCGAGACGACTTCCCCATGCGCATTGCGATCACTGGCGCGACCGGCTTCATCGGCAAGTACATGGTCCGCGGCATGGCCGCGGCCGGCCACGACGTCCGCGTGCTAGCCCGGCGCGGACGCGAATCCGCCATCGAGCAACCGGGCCCGAAGCCGATCGAGATCCACACCGGCGACCTGGTCGACCGCAAGTCGCTGGACGGGTTCCTCTCCGGCTGCGACCTGCTGCTCCACCTCGCGAGCGCGCACGAGCACCTCGGCGACGCCGAGATGCAACAGGTCAACATCAAGGGGACCGAGCACCTGCTCGACGAAGCGAAAGCGCACGCGAACAAGGGCTTCCGGATCTGGGTCGTGTCGTCGGCGGTGATCGGCGCGCCGGTCTACAGCTACTACCGCGACTCCAAGCGCGTGCAGGAGAAGATCATCCGCGGCTCCGGGATCGAGTGGGCGTCGTTCCGACCGACTCTGGTGTACGGCGTCGGCGACTACCGCCACACCGCGCCGCTGCTGCGCAAGTGCGCGAAGCAGGGCGGGCGGATGCTGATCCCCCACGACGGTGTCTCGAAGATCAACCCGGTGCACGTCGACGACGTCGTCGACGCGGTCAAGCGCTTCTTCGCGTTCGAGCGCGGCGTCGACTGCGTGTACGAGCTCGCGGGTCCCTCCGCGATCTCCTACAACGAGTTCATCGACCTGACGATCCGCGCCGCGGGCGGCACGGTTCGCCGTCGCAACATCTCGAAGAAGTGGGCCGACCGCCTGATCTTCCTTAAGGGCTTCTTCACCGACACCACCGCGGACCGTCGCGCGAGCTCGTACTTCAACCTGCACCACGAGCACAACATCACCAACGCGGTCGACGAGCTCGGTTGGCACCCGCGCAGCTACGCCGAGGGCATCGCCCAGGTCGCCTCGACCGACTGGTGGAAGCACGACGAGCCGGCGTGAGCCGCCCTCAGCGAGCGCTTCCGCCGAACCAGTAGTCGCCGTCGGCGTCGCACCGCGCGAACACTCCGGTGTCGAAACGCTGGCGCTCCGCAGACGCCCGGGCCTCCGCGCCGCGGCATCGCGACGGCCACGGGCGTGCGAGCAGCAGGCGCCCAACCGTGCCCTGCGGCACCTCGCGGCCGAGCGCGTCGACGAGCACGGGCTCGACGCCGAAGAACGGTCGGCCCGACGAGCCCGGTTTCGTCGCATCGACGCCGGGCAAGGGCGCGAAGAGGATCGAGCCGGACTCCGGGCTGCACCACGCATCGACGACGGGACAGCGCTCGCCGCCGACGGCGGTGCGGAACCAGAGCCATGTCGCGGGATCGAGCGGCGCGCCGAGCGAGCCCAGGAGCCGCAGCGACTCGAGCGCGAGGCCACGAGGGCCCGCGGCGCCGTCGCGAGCCAACGCGCGAAGGGTGTCGGCCGTGGAGCAGAGCACGGTCGCGCGATGGCGCGCTGCGACTTCGAGTTGGCGGGCGGGCGCGCGTCCGTTCGGCGCGCCGTCGTGCAGCACGATCGTCACGCCGTTCGCGAGCGCGCCGTAGACGCCGTACGCATGCCATGCGGCGGTGCTCGGCTCCGCGGTGCAGTAGAGCACGTCGCCTTCGCGCAGGTCGAACGCGTACTGCGCGGACAGGTACGCCGACGCCACGTAGCCGCCGGTCGCGTGGACGACGCCGCGGTCGGCGTCCGCGCCGTGGAGGACGCAGAGCGGTGCGTCGGAGTCGAGCGCCGCGGGCGGACACTGGTCGCTCGCCGACGCGACGACGTCGTGGAACCAGACGTCGCGGCCGTGGACCCACGGCACGTGGCCGGAACCGCGGCGCACGACGACGACGTGCCTCACGCTCGGTGCGTGCGCGAGCGCCGCGTCGACCGCGGCCTTCGCCGCGATGTCCGGGCCGGCGCTCCGGACTCCGTCGCCGCCGACTGCGACGTCGCCGAGGTCGGTGGTGACCACGAGCTCGCAGCCCGAAGCGCGAACGCGCTCGCGGAACGCGTCGGACGAGAGCGTCCAAGGCAGCACCGCGTGTGGCGCGCCGAGCCTCGCGCAAGCGAGCATCGCGACGACGAGCTCGGGGATCGCGGGCAAGTGGATCGCGACCGGCGTGCCGCGCGCGACTCCGAGCGCCGCGAGCGCGTTCGCGAAGCGGCCGACCTCGACGTGGAGCTCGGTGTAGGTCAGCGTGCGACGCTCCGTGCGTTCGCCGTCGTGGATCACCGCTAGCCGACCGCCCGACAACGACTCGATGTGTTGGTCGAGGCACACGGTGGACGCATTCGAGCGCGCGCCGACGAACCAATGCGCCTCGCCGTTCTCCGAGGCTTCGAACGCGCGCGTCCAGACGCGTTGCCACGGCAGCTCGCGTCCGACGCGACTCCAGAACGCGCCCGGATCGCGCAGCGACTCCGCGTACATCCGCTCGCGCGTCGTCGGATCGTGCAGGCGGCTGTGCTGGCGGAACTCCGGCGTCGAAGGGAAGCTCCGAATGCTTGGGAAGCCGCGATCGGTCTCGGTCATGCCAGCGTCTCCTCTGGGGACCGCCGCGAGCCTAGCGCGTCGCGACGCGAGCGGAAACCATCGCGATCACGCGGTCGCGCTGGCCTCTCGATCGCTCCGGCCGGGGCGTACGAGCGAGTCCGCAGCGTCGGACGCGTTCACGCGCGCTTGGCGAACAACGTGAAGTACCGCACGACCTTGCCGGCGAGCCGTCCGGGGTGACGGAACTCGCGTGCGAGCCGTTTCGGGCGCGTGTAGAAGCGCCGATAGCCCTCGCGGATCTTCTTCTCGATCTGCGCGGCGGTCATGTGCTCGTTGCCTTCGAGCGCCTGGAAGCCGGTCATCAACGCGAAGTCGAAATCGCGCTCGCCGCGCAGCATCTTGTAGAGCGGCGTGCCCGGGTACGCGGTCACCGCGCAGAACTGCACCTGATCGGGATCGCAGTGCTCGACCAGGGCGAAGGTCTCGTCGACCATCTGCGGCGTCTCCTCGGGGAAGCCGACCATGCAGAACGCGCGCGTCTCGATGCCGAGCTCGCGGCACGCGTCGAACACCTCGCGGCAGCGCTCGAAGTCGATCGCCTTGTTGCCGTCGAGCAGCTTCGCGCCGCAGTGCTTCTTCTGGATCTCGACGTTGCCCGACTCGACGCCGAGCGAGATGTGGCGGCAGCCCGCCTTGGCCATCTTCTCGAGCAGCGGCCGATCGAGCGTCTTCACCGCGGTCTCGCACTGCCAGACCAGGTCGAGCTTCTCGGCCAGGATCCCGTCGCAGATCGCGTGGACGCGGTCCTTGCGGGTCGTGAAGATCGGGTCGCGGAAGATGACGTGGTGCACGTTCCACTTTCGGACGATCTCGACGAGCTCGCTGACGACGTGCTCGGGCGAACGGAAACGGAAGCGCAGCCCCTGTGCGAGCGTGTAGCCGCAGAACGAGCAGTCGAGCGGACAGCCGCGCGACGACTTCACCGTGGTGATCGGACCGTCGACGCCGGGGAAGCGATAGAGCGCGTTGTCGAGCAGGTGGCGAGCGGGCAACGGCAGCAGGTCGAGCTTCGCGATCTTCTCGCGCTCGGGCTCGTGCACGACCTTGCCGTCGGCGCCGAGCCATGACGTGCCTTCGGTGCCCGCGAGCGGCGCGCCGTCTCGCACGCGTCGAGCGAGCTCGCGGACCGTGTACTCGGGCTCTCCGCGGACGACCGCGTCGACGTCGCCGCCCTTGAAGATCTCGTCGGGCGCGTACGTCACCTGCGAGCCGAGCATCGCGACCGGCTTGCCGAGCCGCTTGCGCAGCGCGCGCGCCAGCGCGAGGTCGCGATCGAGCGACGTGCTGGAACTGTCGAGCAGCACGAGCTCCGGCGCGAACGCGACGACGCGGGCTTCCGCCGCGGCCGCGTCGAGGCCCTGCGCGTCGCTGTCGACCAGCGCGACCTCGAAACCGTCGGCTTCGAGCGCGCTGGCGACGTGCGCGAGCTCGATCGGCGGGTACAGGAGCCCGGGGTTGACGGCCATGCCGAAGCCCCCCATCAGCCCTCGGCTGACGCGGAACTCCGGGGGGCTGGGCGGATTGACGAGGACGACTTTCACGCGTGGCTGCGGCGCAGGCGGCTCAAGGATACTCGACGCCGGGCGCGCGGACAGTCGGAAGCGCTTTCGCTACGCGAGCGTCGGCTCACGCCTTCCGCAGCTCGCCGCCGAGCTCGGTCGCCGCGCGCTCGACGCGCTGGAGGAACTTCTGCGCGTCCTGGTCGGTCAGCGTGCGCTCGTCGGACTCGAGGTAGACGTGGTACGCGAGCGATTTGCGTCCCGCGCCGACGTTCGGGCCGGTGTAGACGTCGAAGAGCTCGATCGCACCCGCCAGCCCCTTCGCCGCGCGTTCGATCGCGACGCGGACGTCCTCGGCGGCGACCGCGGCCGGCAGGGCGAGCGCGACGTCGACCTTGACGCCGGGGAACCGCGGCATCGGTCGATAGATCTTCTCGCGCACCGGCGCGGCGAGCAGCGCATCGAGCGACAGCGTCGCGAGCGCGACGTCGCTCTTCTGCTCGCCGACCAGGCCGAGCTCGCGCTCGACGCGCGGATCGAGCGCCGCGAGCCAACCGAGCTCGTGCTCGCCGAGCCGCAACGACAGCGTCTTGCCCGGATGCAGGTACGGCGCGCCTTCGACGCGCTCCGCCTTCGCGTACGCGGGCGCATCGAGTCGCAGCGCGAAGCAGACGTCGTCGATCGCGCCGCGCAACGCGGCGAGCGCGTTGTCGTCGAAGCGCGCGTTCGCCGCCGCGGGCTCGCGCGCGACGAGCAACACGAGCTCGTGCACCTCGGCGGGCTCGCCGTTCGGCGCCGCGCACTCGGGGCGATAGCCCTTGCCGAGCTCGAAGAGGCGCACCTCCTTCGCGTGCCGGCGGTTGTGCTCGACCGTCGCGAGCAGGCTCGGCGCGACCGCGCGGCGGATCCGAGTCAGGCCTTCGGCGACCGGGTTGATCACCGCGCAGTGCGGCAGCTCGGCGAGGCCGAGCTTGGCGAGCAGCGCGTCCGCGACGAACGAATACCCGATCGTCTGGCGGAACCGACCGACGCCCGCGAGCCGATCCTCGACCTTGCGCACGAGCGTGCGCCGGCGATCGATCGGCGGCGCGGCGAGCGAGCCCTCGAGCCGATGCTCGGGCACGTTGCCGTAGCGGAAGATGCGTCCGACTTCCTCGACCAGGTCCTGCTCGAGCGAGATGTCCTTGGTCGCGCGGATCGACGGCACCGCGACATCGAGCGCGCCTCCGGCCTCGGTCACGCCGAAGCCGAGGCGCGTCAGGATGCCGACGATCTCGCCGTCTTGGATCGGGGCGCCGAGGCGCTTGCGCACGACGTCCGGTCGCACGCGCACGGTGCGCGCGGGATCCTTCCACCGTCCCGCGTCGGCGAGCGGCGCCGGCAGGACGATGTCGGGCTGGATCGAGGCGAGCAGGCGGACCAGGTGCCCGGCGGCGTCGAGCGCGAGCGTCGGCGAGAGGCTCTTCTCGAAGCGCGCCGACGCGTCGGTGCGCAGACCGAGCCGCGCCGACGTGCGACGCACGACCGCGGGATGGAAGCTCGCGACTTCGAGCAGCAGCTCGCGCGTCTCCGCCGCGACCTTGCTCTCTTCGCCGCCCATGATGCCCGCGAGCGCGACCGGGTGCTCGCCCGCGCAGATCAGCAGGTCGCCGGTCTCCAGCTTGCGTTCGACGGCGTCGAGCGTCTGCATCCGTTCGCCGGGCAGCGCCTTGCGGACGACGATCGGTCGGCCGGCGAGGCGCGTGCGATCGAACAGGTGGTTCGGTTGACCGAGATCGAGCATCACGAAGTTGGACACGTCGACCAGGAGGTCGATCGGACGCTGCCCGACCGCGAGCAGCAGCCGGCGCAGCCATTCGGGGCTGCGTTCGGAGCGCACGCCGTCGATCGGCAGCGCGAGGTAGCGCGGGCAGTCGTCGGTCTCGACTCGCACCTCCCACGGCCGTCCGTTGCCTGTTTGCGGCAGCGACGTGTCGAGCGGCTTCAGCGGGCGTTGGAAGATCGCGGCGAGCTCCGCGGCCATCCCGCGGTGTCCCCACAGGTCCGGGCGGTGCGTCACCGACTTGTTGTCGATCTCGATCACCCAATCGACCAGGTCGAGCGCGTCCGCGACGCGCTTGCCGATCGGCGTCTCCACGGGGAGCACCCAGATGCCGTTGTGCTCGTCACCGAGCCCGAGCTCGCGCTCGGAGCAGATCATCCCGCAGGATTCCTGCCCGCGGATCTTCGACTTCTTGATCTTGAAGTCGCCGGGCAGCGTCGTGCCGATCGTCGCGACCGCGACCTTCTGGCCGCGCGCGACGTTCGGTGCGCCGCACACGATCTGCAGCAGCTCGGGCTCGCCGACGTCGACCTTGCACACCGACAAGTGATCGCTGTCGGGATGCGCCGCGCGTTCCGCGACGAAGCCGACGGTGACGTCGGACAGCGCGGGTGCGAAGCGGGTCAAGCCCTCGACCTCGCAGGTCGAGAGCGTCAGGTTCGTGCGCACGTCTTCCGGCGAGATGCCGGTCAGGTCGACGTGCCGTTGGAGCCAGCGGTACGAGAGGTGCATCAGAACTGCTCCAGGAAACGCAGGTCGCCGGACAGGAGGAGGCGCACGTCGTCGATGCCGTAGCGCAGCATCACCAGGCGCGACAGCCCGAGGCCGAACGCGAAGCCGCTCCATTGCTCGGGATCGATGCCGCACTCCTTCAGCACGTTCGGGTGCACCAAGCCGCAGGGTAGGAGCTCGATCCACGTGCTGCGCTTGCAGACGCTGCAGCCGTCCTTGCAGAACGGGCAGCGCGCGTCGAGCTCGAAGCCGGGCTCGACGAACGGGAAGTAGCCCGGCCGCAGACGGATCTCGATCTCGCGGCCGAACACGCCGCGCAAGAGCGTCTTCATCGCACCGATCAGGTGGCCGACCGAGATGTCCTTGCCGACGACCAGACCCTCCATCTGGTGGAACGTGTGCTCGTGCGATGCGTCGGTGGTTTCCTGACGGAACACCTTGCCGGGCACGATCGCGCGGAACGGCGGAGCGAAGCGGCCGGCGCGGATCTCGTCCGCGAGCCGCTTCAGGCCGCGCGCTTGCACCGCGGACGTGTGTGTGCGCAGCACCAACTTGCCTTCAGGATCGAGGCGGAACGTGTCCTGCATGTCGCGCGCCGGGTGGTCGCGCGGGATGTTGAGCGCCTCGAAGTTGTGGTAATCGGTCTCGATCTCCGGGCCGTCGAGCACGACGTAGCCCATCGACGTGAAGAGATCCTCGAGCTCGCGCGTCACGGCGACCAGCGGATGCAAGCCGCCTCGCGCGACGCGCTGGCCGGGCAGCGTCGCGTCGAAGACGGCCTGCTGTGCGCCATCCCGAAGATCGAGGAACGACCTCAGAACATCCGCGTAGAGACTCGCGTATTCCAAAGACAGTACGCGCAGCGCGTTCGCGATCTGCCCAGCAGCTCGTCTGTGATCCGCAGATTGGTTGGGAACCAACGCCAGAAGGGCCTTCGATCGAGCCACGCACTCAACCGTGCGCGCATAGTGCTCGTCGAAGTTGTCGACATCTGTCATCGGTGGGTACGGAACGAACCACCAGTCCAGCCACACTCCGATGGCGTGCAGCACCGACGCCTCAAGACCTTCCTTCACCTCCTTGAAGCCGAAGTCGAAGTGAATCGGCGCATAGCGGTCCTCGACCGCGGCCACGTAGTCGCGCAGCGGTACAACGAGTCGAATGCTGACGACGAGGAACTGCTCCCGCACCCAGCGATCGGTATCGGCGTCGTTCCAAGTTGTAGTCGCGCCGCGCCAGACGCTTCGACTCAGCGACGACAGTGCCGCGCCGTGGTTTGCGATGTACTCCTGTCGCCATTCAGGCGTTGTGGAGTCACCAATGAACCCGAGTAGGGCATCGGCCGCTCGGGCGGCGTCCTGCTCCCCAAGCGCGGCCGATGCGACCGACGCGACAACGTGTATCTGAGCCTGCGTCGCCTCGCCCTGCCGCGTGCCCAACTGCGTGAAGAGTCCCTCGATGGTTCTCATACTGAGGCTTTGAATTGCAAGGGCCGCCGAGTCGCGAGCGCGCCGGCGGCCCCAGGTCTACTCGGAACCTCCGTCGCCTAGGCGCGCGCGGCCTTCGCTTCCTCGCAGATGCGATCGAACGCCGCGGCGTCGTGGATCGCGATCTCGGCGAGCTGCTTGCGGTTCAGTTGGATGTTCGCCTTGTGGACGCCATCGATGAACGCGGAGTACGTCATGCCGCGCATGCGGGCCGCCGCGGAGACGCGGACGATCCAGAGCGCGCGGAACTCACGCTTCTTCTGCCGGCGGTCGCGGGTCGAGAACGCCCACGCGCGCAGCAGGGTTTCCGTGGCCGTACGCCACAGCTTCGAACGTCCACCCCAGTAGCCCTTGGCTTGCTTGAGGCGCCGATTCTTCTTTTGCCGCAGGGCGGCACCGTTGCTCACACGAACCATGGTCTCGTCGCTCCTACATCATCTTGCTGATCAACTCGGACCAGGTGTCGTTGAGGACCAAGCGACGGCGCAGGCGTCGGCTGGTCTTGCCTTTGAAGACCGCGTGACCGTGGCCGCGACCGGAGCGCGAGCAGACGGCCTTGCCGTTCTTCGACATGCGGAAGCGCTTCTTGACCGCTCCCTTCGACTTCATCTTCGGCATTGGGTGGACCCTTGCGAAGCACCAACCGGCTCCGAGCCCGCTCCGACGACGCCGTCGAGACCGCGGGCCCGGCATTGGGGCCGGGCGGCTGGAAAAGGGCAAGACGATAGCGTTCGCCGACGCCTCGCGCCAGCGGGCGATCTCCGGCAAGCCCGCGGAACGAGCTCCAGGCCGCGAGAAACCCAGTCGGCGCGCCCTAGCGGTGCGCGATCAGCATCGTCATCCGCTTGCCGAGCAGCTTCGGAGGCGACTCGATCTTGCCGAGTTCGCCCATGCCCGCGACGACCGCGTCCATCACGCGGTGGCCCATCTCGGGGTGCTCCATCTGGCGGCCGCGGAACACGCAGACCACCTGGACCTTGTGCCCTTCCTCCAGGAAGCGACGGCCCTGCTCGATGCGGTAGTCCAGGTCGTGCTGGTGCATCGCCGGACGCACGCGGAGCTCCTTGAGCTGGCCGCCGTGGTGGTGGCCCTTGGCGCTCTCGCGCTCCTTCTTCTTCTGCTGATAGCGGAACTTGCCGTAGTCGAGGATGCGGCACACCGGCGGCACCGCGGTCGGCGACACCTCGACGAGATCGAGCCCGGCTTCCTCGGCGCGACGACGTGCGTCATCGGTCGACACGACGCCGACCTGCTCGCCGTTGTGATCGATCAAGCGTACCTGCGGGACGCGGATACCACGGTTGACGCGGAAGTTGCGCTCTGACACGAAGCTCCTACTGAAGCGGTTGAGAAGACGGAAGCGTGCTCGGCCCTGAACGGGAGACCGCGCCAAGAATAGATCGGTTGCGGAGATTCCGCCACTCGCGCGGAAGTCTCACGGCTTCGGGTCCGGCTCGGTCACCGTCCGAATGTGGACCTCGGCGAGCTGCTCCGGCGCGACGATCGAGGGCGCGCCGCACATCAGGTCGGTCGCCGACGCCGTCTTCGGGAAAGCGATCACCTCGCGGATGTTGTCCAGGCCGAGGGTCAGCGCCGAAGTGCGGTCGAGGCCGAGCGCGAAACCCGCGTGCGGCGGCGCGCCGAAGGAGAGTGCTTCGAGCAGGAACCCGAACTTGCGCTGACGTTCCTCCGGCCCGATGCCGAGGATCTCGAAGATCCGCTGTTGCACGTCGGCGCGGTGGATCCGGACGGAGCCCGAGCCCAACTCCCAGCCGTTGAGGACCAGGTCGTAGGCGCGACTCGAAAGTTTGCCGAGATCCGGCGACGGACCGCCCAGGGTCCAATCGACCGGCGCGGTGAACGGGTGGTGCGCGGAGAACCAGCGCTTCGAGTCCTCGTCCCACTCGAACATCGGGAAGCTGGTCACCCAGGTGAACCGCCATTCCCCCGCCTTCGCCAGGCCGAACTTGCGGCCGAGCTGATTGCGCAGGTCGCCGAGCACCTTGCGGACGATCGCCTCGCGGTCGGCGACGAACAGGATCGTGTCGCCGTCGGACGCGCCCATGAGCTTCATCAGGCTCTCCGCGGCCCCCGGCGCGGCGCAGAACTTCGCGAGCGGACCCGCGCCGCCCGACTTCTCCGCCTTCCACCAGGCGAGCCCCTTCGCGCCGACGCCCTTCGCGTGCTCTTCGAGCCCGGTGACGTCCTTGCGCGACAGCGCGTGCACCGCCGGCACGACGATGCCCATCACGCGGCCACCGGAGGCGAGCGCGTTGCGGAAGACCTGGAACTCGCACGTTTCGGCCCACGCCTTCGCATCGACCAACTCGAGTCCGAAGCGCAGGTCCGGCTTGTCGACGCCGAAGCGCTCCATCGACTCGTCCCACGACATGCGCGGGAACGGCACGGCGATCTCGACGCCGCAGGCTTCGCGCATCGTCGCCTGCATCACGCGTTCCCAAACGCCGAAGATGTCCTCTTCGTCGACGAAGGACATCTCCATGTCGAGCTGCGTGAACTCGGGCTGGCGATCCGCGCGCAGGTCCTCGTCGCGGAAGCAACGCGCGACCTGGAAGTACTTGTCGTACCCCGCGACCATCAGGATCTGCTTGAAGATCTGCGGCGACTGCGGGAGCGCGTAGAACTCGCCCGGATGCACGCGGCTCGGCACGAGGTAGTCGCGCGCGCCCTCCGGCGTCGCCTTCGTCAGGATCGGCGTCTCGATGTCGAGGAAGCCCTCGCGTTCGAACGCGCGGCGCATCGACTGGATGAAGCGCGAGCGATGGATCAGGTTGCGCTGCAGGTTGCCGCGACGCAGGTCCAAGTAGCGGTAGCGCAGGCGCGTGTCCAACGCGGTGTCGAGTTGCTCCTCGATCGGGAATGGCGGCACCGGCGACGCGGAGAGCACCTCGACGTGCTCGACCAGCACCTCGACCTCGCCGGTCGGGCGCTCGCGGTTGACGTTCGAGCCTTCGCGGACCGACACCTTGCCGCGCACCGACAGCACGTACTCGGGGCCGAGCTTGGTATCGCCGAGCACCGCCTGCGACAGCACGATCTGCGTCACGCCGTAGCGGTCGCGCAGGTCGAGGAAGTAGATGCCGCCGTGGTCGCGCCGGGCTTGCACCCAGCCATTCAGCACGACGGTGCGGCCCGCGTGAGCCGCTCGCAGCTCGCCGCAGGTGTGCGTGCGCTTCCAGGAGGCCGTCATGGCCGCCTCAACTGCGCACTCGATCGCGCGAACCGTACTCGAGCACCTTCAAGCGCATCAGCGCGCGCCGCAGCGCCGCCTCCGCGCGAAGCTGATCGAAGGTCTCCGCCGCGGTCGCCGCCTCGCCCTTGCGCGACAGACGCTCACGCGCGCGCTGCTCGGCTTCCCGAGCCCGCTTCTCGTCGATCTCCCCCGCCGTCTCGCCGGCCTCGCACACGACGCGCAACAGGTTGTCGCGCACCTCGGCGAAGCCCTCGGACACGAAGAGCACCTTCTCGCCGGACTTGCCGCGGTAGCGCAGCACGCCGACTTGCAGCGCCGCGACCATCGGCGCGTGGCGCGGCAGGATGCCCATCGATCCGTCGAGCGCCGGGATTTGCACGGACTCGACCGGCTCGTCGACGACGATCCGGTCGGGCGTGATGACGCGCAGGGTGAGCTCGCCGGCCATGGATCCTTACTTCCCGGCCAACTGCTTGGCGCGCGCGACCGCCGCCTCGATGTTGCCGACCATGTAGAAGGCCTGCTCGGGCAGCGTGTCGTGCTTGCCTTCGACGATCTCCTTGAAGCCGCGCACGGTGTCCTCGCGGGACACGAACACGCCCGGCGTGCCGGTGAATTGCTCGGCGACGAAGAACGGCTGGGAGAGGAAGCGTTGGATGCGGCGCGCGCGCGCGACGACCAGCTTGTCCTCGTCCGACAGTTCTTCGATGCCCAGGATCGCGATGATGTCCTTCAGGTCGTTGTAGCGCTGCAGGATCTGCTGCACGGCGCGCGCGACCTTGTAGTGCTCCTCGCCGACGACCTGCGGGTCGAGCATGCGCGACGTCGACTTCAGCGGGTCGACCGCGGGGAAGATGCCGAGCTCGGCGATCTTGCGCTCGAGGATGATCGTCGAGTCGAGGTGAGCGAACGTCGCGACCGGCGCCGGGTCGGTGATGTCGTCCGCGGGGACGTACACCGCCTGCATCGACGTGACCGAGCCGTCCTTGGTCGAGGTGATGCGCTCTTGCAGCGCGCCCATCTCGCTCGCCATCGTCGGCTGGTAACCGACCGCCGACGGCATACGGCCGAGCAACGCCGAAACCTCCGAGCCCGCTTGCACGAACCGGAAGATGTTGTCGACGAACAGCAGCACGTCCGACTTCTTCACTTCGCGGAAGTACTCGGCCATCGTCAGGCCGGACAGCGCGACGCGCAGACGCGAGCCGGGGGGCTCGTTCATCTGGCCGAACACGAGCACGGCGTTGTCGATCACGCTCTGGGTCTTGCCGTCCGGCGTCTTGTACGTCGCCTCGGTCATTTCGAGCCAGAGGTCGTTGCCCTCGCGGGTGCGCTCGCCGACGCCGCAGAACACCGAGAAGCCGCCCTTCTCGACCGCGGTGATCCGGATCAGCTCCTGGATCAACACGGTCTTGCCGACGCCTGCGCCGCCGAAGAGGCCGATCTTGCCGCCCTTCGCGAACGGGCAGAGCAAGTCGACGACCTTCAGGCCGGTCTCGAACACCTCGGAGATCGCCTCTTGGCTCTCGAAGTTCGGCGCCGGGCGGTGGATCGGCCAGGACTCCTGGGCGGTGAACGCGCCGCGGGTCGTCGCGTCGAGCGCTTCGCCGAGCACGTTGAAGATCCGGCCCTTGGTGTTCTCGCCGACCGGCACCTTGATGGCGGCGCCGCTGTCGACGACCTCCATGCCGCGACGGCAACCGTCGGTGGTCGACATCGCGACGCAGCGCGCGACGTCGTTGCCGAGGTGCTGGGCGACTTCCAAGGTCAAGTGGATGTTGCGCGCCGGATCGGACACGCCGAGCGCGTTGTAGATCGCGGGCAGCTTGCCGGCGGGGAAACGCACGTCGACCACGGGGCCGAAGATCTGGGCGATGGTTCCGTTGTTCTTGCTCATGATGACTGCGATTTCAGCGGACAGCCTCGGCGCCGCCGACGATGTCGAGCAGCTCCTTGGTGATCGTCTCTTGACGCTTGCGGTTGTACTGCTTCTTCAGAACGCCCTGCATGTCGGTGGCCGCGTCGGTGGCGTTCTTCATCGACATGCGGCGGCTGGCGTATTCGGAGGTCAGCGATTCGAGCAACGCGTTGTACACGCGAGTTTCGAGGTAGCGCGGGACCAGCTTCTCGAGCAACGTCTCGACGTCCGGCTCGAGGATGACGTCGCCGGAGCTCTGCTTGCCGCCGGGCTTCGACGCGTCGGCACCGACCGGCAGCAGCGTGACCTTGGTGGGCACGAAGCGCGCGACCGACTCGAACGCCGTGTAGAAGACCAGGACTTCGTCGAAGCGCCCGGAGAGGAACGCCTCGCGCAGCGCGCTCGCGACGAACTTCGCGCCGCGGTAATCGAGCTTCTCGAGCGGCGGATCGACGAAGAAGCGTTCGATTTCGAAGCCGCGCTTCGAGAGGTATTGGAAGCCCTTCTTGCCGTAGACGAAGAACACCGGCTTCTTGCCGGGGTTCGACGCGAGCCACGTCTCGACCACGCGGAACATGTTCGAGTTGTACGCGCCGCACAGTCCGCGCTCGGACGTGACGACCAGCACCGCCGTCTGCTTGCCCCGGCCGGGTCGGAAGAGCGGACGCTCTCCGAGACGATCGCCCATCACGCCGGCCATGTGGCCGAGCAGCTGCGCGATCTCGTTGGCGTAGGGACGCGAGGCGACGGCGCGATCCTGGAATCGACGAAGCTTGGTCGTCGACACCATTTCCATGGCGCGCGTGATCTGCCGGATCGAGCCGACAGAGCGGATGCGCGTGCGTAGATCGCGGATCGATGCCAAGGTGCTAGCTCACGAACTGCTTCTTGACGGCCGCGATCGCCTTGTCGAGCGTCGCCTTCGCGGCGTCCGACACGTTCTTGGTCTCGAGGATCCCCGCGCCGACTTCCGGGTGCGTGTCCGCGACGTACGAGAGGAAGGCCTTCTCGAACTCGGCGAGCTTCTTGGTCGGGAAGTCGTCGAGCGAGCCGGACGTGCCGGCGTAGATGATCATGATCTGCTTCTCGACCGGCACCGGGACGTACTGACCCTGCTTGAGCAGCTCGACCAGCTTCTCTCCGCGCGTCAGCGCCGACTGGGTCGCCTTGTCGAGGTCCGAGCCGAACTGCGCGAACGCTTGCAGCTCGCGGTACTGCGCGAGGTTGATGCGCAATCCGCCGGCGATCTTCTTCATCGCCGGGATCTGCGCGGAACCACCGACGCGCGACACCGAGATACCGACGTTCACCGCCGGCCGGATGCCGGAGTTGAACAGGTTGGACTCGAGGAAGATCTGACCGTCGGTGATCGAGATCACGTTGGTCGGGATGTACGCCGAGACGTCGCCTTCCTGCGTTTCCACGACCGGGAGCGCGGTCAGCGAGCCGCCGCCCGCCTTGTAGCGCGGGTTGGACTTGTGCGCGTCGCGCGAGAGCTTCGCCGCGCGCTCGAGCAAACGGCTGTGGAGGTTGAACACGTCGCCGGGGAACGCTTCGCGGCCCGGAGGACGGCGCAAGAGCAGCATCACCTGGCGATACGCGAGCGCTTGCTTGTACAAGTCGTCGTACATGATGACGACGTGGCGGCCTTCGTCGCGGAAGCGCTCGCCCATCGTGCAGCCGCCGTACGCCGCGAGGTACTGCATCGACGCTTCGTCGGTCGCGCTCGCCGACACGACGATCGTGTACGGCATCGCGCCCGCGAGCTCGAGACGGCGCACGACGTCGACCACGGTCGACTGCTTCTGCCCCATCGCGACGTAGATGCAGATCACCTGCTCGGGGTTCTTCGGATCCCCGCCACCGGTGGTCTTCTGGTTGATGATCGTGTCGATCAGGAGCGCGGTCTTGCCGGTCTGACGGTCGCCGATCACGAGCTCGCGCTGGCCGCGACCGATCGGGATCATCGCGTCGATCGCCTTGATGCCGGTTTGCAGCGGTTGCTTGACCGGCTCGCGCTCGACGACGTTCGGCGCGGGCTGCTCGATCGGGAGGTAGTCCGACGCGGTGACCGCGAGCGGGCCCTTGCCGTCGAGCGGGTCGCCGAGCGCGTTGACGACGCGGCCGAGCAGCGCCGGGCCCGTCGGCACCGAGATGATGCGGCCGGTGCTCTTGACGCGGTCGCCTTCCTTCACCTTGGTGGCGTCGCCGAGGAGCACGCAGCCGACGTTGTCCTCTTCGAGGTTCAACGCCACGCCGCGGACACCGCCCGCGAACTCCAGGAGCTCGTTCATCATGCAGTCGTCGAGCCCGTACACGCGAGCCACGCCGTCACCGACGGTGAGCACGGTGCCCACGCCCTGGATCTTGGTGTCGCCTTGGTAGTTCTCGATCTCACGCTTGAGGATCGAGGTCACTTCGGCCGGTCGGAGGTCCATCTGAGTTACCTGACGATTCGGGAGGGTGTCGAGGAGAGGGGTGGATCAGTTCGAGTTCAAGCGCGCGGCCATCATCTGCGCGCGCAGGGCGTCGAGGCGCCCTTGCGCCGACGCATCGATCATGCGGTTCTCGACCACGACGCGCGCGCCGGCGAGCAACGCCGGCTCGACGCGGTTGGTCAGGACGATCTGCTTCTTGAAGTACGGGGTCAGCGCCGTGGCGATCTCGGCCAGGTCGGCGGCGGACAGCGGGCGCGCCGACTCGACCTCGCCTTCGACCGCGCCACGCTCCCGCAGCACGAAGCGGCGGTACGCGGTCGCGAGCTCGGGCAGGATCGAGAGGCGTTGCTTGTCCGCGAGCAACCGCAGGAAGTTCTGCGTCAGCGCGTGGCACGCGGCGCCGAGGCGCTCGAGTTGCTTGCGCTTCTCCGCGTGCGCGACGCGCGCATCGGCGAAGTACGCCCGAACGCTCGGTTCGGCGAACTCGGCTCCGATGCGCTCGACGTCGCGATCGACCTCGGCGGCGGAGCCCTTCTCGCGTGAAAGCTCGAAGAGCGCGCCGGCGAAGCGGACGGTGACGGGGCTGGTATTCACCTGAGACGGACTCCTGGGGTGCCGCGGACTACTTCCGCTGCCCGACCATGTCGCGGACCATGCGTCGATCGTCCTCGCTGCCGACGTTGCGACCGATCACTCGGCCCGCGGCTTGGATCGTGAGGTCGACCACTTCCTCGCGGATGGCGGCGACCGCCTTCTCGCGCTCGGCTTGGATCGTCCGACGCGCGGACTCCTCCAGCTCCTTGGCCCTGGCCTCGGCGGCGCCGATCAGCTCGCGCTCGCGGACCTCGGCGCGCGCGCGCGCCTCGTTCACGAGCTTGAGCGATTCGGCGCGGGCCTCCTCGAGCTTCTTCGCCACTTCGGCTTGCGCCTTCTGGGCTTCGCTCGAGGCGCGCTCGGCGGCGACGATCGCGGCGTTCGCGCGGTCGTCGCGAGCTTCGAGCGCGGCCGTGATCGGGCCCATCACCATCTTCCAGATCGGCACGAGCGCCGCGACGAAGATGATGATGGTCCAGAACAGGCCGCCGCCGCCCGAGAGGTCGAGCGGGTTGAACCCGCCGCCTTCGGACACGAGAGCGATCGTCGACATGGTCATGACGGACTCCTGGGGTGGGACGCAGCCGGCGGAGCGACGCTCCCCCGGCTCGGACGCCCCGACTCGGACTCTCGGGTTACTTGATGAACAGCATCAACAGGCCGACGAGCACCGCGAAGAAGCCGATGCCTTCGATGAGCGCGGCCATGATGATCGAGTTGCCGCGGATCTCGCCGGAGGCTTCCGGTTGGCGAGCGATCGCTTCCGCCGCGGAGCCGCCGATGCGGCCGATGCCGAGACCGGCGCCGATGACGGCGAGTCCCGCACCGATGCCGGCGCCCATGCGCGCGAGTTCCGTACCGGTCTGAACAACAGTGTTGGGGTCTTGGAAAGGCATTTGAAGTTTCGACTCCTGAGAAGTGTGCGGGCACTCGCCCGCGAACTGAACGACGGACTCCGTGTCTCCGAGGGCCTAGTGGTCCGGATGGAACGAAGCCTGGATGAACATGATCGAGAGCATCGTGAACACGTACGCCTGGAGCAGCGCCACGAAGCTCTCGATGATCATGATGAAGACGGCGAACCCGACGACGAGCGGAGAGGTCGCGTACGCGGCCATCTCCCCCGCACCGCGGGCCATGAAGAACAAGAGGCCCATGAACGACAGCACGACCATGTGCCCGCCGGTCATGTTCGCGAAGAGACGCACGGTGAGCGCGAAGGGCTTGACGACCAACCCGAGCAACTCGAGCGGGATCATCAGCGGCAGCAGCGCGATCGGCACGTGCGGCACGAGGTGCTTCCAGTACGCGACCGGGCCTTGGACGATCATCCCGCCGATCACCATCATCACCAGCGTGGTGATCGCCAGGCCGGCGGTGACGAAGATGCTCGCGGTCGCGGTCGCCGAGCCCGGAACCAGGCCCAGCAAGTTCATGAACATCACGAAGAAGAACAGCGAGAGGAAGTACGGCAACAGCTTCTTGCCGGTCTCGCGCCCCATCGCCGGATAGACCATCTCGTCGCGGACCCACAACGCGAAGCCCGCGAAGAGCTTGCTCGTCGCATCGCCTTGACCGGTGCGCAGGTACTTCGGCACGCCGGAGAAGCAGACGAAGATCAACAGCACCGCGCAGAGCTGGAAGATCTGCAGGTTGGTCAAGACGAGCTGCGTGCCCTCCCGAGCCGGATTGGCGTCGAATGCCGCGGGCGCCCAATCGGCGGGGAGCTGCACGAGGTAGTGGGGCTCGGCCGCCGCGTGGCCGGTGGCCGAATCGGCCGCGTGGTCGGTGCCGTGCGGGGCCGGGCTGACCAGCGGCGCCGGGACCAAGTGCGAGTAGAGCGCGACGAACGGATCGTCGATCGTGTGGTGCGCGGTGAAGCGCGCGCTCAGGATGCACGCGCCGAGCACCAGCGCGAGGGCGAGGACGGGCCGCAGCAGATTCACGAGGGCGTTCCTTGCTGGTACGCGACACCGGTCGGCATCGCGCGCGTCGGAGCTCGGCCCTGCGTCAGGCGCAGGAGCTCCCACGCGGTGGCGGGCAACAGCCCGAGCACCGCCGCGGCGAAGGCCAACATGAAAGCACGCCACTCGATGCCCGCTTCGAGCGGCGCGATGAAGCGCACGCACAGCGTCAGCGCGAGGAGCGCGAAGATCTTGACGAGGAAGCCGCCGCCCAACACGTGCACCAACAGCGCGGGGCGCTGTGCGGCGATTCGCTTCTGCAGCACCGCGCTCGAGAGCGCGACGCCCGCACCTGCGAGGAAGCCCGTGACGATCCCCATGCCGATCGAACCGAGCGCTCCGCCCTCCTGTCCATCGAGCCCATACGCCAAGGCCACGGCGGCGCCGCAGCCGGCGAGGGTGACTTTGGTGGACGGGAGCATGGTGGCGGTGGGACTTACTCGCGGGGGCGAGGAGGCTTGGAGCTGGGGACGGCCCGGACGAGGTTGAAGAAGCCCGCGACCGAACCGAGGACGGCACCGACCACCAGACACCAAGGCGTCGTTTCCCAGCGCGTGTCGAGCCACCAGCCGATCCCGGCGAGCAGCGCGATCGTCAACGCGTACTGCAGGCCCAACCCGGCGTAGCGTCCGAAGTCGACCGCTACCCGACGTCCGGCAGGCTTGCGAGGGTCACTCGGCAGCATGGCTCTGAGGGGGGAACGGCTTCCGGTCGCGTCGGCCTGGTGCTCCTCGGTGCGCTCGATCGCGATCGGCGATCGCATCGGGCGTTCGGAGGGAGCTCGCAGCGGACGTGGCGTGAGGAACGAAGCGTTTGGAGCGAGTTGTCGGCGAACCGCTCCGGCGCTCGCGCGGAGCCCCGGCGCGGTTCGAGGGCGGACAATGTAGGGACGGCCGCTCGCGCGTCAACTCAGGACGCGACGAAATCGACGAGGGCGAGCGAGCCCTCCGGTTGCATTGCTCCCGGCGCGCGGCCGAGGTACGCTCCCCGTCTTTGACCCGGCGCACCCGAATCTCCCCGAGACTCTCGGACTCTCGGCGCGCCAGGGCCTCCCGACACCTCCAACCCGATTCGACCTCGCCGTGGAACGCACCCTCGTCCTCCTCAAGCCCGACGCCCTCCAACGCGGCCTGATCGGCCGCATCCTGACCCGCTTCGAGGAGAAGGGGCTGAAGCTGGTCGGCTTGAAGCTCCGTCAGTTCCCCCGCTCGACGTTCGAAGCGCACTACGCGGTGCACAAGGAGCGTCCGTTCTACCCGAAGCTCGTCCAGTACATGACCTCGGGCCCGGTGGTCGCGCTGGTGCTCGAAGGCAAGGACGCGATCGAGGTCGTGCGCAAGCTGGTCGGCAAGACCAACTCGCGCCAAGCCGAGCCCGGCACGATCCGCGGCGACTTCGGCATGTCGTTCTCGAACAACCTGGTGCACGCGTCCGACGGCGCGGATTCCGCGAAGCTCGAGCTCTCGCTGTTCTTCCCGAACGCCGACGAAATCGCGCCGTGGACGCCGGCGACCCTCGGCTGGCTCTACAACGTCGAGGAAGAGCTGCGCTGAGCCTCAGCGCCCGCCATCTCGGAGAGCTCGCGGCCGAGCTCGCGCCGTTGCTCGACGGCGCCGAGCTCGCCGACGTGCACCCGCTGCCGCCGCACGACTTCCTGTTGGTCTTCCAGCCGCGCGCCGCGGACTTCGTGCGCCGTGTGCGCGCGAGCCTGCACCCCGAAGCGTCGCGGGTGCACCTGCAGCACGGTCGCGTCGAGCTGCACGAGGGCTCGGTCGGGCCGTTCTTCCGCGCGCTCGAGACCGAGCTGCGCGGAGCGCGGCTCGCGCGTCTCTCCCAGGTGCGCGGCGACCGCGTGCTGCGCTTCGATTTCGTCGAAACCCCGTCCGGACGCGCGCGCGCGCTGGTGGTCGAGCTCTTCGGAAGGCGCTCGAACGCGTACTTGGTCGACGGCGACGACCGCATCCTCGCGCTCGCGGTGCCGCCGCCGCCCGACAAGGCCGATCCGCGCGCAGCGGTCGGTTTGACGTGGACGC
>JADLBP010000010.1 GCA_020847695.1 Planctomycetota bacterium
GCGTGGAAGAACAGGATCGTCGTCCGCGGATCGCGCACGGTCAGGCGCTCCTCGCGAGCTCGGGCTCGCGGCGCTTCAGGATCCGCGCGGGCACGCCGCCGACGATGCAGCCGGGCGGGACGCTCTTGGTGACGACCGCGCCGGCGGCGACGATCGAGCCGGTGCCGATGCGCACGCCGGCGAGGATCGAGACGTTCGCGCCGATCCAGCAGTCGTCCTCGATGACGACGCCCTCGCGCTCGACGCCTTGCTCCTTGATCGTTCGCTCGACGTCCGCGAAGACGTGGTTCTCCGGCAGGATCGACACGCGCGGCCCGAGCAGCACGTCGCGCCCGATCTCGACGAATCCGGACGCGCCGATCCAGCAGTACGCGCCGATCGCGGAACCCGAGCCGACCTGCAGACCCTCACCGAGGTCGATGCCGTAGTAGGACGACGGGCGGATCGACGCGAAGCGACCGATCGTGACGTCGTCTCCGAGCGTGATGCCGCGACGCGCGAGCCCCTGCACCTCCGCGAGCTCCTCGATCTTGACGTTGCGACCGACGGTGATGCGTCCGGGGCTCGTGATGCGCACGCCGCGCGCGACGAAGAGGCGCGGACCGGAGGCTCGCAGCCGCGGACGCAGCCAGAGCCCGCGCAGGAGCGCGAGCGCGGTGCGCGCGAGGATGCCGAGAGCTTCCGCTTCGCCGAGCTCGTCGGTCTCCGCGGTCGGCGCGCGGCCGCGCACGCGACGCAGCGCGAGCGAATGGAGCGTGCGGAAGAGCCTCATGCGGCCCTCCCGACGCGGCGCCGTTCGGCGAACGCGTAGAACTCGTCGAGGCGCGCGCCCTTCGCCGGCCAGGTCGCGTGCTCGAGCGCCCAACGGTGAGCGGTCCACGCGAGCGAGCTCCGGAGCTCCTCGTCGCCGTGCAGCTTCTCGAGCGCGGCGGCCAACCCGTCCGCAGTCGCGTCGAAGTCGCGCTCGACCGGCACTTTCAGTCCGCGCCCGTCGGCCGCCATCTCGCCGGGGCCTCCGTGATCGAGGCACACGATCGGCGCGCCGCACGCGAACGCCTCGACGACGACCATGCCCGCGCCTTCGAACGACGGGAAGAGGAACACGTCCGCGCGCCGCATCTCGGCGAGCACGTCTTTGCGCGAGCGCTTGCCGAGCAACGAGACGCTGCGCTCGAGCCCGAGCTCGCGGATGCGCGCCTCGAGCGCCGCGCGGCACGGTCCGTCGCCGACCAGCGTGAACGTCGCCTCGGGCGCGCGCGCGTGGAAGCGCGCGAACGCCTCCAACGCGAGTCGCACGCCCTTAAGGTCGACGAGTCGGCCCGCGTAGAGCAACGCGAAGCGCTCGGAGCGGGCGAAACGCGAACGCGGCAGCGCCTCGAGCTCGGTCCCGCACGCGAGGAACGGCCGCGTCTTCGCGCGCCACGGACGCGGGAGCTCGGCGGCGAAGTCCTCGCCGATGCTGAGGATCAGGTCGGCGCGCGCGCGCGTCAGCCAGAGCAGTGGATCGCAGAGCTCGCCGCAGCGCTTGAGCGCCGCTTTCGCGAGCTCCGCGGCGCGCAAGCTCCAATTCGAACGTTCGAGGAAGCGATCGGGCACGCGCTCGTGGCGACCGACCGGACCCCAGACGAATGGCTTGCCGACGAGGCACAGCCCGGAAGGGATCCAGCTCGACGCGAAGGTCACGTGGTGGACGACGTCGAAGTCGACTCGGCGATCGAGCGCGCGCGCTCGCGCGGCGAGACCGAGCTGCCAGAGATAGAAGTAGAGCATCGCGCCGCGCTCGCCGCGCTTCCACCAGCGCGCCCAGCGCGGCAGGTCGAAGCCTTCGACGTGCAGGTTGCTCAACCCGAGCTCGCGCGCCTCGGCGACGATCCGTGCGACGTTGTTCTCGCGCGTCAGCAGCCAGACGTCGTGACGCAACGCGATCTCGCGCACCCAGTTCCAGCCGATGCCCGCCTCCGAGCCCAGGCCGGGCTCGCACGAGTACGCGCTGACCAGGACCCGGCGGCGCGATTGCGAGCTCATGCGCGCGCTCCCGCCCGCCAGGGGCCTTCGAGCTCGACGTCGCTGGTCGGCGCGGCGCGCCGGCGCACGCCGATCACCGCGACGGGGAAGAGCGCGAAGAAGAAGAGCATCAACGGGTTCGGCCAGCCGCAGATGCCGAAGCTCGTCGCGTTGCTGATCGCGGCGAGCAAGCCGATCGCGAAGATCGCGAACCACGCTCCGCGATCGGAGTCGAACTGCCGCGCGCGGATCCACGCCATCCGGAGCGGTAGCGCGAGGATCGCGAGCAGCGCGACGAACCCCGGCACGCCCGCGAAGAGCAGCGCGGCGAGATACGCGTTGTGCGCGTTGGTCCAGTACGTACCCGCGTGCCAGAAGCCGCCGGACTCGCTTAGGTTCAGGTAGCCGTTGCCGACCAGCGGGTGCAAACGGACCGCGTCCTCGAAGAGGTGCGCCCAGAGCTCGGTTCGGCCGGTGCCGGTGCGCAGGTTGGCGACGCTGTCGCCGCGCAGGAACCACGCTTCGATCGTCTCGACGTTGAACGACGTCCACAGGAGCGCGGCGAGCCCGAGCGCGAGCCCGCACGCCCACTGACGCCGCGAACCGCGCAACGTCGACGACCAGAGCACGAACTCAGCGAGCAGGGTCGCCGTCATCGCGGTGCGCGAGCGCGCCATCACCAACGTCGCGGCGCCGGCGAGGACGCAGAGCGCGGGGACCAACCGCTCGCGCCACCACGCCTCGCGTCGCTCGGGAGGATCCTTGAGCTCGTAGCTCGCCCACAACGTCAAGAGCGCGCCGACGGTGCCGAGGCTCTCCGCGTTGATCAACCGGTTGCCCGCGCGCACCATGCCGTTCTCGGCGACGTGCAGCGCGAGCCCCGGATCGATCCGCGCGTACACCGCGGTGACGACGATCAACGGCAGGAGCGCGAGCGCGTGCCAGCGAAGGACGCAGCGCAGCGACGGCGCGCGCGCCGCGTCGTTCCAGAGCAACACGCCGAGCAAGACGAACGCGACGAGCTCGCCCAAGCGCATCAGCGCAACCGACGGATCGGGTGCGCGCGGCAGTCCGAGCGTCGTCCACAGCACGAAGAAGAGGATCGGCAGGTAGCGAGGATCGGCGAGCGGCCGTGCGGCCGCGCGGCGCGTCACCAGCAACGCGACGACCGCCGCAGCGGTGCCCGCGCGCAAGAGCAGCTTGGTGAGCACGACGCTCGAGCCGAAGTCGTCGAGCCCCTGCATCCCGCCGTCGGTGGTGCTCAGCGTCAGGAACGGCGCGAAGCTCAGGTAGTAGAGCAGGTACGCGAGCGAGCGTGCGCCGGAGAGCCACCACGCGAACACCGCGGACGCGAGCAGGACGAGGAGACCGAGCGTCATGCCGCGCGAGCTCCACGCGCCGCGAAGCGCTGCACGAGCTCGCGCATCAACGCGAGGCGGCCGGTGCGGAGCCATTCGACTTGCACGAACGGTGAACGCTGCTCGAGCTGCATCTGCTCGTCGGACACCGCGAGGTCGAGCAGGTACGCGCCGAGGTGGACGAGCCAGTCGGAGTCCGCCGAGCCGCGGGTGCGCGCTTCGAGCAACCCGTGCAGCGCGCCGTGGGGGACGCGATCGACCAGAAGCGCCTGCTGGAGCGTGAAGTGGAGCGCGTCGAAGAGCGCGGGCGCCAGGTCGCGCGCGTGCTCCCAGTCGAACGCGCGAGCGCGCGGCCCGGCGACGACGACGTTCCAAGGCGTGAAATCGCCGTGGGCGAGCGCGCACGGCAGCGGTCGCGCGCCGGCGGCGCGCCGCAGCGCGCTCGCGAGCTCGTTCGCGCTCGCGAGCCACGCCTCGTCCGCGTGCGCCTCGAGTTCACGCAGCCGCGCGAGCGTCGCGACGTGGCTCGGGATCCGCTCGAGCGGCGACGACGTGCCGGTCGCGCGCTCCAACGAGTCGAGGAAGTGCCAATGCGCCGGGCCGAGCACGCCGGGCGCGCGCTCGCCCTCGAGCGCGGTCTGGACGAGCAAGCTCGAGCTCGCGGTCGTCTCGCAGCCGAGCGCGCGCGGCGCGTCGACGTCGAGCGAGCGCAGTCGGTCGAGCACGGCCGCCTCGCGCACGACGCACGCGCGTGCGTGCGGGCTCGTGCCGAGCTTCGCGTACGCGACGACGTCGCCGGAAAGCGTCGTCAACTGGACGATCGACTTCTGGTCGCGCCCGGGCACGCCGGACGCGACGTTCCACGCGAGGTCGGCGGGCAGGCCGGGGAAGCGACGGTGGAGCGCGAGCTCGGCGGGCGTCGGAAGATCGACCAGCGCGAGCGTGCGCGGCGCGAGCTGCGCGTGCAGGCCGAGGCGCGAGCTCGCGCGCACGAGCTTGCCCGCGAGGCGCGTCCACGCGCGCCCGCCGGGCAGCAACCGAGTGCCCGCTCGGAAGACGCGCCGATGTTCGGCGTCGAGCAGCACGAAGCCGCCGCCGGTGCCCGGGAAGCACGACCAACGCTGGACGCGCGCGCCGGGCGGACACGCGGGCCGCCGGCGGCCGGCGTGCACCAGGACCTCGTTCTCACCGAGCGCGGCGTCGCGCCTCCGATCGGCGACGACGAGCTTGCGCTCGGTGCCGAGCAGCGCGGGATACCAACTCGCGAGCTCGAGCGGTGCGATCACGGCGCGCGCTCCTCGAAGATCGCGCGCACCGCGGCGTCGACGGAGTCCTGGACGCTGCCGTCGGTGCGCACGAGCGTGGTGTTCGGCAGCGTGCGCGCGAGCGCTTCGTACGCGGCGAGCTGGCGCACCGTTTCGTGCTCCTCGAGCTCGCGTTTGCGCGCGCGGACGGTCTCCGCGGCGGCGGTGCAGACGAGCACGCGCTGCGGCCGCGGACAGAGTCCGCAGATCGCGCGCAGCCCGGGCGCGTCGAGACGGATGCGCGAGCGCAACGGGTCGACGAGGTAGTCGTACGCGTAGCGATCGAAGACGACCACCGCCGAGTGGCGACGCCACGGCCGCACGCGCGTCCAGCCGCCGACGACGAAGTCGCACGCGTAGTACGCGGCGCGCAACGTCGACACGACGCGGCCCGACGGCTTCGCGCGGTGGGGGCGGTCCATGTCGGCGAGCGAGTACGTCGTGCGACCGAAGTGGAGCAATGCGTTGAGCTGCGGGAGACAGCCCGGCCGCAGGTGGAACGACGCGACGCGCTCGGGCCCGAGCGCGCGACGGAGCTCGTCGGTCAGGCCGGCGATCACCGTGCTCTTGCCGGTGCCGTCGGTGCCGAGGAATGCGACGAAACGACCGTGCGGCGCGAACCACGGTTCGACGCGCGTCGCCCACGCGAAGCGTGCGAGCGCGCCGAGCGACGCGAACGGAGCCCGAGCGAACGCACGCGCGAGCAACGCGCGGCGCAGCGCGGCGAGCGGGAGCTCGGGCGCGAAGTCGGGCTCGCGTCGAACCGTCGCGACGACGCGATGCGCGTGCGCGGCGCCGAACCAGCGCGCGAGCTCGCGCTCGACTTCGTCGGGCCGTTCGGCGACCGCGCGGCGCAGCGCGCCGGCATGGCGAGGCGGGACGCGACCGCTCGAGAGGAACGCGCCGAGCGCGTCGATGCACGCAGACTGCGCGGCGTCGGGCAGCGCGAGCTCGCCGACGCGTCGCGAGCGCGCGAGCACGTCCCCGGCGGCGAGGAACGGCACGCCGAAGCACGTCTCCGCGGTGTGCACGTCGAGCCCGAAGAACTCGTGGCGCCCGGGGCCCGCGAACGCGTAGCAGCGAAACGTCTCCATCCGTCCGAAGCGACGACGCTCCCAGATCGAGACGCCGTGCTCGCGAGCGCAACGCTCGACGACCGCGGCGACGCGACGCGCATCGGCGGGCTGGATCAGCAGATCGACGTCGCTGCCCTGCGCGAGCCGCGGGAAGTTCCGGTGACCGCGCAGCACGCAGTGGGGGATCCGCTCGCTGTCGAGCGCGCGCACGAACGCGACGAGCATGCGCTCGAGCGGACTCGTCGCGCCGGCGAACGCGGTGTCGCCCGCCGAGGTTTCAGCGCGTGTCGCGGCGATCTCGGCCATGGCGTTCCGCGCGGGCACTCACGCCCGCCGTTCGAGCACGCGCTTGCGCGTGTAGCCGTAGGCCTGTCCGTAACCGGCGGCGTTGGAGCGCGTCGGCGGCACGGCGTTGAGGACGACGCCGACGACGTTCGCGCCGGCGCGGTTGAGCTTGCGGGTGACGGTCCCGAGCGCATCGCGGTGCACGCCGCCGCTGCGGTAGACGAGCACGACGCTGTCGAGCTCGTGCGCGAGCACCTCGACGTCCGCGACCACCAACGTCGGCGGCAAGTCGAGGATCACGAGGTCGTACGCGCCTTGCCACTCCTCGATCAGCGTCGGGAGCTCGCGCGAGCGCAGCAGCTCGCCCGGCGAGGCTTTCGCGTCGCCGGCGCAGATCACGTCGAGACCGGGGTAGCCGCTCGCTTGGATGCAATCGCGCCAGCTCGAGCCCGACTCGAGCACGTCCGACAGGCCGGGCGAGAGCGCGAGCTCGCACGCGAGGTGCGTCGCGGGCTTGCGCATGTCGGCGTCGACGACCAGGACGCGCGTGCGCTCTCCGGCGAACGCCATCGCGAGGTTGAGCGAGCTCGTCGTCTTGCCCTCGCCGGGCGCGCACGACGTGATGCCGAACGTGCGGATCGGCGCGCCGGCGTCGGAGAGGAAGCGGATGTTCTCGCGGATCGAGCGATACGCTTCCGACGCCGGACCGTCGGGTTCGTCGCGCACCGGCAGGTACTGGCGGCGACGGCGGCCGAGCAGGCCCGAGCGGAACGCGAAGCGCGGGATCGAGCCGAGCACCGACAGCGCGGCGGCCTCCTCGACCTCGGCTTGCGTGTGCACCGCGCCGGAGAGCGATTGACGCGCGAACGCGGCGAGCGCACCGAGCCCGAGGCCCGCGACGACGAACAGCACGAAGTCGAAGAGCAAGCGCGGCGAGTGTCGGCTCGCCGGCGGCAGCGCCGGGTCGATCAGGATCGCCGACGGCATCGCGGCGGCCTCGCTCAGGCGCGCTTGTTGTTCGGTGTCGATCAGGCGCTTGACGACCTGCGAATGCGCTTCGCGACGGCGCAGCGGCTGCGCGACCTCGCGTTCGCTCTCGGGGAGGGTGCTGAGCTCGGACTCGAGGCTCGCGATCTGCTCGCCGAGCGTCGTGTCGTCGGTGGCGAGGCTCGCGAGCCGCGCGCGCAGGTTGCGGGCGACGTTCGCGGTGAGCTCGGCGACCGCGACTTGGATGCGCGCGCGTTCCTCGGTCGGCCACGCGTCGATCGAAGCGCGATACGTCTCGTGCAGCGTCGAGCGCACGTCGCGAGCGAGCCGCAGGCCGTCCGCGAGGCCGGTCAAGCGCTCGGCGACGACCCGATCGAGGTCCTTGCGCGCGGCGGCGAGCTGCGCCCAGCGCGGGTTCGACGGCGTCAAGTCTCCCTTGAGCGACGCGAGCTCGGCATCGATGCGCGACGTTTCTTCGGCGAGGCGCGCGATGCTCGCGTCGAGCGAGGCGAGCTTCGGAGCCTCGGCGTAGAGCCGCGTCAGCGCCGTGCCGTCGCCGGTTTCGAGCGCCTCGATCGCCGCTTCGACCGCGACCAGGCTCGCGGCGGCCTCGTGGTCCTCGATCTCGAGCTCGTCGAGCTTGGCGCGCAGCAGCGTCTTCGACGCGCCGACGTCGCTGCGTTCGAGCGCTTGCGCTTCGCTGCCCAAACGGCCGATCGCTTCGATGTAGCTCAGCGAGACCAAGTCCGGCAGCTCGCGCGAGAGCCGCGCCAGCGCCTCGTTGTCGCCGTTCTCGAGCATCTCCGCGGCTTCGGCGAGCGCGACGCGAGCGACCGCGATGCGCGCACGATCCGCTTCGAGCGACGCCAGGCGCTCGATCAGCGCCTCCGCCGACGCGCTGACCATGATCACCGCCGGATTCGCCTGCTGCAGGCGCACGACCTCGCGCTCGGCGGCGTCGAGCTCGCGTTGCTGCGAAGCGAGCTGTTCCTCGATGAACTCGATCGTGCGCGTCGCGCGCGAGCGGCTCAGCTTGATCGTGCGGGCGAGATAGTTGCGCGCGAGCGCATTCGCGAGTTCCGCCGCACGGTACGGATCGGAATCGGCGACTTGCACGCGGATCACGCCGCTGTTGCGCGCGGTTTCCTCGACCGAGAGCTTCGACGCAAACTCGGCGGCGGTCGCGTCGAGCGAGCGGTGCTCGACGACGTACGATTCGCCCTCGTAGCGACCGACCGCGTGCAGCCGGAGGCGCGCGCCGTGGAACTCGTACTCGGCATCGGGCGTGTACGCGAGCTCGACTTCCTCGACTTCGTGGAAGGCCCACTCGCTCGGCAGCGACAAGACGACGCGATCGCGGCCCTCGAAGCGCACGCGGACGCGCCGGGGCGCGTCGTCGGTCGCGGGGTCGAGCCGCGCGAACAGTCGGTGCTCGCCGGACGGGCGCAGCCCCGCGACGCGCCAGAGGTCGGCGAGCGGCCGCAGGCTCTCCGCTTCGACGCGCGTGGTCAGGCCGAGGCGCACGATGCGATCGGCGTGGAACTCATCGGGCGCGGTCGGCGTGAAGCCCTGCGACGGCGGCGTCCAATCTTCGGGCGCGTCGACGGTGTCGCGCACCATCGCGCGCGAGCGCAGGATCGACATCTCGCCTTCGGCGGCGGGCGCCGACGTCAGCGCCGCGAGCTCGCCGAGCACGCCGGCGTGGTCCTCGTCGCGCTCGAGCTTCAGCGTCGCCTCCGCGCGGAAGACCGGCGGACGCATGCTCTCGCGCACCATCCCGATCGCCGCGATGGCGAAGACGGTGCCGAGCACGAGCCCGCGATGGCGCTCGAGCGTCGAGAGCAGCTCGGCGAGACCGACGGAGTCCGCGGACGAGGAGCGGGTGGAAGACGAACGACGGGGTTCGGACATCGAGGGAGCTCGGGGACGGAGGACGGGCCCTAGGGCTTGCGTCGATCGTCGGAATTCCCTTCCGGCTCAAGGCGCCGCGCGCGGGACGAATTCCGTGTCCCGGCGGTGCGACAGTTCCAGCTCCGCGAGCGCGTCGACCGAAGAAGGTGCGTCCTCAACCCTGTCGCTCCCGAGCGATCGCGTTCTTTCCGCTCACCCCACCCCGAGTCCCTCCCGACCCCGCGCCATGCCCTCGTCGACCCTCCGAGCGCCCGTCGTCGTCTCCGACGATCCGCGCGTCGAAACCGCGCTGCCTGCCGCTCCGCCGCCGACGGACTGGGAGAGCCTCGAGCCGCGCGGGTTCTACGCGTCGACCGGTCGCGTGCTCTTCCATGGAGCGCTGCTCGCGTTGGTGTTGCCGGTGGTGCTCGCGCTCGGACTCGCCGTCGCCGCGATCCAGCTCTTCGTCTTCAAGAGCCCGAGCCGCATCTTCTACACGCAGCCGCGCGTCGGTCGCCGCGGCGAGGTCTTCCGCATCTTCAAGTTCCGCACGATGCGCGACGCGCGCGGAACCGTGTACGACTCGTGGAGCCACGGCCTCGATCAACAGCGCGTCACGCGCTTCGGCCGGTTCCTGCGCAACAGTCACCTCGACGAGCTGCCGCAGATGCTCAACGTATTGCGCGGCGAGATGAGCTTGATCGGTCCGCGCCCCGAGATGGTCGAGATCGAAGCATGGGCGGCCGAGCACGTGCCCGGCTTCTCGACGCGGTTGGTGTTGAAGCCCGGCATCACGGGCTACGCGCAGATCACGCAGGGCTACACCGGCCGCTGCGTCGAGGCGTACACCGAGAAGCTGCGCCTGAACGAGCGCTATCTCGAGCGCGTCTCGTTCGCCACCGACCTCTCGATCCTGTTCGGGACGATCGCGTGGATGGCGCGCGGCCGCGGCTGGCGTTGGAACCAGCCGCGCGCGACGAAGCCCGGCGACGCGCCGGGGGCTTGAGCGCGCGGCGGCTCAGAGCTGTTCGCGCGCTTCGTTGCTCGCGAACGCGTACGGGCCTTCGCCCGCGGCGCCCGGATTGCGTAGGACCGCGCGCACCTCGCGGAAGCTCGCGACGTCCTCGGGGAGCTCGAACTCGACGAACTGGATCACGCGCGCACCGGTCGGGAACAGCAGGATCGAGCGACGGGCGAGGATGCTCGAATCGCGCGAGAAGTGGCCGTGCGGCTCGAGCGCCCAGAGGTGTTGATCGACGTCGAGCGCCTGGACGCGCAGGTCGACGAGCTCCTCGTGCGCGCGGTGCTGCACCTCGACGCGCCAACGCTTGCCGTCGCGCGAGAGTCGCACCCGCGGCGCGAGGTTCATGTCCTTGCGGCGCAACAGGTACATCGGATCGTCGACCGGCGCGCCCGCGAGGCGCGACGCCGGGCCGAGCGCGACGGTGAAGAGCTCGTACTGGTTCAAGCGCTCGCGGATCGTCACCGCGCGATCCGCGTCGTCGGGGTCGGAGTCGAGGCGGTTCGACCAGACGTCCGCGATGCCCTGGACCGTCGGCGCGGCGTTGCCGCCGTGGAGCAGCGGCACGATGTAGCTCGGTCGCTCGTCGAGCGCCGCGACGACGTCCGCGCGCGGCAGCGAGCTCCACGAGCGCAGCTGATCCGAGCCCGGCGCCGGCGTCGCGCGTCCGAGCACGTCGAACACCCTCAAGCGCGACAAGTACCCGACCGCTCCGGGCCACGCGGTCAGCACCGTCTCGTTCGCGTCGACTTGATCGCGCAGGAAGACGCCGAGCGCGCGCAGTCGCTCGGTCGCCGCGATCTCTTCGGCGAGTCCGAGTCGCCCGAGCGGCCGCGAGTAGCCGAACGGACCGGCCGCGAGCGGTTGCATCCAGCGACGGTGCAACGTCTCGACGCGGAACGGCCCGAGGTTGCCGGGGAACTTGCTCGCGAGCGCGGAGATCGTCAGGCCGAGCAGGAACGCGGTCCACGCGAACTCGGGCAAGCCGCGGCGCTTCGAGTCGAGCGCGATCGTCATGCCCTCTTGCACCGCGACGAACCACACCGGCAGGATCGGCACCATCCGCGCGAAGAACGGCAGCGGACCGCCGCCCATCCAGCCGACCATCGCGCACCACGCGAGCGAGAGCACCAGCGCGCGCACACCGACCGCGCCGAGCACGCCGCGGACCGCGTACCACAGTGGCACGACGATCAGGATCGGCCCTCCGCTGCCGACCAGGAAGTCGCGGAGGAACGCGAGGCCGAGCTTCACGCGCTGCGGGTCGTACGCGAACAGCTCGCCGCCGGCCGGCGAGATCCACGTGCCGACCGAGAGCTTGCGAGCGATCGCCGCGAGCCCGAACGCGACCGCCGGCGCGACGAACGGCAGGAAGCGTTCGCGCAGGAAGCCGCCGCGCCAGCCGCGCGCGATCTCGAATGCGAAGAACACTCCGATCAGCAGCGCGCCCTCGGCGCGGATCATCGCGACCAGCACCATCGCGGCCGAGAAGATCAGCGGGTGCGCGTGCTCTTGGGCGAGGAACGCGATCGCGATGAAGAGCGCGGCGGTCGTGTGCTCGGTCCCGCTGCCGGCGGCGGCGGCGACCGGACCGCTGACGACCAACAGCAGCGGCGCGATCACGCCGGCGAGCCGCAGCGGCGAGAACTTCGAGATCACCAGCACCGCGAGCAACGCCGACACGACGCCGACGGTCTGACAGAAGCTCGTCACCGTCAGGTAGAAGCGCTCGGCGAACGCCGCGACGCCGATCCAGAGCAACGACGGGTAGCTCTCGCCCGGCGGCAAGTCGGCGTTCCACGCGAACACGCCGTTCTGCACGACGTTGCGCGCCATCCGGAACGCGACGTGCGCGAAGTCGTAGGGCGGCGCGAGCGCACCCGACTCGCTCGAGTAGATCGCGAGCGTGTGCGCGAGCAGCACCACCAGCGCGAGGAAGAGCGCGATCGTGCGGTTCATCGGCTCTCCGTCAACCTTGCGGCGGGATCGAGACGAGCTCGGCGCCCGCGAGCGCATTTTCGACCAACCGCGCGATGTCGAGACGCGACTCGAGCTCGGCACAGAGCTCGGGGCGTCCTCGGATCACGGGCTTGGTGGGCATGAAGAGCGTGCAACAGTCGGGCTCCTGCACCGACGAGAGCTCGAAGGTGCCGATCCGGCGCGCGATGCGGACGGTCTCCTCCTTGTCGAAGGAAACCAGCGGACGGATCACGGGCAGCGTGGCGGCCGCTTGGATGCAGGTCAAGTTCTCGAGCGTCTGGCTGGCGACTTGGCCGAGGCTTTCGCCGGTCACCAGAGCCAGCGCTTCTTCGCGCTCGGCGAGCCGGCTCGCGATGCGCTGCATCATCCGTCGGTAGAGCACGGTGCGGTACGAGCTCGTCCCGACGTCGCGGATCGCGACCTGCGCGGCCGCGAACGGCACGACCCAGAGCCGGCTGTGGCGCGGTTGGAAGCGCGAGAGCACGCGCACGAGGTCGACGACCTTCTTCTTCGCGCTCTCACCGATGAACGGCGCCGCGTGGTACGTCACGTACGCCATCGAGAGCCCGCGTTTCTGCGCGAGGTACGCCGCGACCGGCGAGTCGATGCCGCCCGAGATCAAGCACAGCGCGCGACCGAGCGTGCCGACCGGCAGCCCGCCGGGGCCGTCGAGGCGTCGCGCGAACACGTACGCGCCTTCGGTGCGCACGTCGATGCCGACCAGGAGCTCAGGCTCGGCGAGATCGACGGTCAAGCGCGCATCGCGCTCCTTCAGGCGACCGCCGACGGCGCGATCGACCTCGACCGACGTCAACGGGAAGCTCTTCTCCGAACGCGTCGTGCGCACGCGGAAGCGCAGCGGCCCGGGACGCGGCCATTCGGCGAGCGCTTCGTCGAAGACGCGCTCGGCGAGGTCGCTGATCGCGGCGAACTCGAGCGGTGCGACGCGCGCCGGCGAGATCGACGTCAGCCCGAACACGTCCTGCAAGCGCCGCATCGCGACTTCGAGGCGTCGTTCGGGCCGCACCAGGATGCGCCCCCAACTGCGTTCGACCTTCGCGGGCGTGATCGGCTCGAGCGCGACGCGGATGTTGTTCGCGAGCTGGCGCTCGAAGTCCGCGCGATTGCCGCCCTTCAGCGCGAGCTCTCCGTAGCGCACCAGGATGACGTCCGCGACGTCGCCGGGCTCGGAAGCGGTCACGCGCTCACCGCCGCGAGCTCGCGCAGCACTTCGACCAACGCCTGCGCGGCGAACTCGGCGTCCGCGCGCTTCGTCGTGCGCGCGAACGAGATCCGCAACACGTGCCGCGCTTCGTCGGGCGCGAGCCCGATCGCCGCGAGCGACGGACTCTGCGCGTCCTTCTTGCTCTGGCACGCCGCGCCCGCGCTGACGTAGACGCCGCGGCGCTCGAGGTGGTGCATCACGACCTCGGCGGGCGCGCCGGGAACCACCAGCGCGAGGATCGCGTCGACGAAGCGCTTCTTCGGCGCCAGCACACGCGCGCCCGGCAATTCCGGGAGCCGCGCGAGGAACGCTTCGCGCGCCGCGCGGGTCGCGGCGAGCGTGCGTTCGCGTTCGGCCTCCGCGAGCCGGACTGCGGCCGCGAGCCCGACCGCGCCGGCGACGTTCTCGGTGCCGGAGCGCCGACCGCGTTCCTGTCCGCCGCCGACTTGCACGGGCTCGAGCTCCTTGCCGACGACGATCAACGCGCCGATCCCCTGCGGACCGTGCAGCTTGTGCGCGGACAGCGCGAGCGAATCGCAGCCGAGCTCCGCGAGCGCGCAGTCGACCTTGCCGACCGCTTGCACCGCGTCGACGTGGAGCTTCGCGTGCGGCGCGCGCGTGCGCAGCGTGCGCGCGAGCTCGCGCAGCGGATGCAGCGTGCCGAACTCGTTCGACACCAGCATCTGCGCGACCAGCACGACGTCCGGTCCGAGCCGCCGCGCGAGCTCGGCGAGGTCGAGCACGCCATCGGAATCGAGTGCGAGCGTCTCGACGACGAAGCCCTCGCGCGCGAGCAGCGCGGCGGGCTCGCGCACGCTCGGGTGCTCGGTCGCGCCGATCAGCACGCGATTGCCGAAGCGCCGCGCGGCGCGCGCTTGCCCGAGCACCGCGAGGTTGTTGGCTTCGGTCGCGCCCGAGGTGAAGACGACCTCGCTCGTCCGCACCGCGAACGCGCGCGCGAGCTCGGCGCGCGCTTGGTCGAGCGCTTCCGCCGCGGCGACGCCGAAGGGATGGCGCGACGACGGGTTGCCGAAACGCTCGCCGAGCCACGGCAGCATCGCCTCGCGCACGCGCGGATCGAGCGGCGTCGTCGCCGCGTGGTCGAGATAGATCACCGCCATCGGAGCATCGAGCATCGGACCGTCAGGATAGCCGCACGCGGCTCACGGCTTCGATTCGGTGCTCGCCGCCGGGTTGCGCACGACCAGGCGCGCGATCGGCAGCGTCGACACGACCCCGCGCTTCACCTCGACCTCGGGGAGCTCCTCGACGTCCTCGCCGGCGCGCACTTCGACCGCGTAGCGCCCGGCCGGCAGCTCGGCGATGCGGAACGCCCCTTCGGCGTCCGACGCAGCCGCGGGGAACGGGTGGGCCTCGTCGCCGGCCGGATGGACCAGCACCAGCGCGCCCGAAAGGGGCGAACCGTCCTCGTGCTCGACCCGACCGAGCAGCGCGCCGTCGCCGAGCTCGACGAACCGTGCCGGTCGGGTGCCGTCGTGCTCCAGCAGATTGACGTCCGGCGCCGCCAAGTCGGGCCAGTTGCCGCCGCGCGCCCACTCCGGCAGCACGCGGATCCGATAGCGGCCGTGCGCGAGCCCCGGGAAGCGAAACGTGCCCTCGGCGTCGACGCCGGCGCGGACCGGGATCGCGCCCTGGAAGACGTTCGGCGGCTCGAGCGGCTCGAGCAGCACCTGGAATCCGGCGGTCGGGCCCTCCAGGGCGCGAGCGAGCGACCCCGAGAGGTCCGAGCGCGCGAGGTCGGGCAGCCGCGGCGCCGGCTCGCGCGCCGGTCCGACCTGCAGCGCTACCTCGTCGGCGCCCGGGCGGACCCGGAAGCTCTGCGTCGGCCGTCCGAACGCGAGCGCGAGCACCTCGAGCTCCTCGTCGAACAGCCGGTCGAGTTGGAAGCGCCCGTCGCGGTCGGTGTACGCCCAATGCGCGATGTCGCCGGAGCGGGCGTAGATCGGCAGCTCGACCATCGGAGCGCCGTGCTCGTCGACGACTCGGCCGCGCAGCGTCGCGCTGCCGAAGGGCACGACCACCGGTTGGAAGTTCGGCGCCTCCGGGCGCTGGAACTCGGTTTCGCCGACCAGCTCGGTCGCGCGAGGCCGGAAGAAGAAGGCGAGCGCCAGGCCGACGACCAGGGCGATCGGCAGCCAGGTGACCAGCGTCTTCACCCGCTCCGTATAGACGGTTTGGACTTCGCCGTCCACGCGCGGCGGTCGACCCGCAACCGACGGCCGGGGGGCGAGTCTGATCCTCTGGTTGGGGCCCGGTCGGGCTTCGAGGAAGGAGGATGCAGGATCGGTCGGCGCCGCGAGCAGGCGGTCGCCGAGGGAGTGCCCGAGTCGACGCGGCGATGTCGTGCCGTCCGGCGGTCGCGCGCGCCGGCCCGGCCCGGCGAACTGGCCCCGCGGTCGCGCTCAGCCGCCGTGCTCGCGAAATGCCGTCGCGCACGCTTCGGACCGGCTTTCTCGGGCCCCAGGGAGGCGTCGCCGCTCGAACGCGGCGAACGGCGGGTCGCTCGCGTTGACGGGCTTCCGCGCTCACCTCTATACTCCCGCGTTTCGATCGGGGAGCACGTGTGCCTGCGGCACGCGACGCCCCGGTTGTACCCCGATGTTGCTGCGCCTGCGCAAGACCCTGACCCGAGCCGAGCTCGAGGCCGTCCTCGGCCTCGCCCGCGAGCTCGGATACACGACCCGTTTCCTGGACGGTGGGAAGGAACTCTTGGCGCTCGACGGGGTCGGCGCGCCGGACCACCGCGCGCGCTTCGAGGACCTCGCCGGTGTCGCGGGGATCCTGGACGCCGGCGACGCGCACGAGCTCTTCGAGCGACGCGCCGGGCGGCCCGACACGATCGTGCGCGTCGGCGACGCGGCGTTCGGCGGCGGCAAGGTCGCGCTGGTCGCCGGCCCGTGCGCGGTCGAAGACGTCGAGTCGGCGCTCGAGATCGCGCTCGCGGTCCGCGAGCGTGGCGCGACGTGCATGCGCGGCGGGGCGTTCAAGCCGCGCACGTCGCCCTACTCGTTCCAAGGTGCGCGCGAGCGTGGCCTCGAGATCCTGGCGCGCGTCAAGCTCGAGACCGGGCTCGCGATCGTCACCGAAGTGCTCGATCCGCGCGACGTCGGAGCGGTCGGCGAAGTCGCCGACATGTTCCAGATCGGCTCGCGGAACATGCAGAACTCCGCACTGCTGATCGAGGTCGGCAAGGCCAAGAAGCCGGTGCTCTTGAAGCGCGGTTTCGCGGCGACGCTGCGCGAGTTCCTGCTCGCGGCCGAGTACGTGCTCGCGCAGGGCAACGACCAAGTCGTGCTCTGCGAGCGCGGCATCCGCGGCTTCGATCCGTCGACCCGCAACGTGCTCGACGTCGGCGCGGTCGCGCACCTGAAGCGCGTGACCCACCTGCCGGTGGTCGTCGACCCGTCGCACGCATCCGGGCGCGCCGAGCTCGTGCGCCCGCTCGCGCGCGCCGGCCTCGCCGCCGGCGCCGACGGCCTGATCGTCGAGGTGCACCCGCACCCCGAGGTGACCCACTCCGACGGCGAGCAGGCGATCGGCTACGACGCCTTTGGCCTGGTCGCCGCCGACGCGCGCGCGATCGCCGCGCTCGATGGTCGCGAAGTCGTCGCGCCGCGCCCGCTCGGCGCGAAGCGTTGAACGGAACCCCTGCGATGCGCAAGCCTTTCCTCGCCGGCAACTGGAAGATGAACCTCGATCGCGCGCGCTCGCTGGCGCTCGCGAAGAGCCTGCGCGAGAAGTGCGGCTCGCGCACCGACCGCGAGGTCGCCGTGTGCCCGCCGTTCGTCTACCTCGACGAGATCGTGCGAGCGCTCGCCGGCTCGAAGATCCGCGTCGGAGCGCAGAACTGCAGCGACGAGGTCGAGGGCGCGTTCACCGGCGAGATCAGCGCGCGGATGCTGAAGGACGTCGGCGTGTCGCTGGTCGTGCTCGGCCACTCCGAGCGACGTCACCTCTACGGCGAGTCGGACGCGCTGATCAACCGCAAGGTGCGCCAGGCGCTGGTCGCCGGTCTCGACGTGATCCTCTGCGTCGGCGAGCTGCTCGCCGAGCGCGACCAAGGCGTCACCGAGCACGTCGTCTCGCGCCAGCTGACCAAAGGCCTCGAAGGCGTCGACGAGCCCGATCTCGCGCGCGTCACGATCGCCTACGAGCCGGTCTGGGCGATCGGCACCGGCCGCACGGCGAGCCCCGAGCAAGCCGGCGAAGTGCACACCTACCTGCGGGGCGTGCTCGCGGGCCTCTACACCGACGCGACCGCCGCCACGGTCCGCATCCAGTACGGCGGCAGCGTCAAACCGGACAATATCTCGAGCTTGATGGCCGCCCCCAACGTCGACGGCGCGTTGGTCGGCGGTGCAGCGCTCAAGCTCGAATCCTTCCTTCCGATCGTCGAGTACAAATAGGCGCCCGACGACGGCCCCTTCGCGCGGAGCTCTCCCATGGATCTCGTAATCATCCTCCTCTACATCCTGTTCGTGATCGCGGCGATCGTGCTGATCGTCGTCGTGCTGCTCCAAGAGGGCAAAGGCGGCGGCTTCGGCGAAGCGCTCGGCGTGCACGGCCGCGAGACGTTCGGCGTCGGAGCGAAGGGCATCAACACGTTCACCGGCGTGACCGCCGCGATCTTCCTCGGCAGCGCGCTCTTGATCCACATCCTGAACCGCTCGGCGTCGCAAGGCTCGGTGATCGACTCGACGCCCGGCGCGGGCAGTTCGCTCTTCGACCAGCTACCGGCCGAGCCCGGCGCGACGCCGCCGGCGACCGGAGGCGAGCAATCGGTTCCGCCGCCCGCCGGAGAACAGAAGTGAAGCAAGAGCAAGTCCTCGACGTCTTCAAGCAGTCGAGCGCGATGCTCGAAGGGCACTTCCTGCTCTCGAGCGGCCGCCACAGCGATCGTTACTTCCAGTGCGCGCTGCTGCTCGCGCATCCGAAGCTCTCGGAGCAGCTCGCGCGCGCTCTCGCCGCGAAGCTGCCGCAGAACGTCGATCTCGTGATCGGGCCCGCGCTCGGCGCGGTGACCTGGGCGTACGAAGTCGGCCGCGCGCTCGGCAAGCGCGCGTACTTCACCGAGCGCGCCGGCGCCGGCAAGGAATCGCCGATGGAGCTGCGTCGCGGCTTCAAGATCCAACCGGGCGAGCGCGTGCTGATCGTCGAGGACGTGCTGACGACCGGCGGCTCCGCGCGCGAAGTGCTCGCGGTCGTCAAGGCGCAAGGCGGCGTGCCGGTCGGCATCGCGTCGATCGTCAACCGCTCGGGCCAACAGAATCCGTTCGAGAGCGACGGCCTGCCGTACACGTGCCTCGCCGAGGTCAAGGTCGAGTCGTGGGAAGCGAGCGGCTGTCCGCTGTGCGCTTCGAAGACCGCGGGCCCGGCGATCAAGCCCGGCAGCCGACCCGGCGCCTCGCAGCCGGCGTGACATGCGCTCGATGACCGGCTTCGGCGCGGCCCAGGCCGCCGCCAAACGCGGTGCCAAGGGCGCCACGCCGGGCATCGGAGCGACACTGCGCGTCGAGGTCCGCGCGGTCAACCACAAGTTCCTCCAGGTCAAGGTGCGCCTGCCGGCGGACCTCTCGTTCCTCGAGAGCGAGATCGAGGAGCTCGTCCGCAAACGCCTCGAACGCGGCGCCGTCCAGCTCAACGTCTTCGCGTCGGGGCCGAGCGGCGTCGAGACGGTCGCGATCGATCGCGACGCGCTCCGGAACTACAAGCGCGAGCTCGCGAAGCTCTCGAAGGAGCTCGCGCTCGACGGTGACGTCAAGCTCGACACGCTGCTCGGCTTGCCCGGCGTGATCGGCACCGGCGTCGACACCGGCGCGTTGAAGCAGCGCGAGAAGGAAGTGCTGGCGCTGGTCGAGGAGGCGCTCGACGCGCTCGGCCAGATGCGCGAGGTCGAGGGCAAGGCGCTCGCGAAGGATCTCGCGAAGCACGCCGCCGAGATCGAGAAGCTGACCGCGCGGATCGAGAAGCGCATGCCCGAGGTCGTCGTCGCGCATCGCGACGCGCTGACCAAGCGGGTGCAGGAGCTGCTCGGCCCGACGCATTCGGTGCAGTCGAACGATCTGGCGCGCGAGGTCGCGTTGCTCGCGGACAAGCTCGACGTGTCGGAAGAGCTGTCGCGCCTCGAGAGCCACCTTTCGCAGCTCGCGACGCTGTTCAAGAAGGACGGCCCGGTCGGTCGTCAGCTCGACTTCCTGGTCCAGGAGATCTTCCGCGAGACCAACACGATCGGCTCGAAGTGCTCCGACGCATCGGTCGCGCACGCGGTGGTCGAGCTGAAAACCCTGATCGAACGCCTGCGCGAGCAGGTCCAGAACGTCGAGTAGCTCCTCGGCGCGTCACGCGAGCCGCAGCGAGCGCGTGACGCACAGATAGACGCCGACGCCGAGCAGGAGCCATCCGCTCGCCGGCAGGATCCAGCGGTCGGCGTCCTTGATCCGGACGAACAACCGCGCCGCGACGTCGCGACCGAGCGCGGTGGCGATAGCGAACGCGAAGACCGGTGCCGCCGAGCCGACGCCGAACAGCGTGGGGAGCAGCCACACGGACTCCGCTTGCACCGCGAGCGGCAGCAAGCTCCCGAAGAAGAGCGCCGCCGAGACCGGACAGAACGCGAGCGCGAA
>JADLBP010000011.1 GCA_020847695.1 Planctomycetota bacterium
GAGACGAACAGCACGTCGCCGCGCGTCGCGTAGATGCGCTCGCCGATCGCCGGCAGGAAGCGCACCACGTTCGACGGACAGCACGAGCAATCGAACCACGGCACGCGCTCGTGTTGGCCCTTCGACGCCAGCGGGTTGTCGTAGAAGAACTTCGTGCCGTCGAGCGACACGCCGGAGAGGAAGCCGTTGTAGAGCTCGCGTTCGACGATGTCGCAGTACTTCGCGTCGCCGGTGGCGAGGAACATGCGCTGGTTCCAGAGCGCCATGCCGATCGCCGCGCACGTCTCGCAATACGCGGTGTCGTTCGGCAGGTCGTACGGCGTCGTGAAGCCCTCGTTCGACGCCGACGGCCCGATGCCGCCGGTGACGTACATCTTGCGGTCGACGACGTCGTGCCAGATCGCGTCGAGCGCGGTCCAGAGCGTCGTGTCGCCGGTGATCCCGGCGACGTCCGCCATCGCGCAGTAGAGGTACATCGCGCGGACCGCGTGACCGACGACCTCGCGCTGCTCGCGGATCGGGATGTGATCCTGCGCGTATTCGCCGAACGGCGTGCGACCGACCGAGGTGCCGCGTTGGTCGAGGAAGAACTGGGCGAGCGCGAGGTAGCGCGGCTCGCGCGTCTCGTGGAACAGCTTGACCAGCGCGAGCTCGAGCTCCTCGTGCCCCGTCGCCTCGAGCTTCTTCCCCGGCCCGAACGTCGCGTCGATGTGATCGGCGAACCGGATCGCGCAGTCGAGCCACTTGCGTTTGCCGGTCGCGTGGAAGTACGCGATCGCGCCTTCGATCATGTGGCCGGCGCAGTAGAGCTCGTGGCCGTGGCGGATGTTCGTCCAGCGCTTGCCCGGCTCGACCAGCGTCCAATACGTGTTCAGGTAGCCGTCGGGCTGCTGCGCGGCGACGATCTGGTCGATGATCGCGTCGGCGCGCGCCTCGAGCTCGCCGTCGGGATGCACCGCGAGCGTGTACGCGACGCCTTCGAGCACCTTGTAGACGTCGGAGTCGTTGTACAGGTAGCCCTGGTGCTCGCCGGCGACGAGCTTGGCGCACACGGCGAAGTTCTGGATCCGCCCAGTCGCGTCGCACTGGTCGAGACACGCCTTCACCGTCTCGCGTCGTCCCGTCTCGATCCGCGCGGACCAGAACGGATCGGTGATCGTCACCTTCTCGAACGGGATCGCTGTCAGCGGCCCGCCCTCGAGCTCGCGCACCGAGATCGCGTCGCGCGGCGATGGCGCGAGCACGAGCGTGCCGTGGATCTCCATCGGCACCGTCTCGAACGTGCACGCGCCGACGAGCAGGCCGAGCGCGAGCGTCAGGCCTCGTGTGCAGGTCTTCATGCTCAATACTCCCGCTTCGAAAGCTCCGCCGCCGCGTTGCTCGCGTCGAACAGGCGATCCGGCACCACGGTGCGCTTCGGCAGCGCTTCGCCGCGCACCGCTTTCTCGACCGCGTCGAACGCAAGGGGCCCGAGCAGCGGACTGCACTCGACCAACGCGCTGATCTTGCCGGCGACGAGCTCGGTGAACGCCGGCTTCGCCGCGTCGATCGCGAGCACGAGCACGTCGACCCCGGGCTGCTTGCCCGCTTCCTCGAGCGCCTGCAGCGCGCCGAGCGCCATGTCGTCGTTGTGCGCGTACACCGCACCGATCGCGTCGCCGTCGGACTTCAAGAACGCCTCCATCACTTCCTTGCCTTTCGCGCGCGTGAACTCGGCGGGCTGGCTCTTGATCACGCGCACGCCGGGGAACGCCGCGATCGCCTCCGCGAAGCCCTTCGCGCGCTCGATCGCGGGATCGGAGCCGACCGTGCCCGCGAGCTCGACGACGTTGCAGGCCCCGCCGGTCTTCTCGCCGAGCCATCGGCCGATCATGCGCCCCTCCTCGACGAAGTCCGACGCGATCAGAGTCGCGTAGAGCGCGTCGTCCTTCACCTCGATGCCGCGATCGACCAGCACCAGCGGGATCTTGGCGCGCGCGACCTCCTCGAGCACGTTCTCCCAGCCGAGCTTGGTCTGCGGCGCGAGCACGATCGCATCGACCTTCTGCGCGACGAAGCTCTTCAACGCCTTGATCTGGTTCTCTTGCCGGCCTTGCGCGTCGGCGAACTTGAGCTCGATCCCGCGCCGCGCGGCTTCCTTCTTGATCGAGTCGGTCTCGAGCGCGCGCCACTCGCTTTCCGCGCCGATCTGCGAGAAGCCGACGACGAGCTTCTTCGTGCCGTCTTTCGCGACGGGCTCCGGAGACGGCGAGCAGCTCGCCAGGAACAGGACGACGATCGCGAGGAGGTGTTTCATTCGCCGATGCGCTTGCGACGCACGAAGTTGGTCAGGAAACGGAACGCGAAGAGATCGGGGATCTCCTTCGCCGAGCCGACGTTCGAGCCCCAGAACTTCTCCTCCTGGGTCGCGCGCCAGCGTTCGTACGGGAGGCCGAGGTGATCGAACGCGTACGCGATCCGATCCTCGGGGGTCTTCAGCCCGACCGCGGCCTCGAAGCCCTGCAGGTCGAAATGGTTGACCGAATCGAGGATCAGCCCGTGCCCGGCACGGAACCAGACGGCGAGCTCGCCCGAGCCCCAGCGCTCCGCGCAGATCGGGCTGTCGACGAGCACTTCGCAGCGCTCGGGATCGACGACCTCGATCAGGTGCGCGCCCTCGAGCTTGAAGATCGGCACGGTCGCCTCCGGGAAGACGCCCTGCACGTACGGGCTGTCCGGCGCGACGCACGCGCCCGGGACGTCGTCCATCACTTCGCTCTTCGTTTCGTACTTGCGCACGACACCCGGATAGACGCGCTCGACGGTCTCGTGCAGCGCCCAGCACGACGCGAACAGGTATCCGCCGGTGCGCACGAACCACTGCAAGCGCTCGACGTCCTTCGGTTCGATCTCGCCGGGACAATTCGCGATGTAGACGGCGTCGGGATGGATCGCATCGCCGACCAGTCGGTTCGCCTCGGTCATGCGGTGCGCGACGCCGAGCCGCCCGAGCAGGTTCTGGATGTTGTCGCCGCCGGGACGGCCCGCGAACACGATCACATCGAGGTTCGCGTACGTCGATTCGTAGTCGGGCGAGCCGTAGCCGTACTTCTCCATCCGAGCGCGCAGCTCGGCGGTCGGCTTGAACGTCACCTTGCTCTCGTTCTCCGCCCACCACTTGCGCCAGGCCTCGACTTCCGCCGGCAGTCGGACGCTGGTCGCGCGCAGCAGGAACTCGTGCGCGAGCCGCGCGATCGCCGTGTCCGCGTCGCCGACCGCTTCGATCATCCGCGGCACGCACGCCGCGCGGTTCCAATGCGAGAGCCCGGCCACGGCGGAGCCGCGCAGGCGCCAATCGGGGCTCTTCGCGAGCTCGAGCAACGGTGCGAGCGCGGCGTCCTCGCGCGTCTTGCCGAGCGACACCGCCGCGCACGCGACGACCGTCCACTGCGGATCGGCGAGCACGCGTGCCAGCGGCTCGACCGCCTTCTGCAAGCTCTCGACGCCGAGCGCGACCGCCGCTTCCTCGCGCACGAACAGGTCCGCATCGTCGCGCAGCCGACCGAGTGTCGCCGTCAGCGTCTCCGGATCGCGCACCGTGAGCCGCTGCACCGCGACCCGCAGCGCGACGTGCCGCACGCGCGCCTCGGGATCGCTCGCGACCAGACCGCGAACGCGCTTCGCGAGCTCCTCGTCGCCGAGCTCGCCGACCGCATGCGCCGCGGCGGCGCGCACCGCGACCGACTTGTGTCCGAGCGCCGCGGCGATCCCCGCGCGCGCGGCGGTGCGGGTCGCGTCGGGCACCGCCTTCGAGCGCGCGATCGCGGTCGCCAGGCGGACGCCGCGCGCGACGACGCGCGCATCGGCGGCCTCGCCGAGCAGCTCGAACGCACGCTCCCACGTCGTGGGCGCGCCGGCGCCGCTCGGTCCACGACCCGCGCTGCCGGGCGATCCCGACGGCACGCCGCCGGAGAAGCCGTCTTCGAGCGTGCCCGCGACCGCGGCGAACGCGCGGATCATCCGTCGCTCGATCACCGGATCGAGCGCGGTCGGCTGGCTCAGCCGGAAGTAGAGCAGTCCCGCGTCCTGCGGCGACGGTGCATTCGCGACCGAGTCGAGCGCCGCGGCGCGCACGGCGAGGCTCGGCGAGTCCAACGCGGCGACCAGCGACTCCTCGCGCGTCTTCGGATCGCTCGCGGCGAGCGCGCCGGCGGCGATGACCGCGTCCGAGGGCTCTTTCGCCTTCTTCGCCTTCAGCCACGCCTTGGTCACCGCGTCCTCGGCGCGCGGATCGACCTTGCCGGCCGCCAGGATGCCGAGCGCGACGAGCGCGCGGTCCGCACGCTTGCCGTTCAAGAGCTTCGCGAGGTCCGCGGACGCGCGCGTCGCGTCGATCGCGAGCAGCGCGCGCGCCGCGGCGGAACGCATGCGCTCGATCGGCGCCTCGACCGCGAGATCGACCAGCGCAGGCACCGCCGCCTTCGCGCCGTGCTTGCCGAGCGCGATCGTCGCGCGTTCGACGACCTCCCAATCGCGATCGTGCAGCGCACCGATCAGCAGCTTGTCCGCCTCGTCGGGCGCCGCTGCGGCGAGCGCGTCGACCGCGGCCAGCCGCTCGGCGACCACCTTCGACTTCAGGTCGCGCGCCGGATCCGCCTGCGCGAAGAGCAACAAGCACAAGCAGAGGGTGGCGATCATGAGGAGTAGCGGTCGTTGAACCACGGTTCGGCGGAGTTGGAGTAGCCGCGCACCTCCCAGAAACCCGGTCGGTCGTGATCGAGGAACTCGATCTTGGCTATCCACTTGGCACCTTTCCACGCGTACAGCTTCGGAGTGATCATCCGCACCGGGCCGCCGTGCTCCCGCGGCAACGGACGGCCGTCCCACGAGTGCACGAGCAGGA
>JADLBP010000012.1 GCA_020847695.1 Planctomycetota bacterium
CGCGACGCCGCGCGCGCGCAACGCGGCGAGCAGCAGCTCCTCGTCGGGATCGGGCTCCGGCAGGGGCCGACAGGTCGCGATCCGAAGCTGCATCGGAGCAGTGTACGGAGCCAGGCTCCACCCCCGCGACTTCGACCCGACCGTGGCGTGGAGTTCGGGCGCCGAGTCGCGAACTCGCGGCGGTGGAGCCTGGCTCCGTACTCCCCGCGGCGGTGGAGTCGGCCTCCGCGCTCCTCGAACGTCGATCGAACCGGGAAGCCGCCGCGCGGCTCGGTGCGTCCGCCGCGAAGTCGCGGGGGTGGAGCCTGGCTCGGTACGGCGACGCTACAATCCCGCGCTTCCGACGCGCACCCCGAAGTCCGACGAGACCATGCAAGCAGTCCGCATCCATCAGAATGGCGAGCCCTCGGTCCTCCAGGTCGAGGACCTGCCGATTCCGAAGCCCGGCGCGGGCCAGGTGCTCGTCCGCGTGCTCGCGGCGTCGGTCAACCACCTCGATCTCTGGGTGCGGCGCGGGATCCCGGGGTTGAAGCTCCCGTTGATCCTCGGCTGCGATGGCACCGGCGAGATCGCCGAGCTCGGCGCCGGCGTCACCGGCCTGAAGGTCGGTCAGAAGGTCGTGCTCGAGCCCGGATTCTCGTCGGGCGATTCCGAGTTCGATCGCGCGGGCCTCGATCACCTCTCCGACGACTACGGCATCCGCGGCGAGCACTCCGACGGCTTCGACTGCGAGTTCGTCGTGCTCGACGCGCGCTTCGTGTTCCCGTTGCCCGCCGGGCTCGATCCGATCGTCGGCGCGGCCGCGCCGCTGACGTTCGTGACCGCGTGGGGGATGCTGGTCACTCGCACGCAGTTGAAGCGCGGGGAGACCGTGCTGGTGCTCGGCGGCACGAGCGGCGTCGGCCAGGCCGCGATCCAGATCGCCAACGACCTCGGCGCGCGCGTGATCGCGACGTCGAGCGCCGAAGCGAAGCGCAAGGCGACCAAGGACCTCGGCGCGCACGAAGTCGTCGACCATTCGCAGCCCGACTGGGACAAGGCGGTCAAGAAGCTGACCGACGGCCGCGGCGTCGACGTCGTGTTCGAGCACGTCGGGCCGGCGACGTGGGATCTCGCGATGCGCTGTCTCGCGCGACGCGGCCGTCTGGTCACCTGCGGCGGCACCACCGGTCCGAAGGTCTCGATCCTGCTGCCGCACCTGTTCATGAAGAACCTCTCGGTGCTCGGCGCGACGATGGGGCCGAAGAACGCGCTGCCTGGGATCTTCGACAAGCTCGCGAGCGGCAAGTACAAGCTCGCGGTCGATCGCGTGCTGCCGATGTCGGAGGTGCGCAAGGCGCACGAGCTGCTCGAAGCACGCCAAGTCACCGGCAAGATCGTCTTGGTGCCGGGCAAGTAGGAACACATGGACGCCAACTCGATGAAGACCGCGGCCGTGCTCGGTTCGGGCACGATGGGACACGGGATCGCGCAGGTGCTCGCGCAGAGCGGCATCACGACGCGCATGTTCGACGTCGCGCAAGCGGCGCTCGACAAAGGGCTCGCCAGCGTGCGCTCGAACCTCGACAAGGGGGTCGAGAAGCAGAAGCTGAGCGCGTCGGATCGCGACGCCGCGCTCGGGCGGCTCTCGATCACCACCGACTTCTCCGCGGCGATCCGCGGCGTCGACGTCGTGATCGAGGCGGTGCCGGAGCGCATCGAGCTCAAGACCAAGCTCTTCGGCGAGCTCGGGCGCGCGCTCGGGCCCGACGTGTTGCTCGCGACCAACACGTCGTCGCTGCCGATCACGCGCATCGGCGAAGCCGCCGCGCATCCCGAGCGCGTCGTCGGCATGCACTTCTTCAATCCGGTGCACTTGATGAAGCTCGTCGAGGTCGTCAAGACGCCCGCGAGCTCCGAGAGCGCCGTGCGCGCGGCCGTCGAGCTCTCGGTGCGTCTCGGCAAGGAGCCGATCGTGGTGCAGGACGCGCCGGGCTTCGCGTCGTCGCGCCTCGGGATCGCGATCGGCCTCGAAGCGATGCGCATGTTCGAAGCGGGCGTCGCGAGCGCCGAGGACATCGACAAGGCGATGGTGCTCGGCTACGGCTTTCCGATGGGGCCGCTCAAGCTGACCGACCTGGTCGGCCTAGACGTGCGCCTCTCGATCGCCGAGCACCTCGCGCGCGAGCTCGGCGCTCGCTTCGAGCCGCCGGCGATCCTGCGCGAGAAGGTCAAGAAGGGCGAGCTCGGCAAGAAGTCGGGCCGCGGCTTCTACACTTGGCCGGCGTGAGCACGAGCGAGATGCACGCCGACGAGCTGCCGCCGAAACAGAAGACACCGACCTGGGTCTGGGTCGTCGGCAGCGGCTGCCTGGTGCTCGTCGTCGCCGGCTTGGTCGCGGTGTTTTTCACGCTGCGGTACGTCCAGCGCGCGAACGATCCCGAGCGACAGTGGCCGCGCTTCGCCGAGGTCCTGCCGCACGACCAGCGCCCCGAAGGCTGGTCGATCACCGGCGTGCCGTCGCCGGGCACCGACGGCGACCTCTGGCTCGTGCGTCCGCCCGGCACCAACGATCAGATCACGGTGTCTCGCTATCCGAAGTCGGAGGCCGCGGCGGTTCGAACTGCGCTGTTCGACGCGGACGAGCTCGAAGCCGACGCGCCGATCGTCGGCCCGGTCGGGCGCTTCGATCCGGTCGCGGGCAAGGTGCTCGTCCAGGGGCGCGAGCTTCCGACGCTGCGCTACTACACGACGCCCGAAGCGCCGCAGAAGGAAGACGGGTTGCTCGGCGCGATCCAGACCGCGGCGGCGACGTCGAATCTGCTGGTCGACCTCTCGACCGACCCCGAGGGCGAGCTCGTCGTGCTCGAAATCCGTCGCCAAGGGAAACGCGAGCCGATCCCCGACGCAGACTTGGAGTCGCTCCTCGCGCCTTTCCGGATCGGAACCAAGACCCCGTGAGCCCCGACGTCCACCCCCAGAAGCCCGAGCGCGTGCTGCCGATCCTCGGCATCGCGCTGCTGTTGTTCGTGATGATCGGCGCGGTCGGCGCGCTGGTCTGGCAGCGTTCGCGCACCGTCGACGCGCGCGAGACGATGACGACGTGGTTCGAAGCGGGCGAGCTGCCGTTCACGCTGGTGCCGGTCGAGTCCGCCGAGCTCGCGAACGGCGACCGCGTGCTCCGACTGATGCCCGCCGGCGGCATCGTCGAGCCCGAGCGCAAGCCCGCGCCGCCGGAGCAGCAGCCCGGGAAGTCCGGGGAGAAACCGGCCGACGGATCGGGCATGCCGTTCGTGCCGTTCGATTGGAGCAAGGTCGACGTGCGCGCGCCGGGCGATCCGCCGTGCGAGGTGTTCTTGGTGCGCTACCCGCTGGCGGCGGCGGGGCCGCGCGCGAAGGAGCTGTTCGAGGTCGGCGTGCAAGGCGGGCCCGGGATGCTGCCGCCGTCCGGTGGCCGCGCGGTGCTCGATCGTGGACAACTGACGTGGCGCGAGTGGAGCGCGCCGTACGTGCTCGAGCGCGAGTACGAGCTCGGCGGCACGGTCCGCGACACGCTGCGCGTCAACCTGTCGCGCGAGAACGACTCGCTGATCTGCTTCGCGCGCTTCCCACGCGGCTCGAGCGCGTCGCCGAAGAAGGTCGAAGAGCTGCTCGCCGCGCTCGCGCCGAAGTAGCGTCGTCGTTCGGGCTCAGAAGTAGCCCATCACCCTGAGCTCTTCGCCGGCCTCGTCCTTCGTGCCCGGTTGGCAGGGCGTCTCGTTTGCACCCGGCTCGGAAGCGCCCGACTCGTCCGGCGCGTCGTGCGTGTCCGCGTCCGTCGCGCGTGGTGTCGTCGATGGCTGTTCGCACGCGGCGAAGAACGGCAGCCCGAGCGTCAGCGCCGCGCCGAGGCGAGCGAGGTTTCCGCGCCAACGCTCGAGTCGAGCGGGCGGCTTCGCGTGTCGGACTCGGCCGTCCGCGCCGATCACGTACGTCACGCACAGCCGAGGGCCGGGCTTGGCGAGCAGCTCCAGCGCACGCTCGCGCGTCAACGCGGAGAGGTCGTGCACGTCGAGGTCGCAGCTCGAGCAGTGCCTGGACGCGCCGCCGCCGTCGAGCTCCGCCCAGCGTTTGGGGCAGCGATAGCGCAGCGGGATCGGGAGCTCGGACGACATCGCGACTCCAGGATACATCCGGATCCGCGATCGGGAGGACTCGACCGGCCGAACGACTCCGCCGCTCGCTTCACTTCGCCTGCACGACGCGGACCTCGTCGCCGACGCGCACCTTGACGTCGCGCGGGGTCGGGGAGTGGAGGACGAGCTCCGTCAGCTTGCCGTCCTTCCACGCGAGGTCGACGCCGAGGTTGCCGCGTGCGCGCAGGCCGCGGACCCGGCCGTCCTTCCACGCCTTCGGCAGCGCGGGCAGCACCGCGAGCTCCGCGCCGTGGCTCTGCACCAGCATCTCGGCGACCGCCGCGCTCGCGCCGAAGTTGCCGTCGATCTGGAACGGCGGGTGCGCGCAGAAGAGGTTCGGGTACGTGCCGCCGCCGTGGTAGCGCAGCGGATCGCTCGCGGAGCTCGGCTTCAACAGGAGCTTCGCGAGCTTCCAGGCGCGGTCGCCGTCTCCGAGGCGCGCCCAGAACGCGATCTTCCACGCGAGCGACCAACCGGTGCTCGCGTCGCCGCGGCGTTCGAGCGTCACGCGCGCGGCTCGAGCGAGCTCCGGCGTCGTCCGCGGATCGATCTGATCCGACGGATAGAGGCCGAAGAGCGGCGAGACGTGGCGATGCTGCGGCTCGGCCTCGTCGTAGTCGACCAACCACTCCTGCACCTGTCCGTGCTTGCCGATCTGGTGCGGCGCGAGGCGCGCGCGCTTCGCCGCGAGCTCGGCGCGCAGCTCGGGATCGGCGCCGAGCGCTTCGGACGCGGTGATCACGGCGCCGAAGAGCTCGCGCACGATCTGTTGGTCGATCGTCGGGCCCATGCACGTGTTGACCGCGCGACCTTGCGCGTCGAGATACGCGTTCTCCGGTGAGTTCGAAGGCGCGGTCACCAGCCAGTGATGCGTCGGCTCCTCGACCAACATGTCGTCGAAGAACAGCGCGGCGTCGCGCAGCGTCGGATAGATGCGCTCGAGCACCGCGGGATCGCGCGAGTAGAGCCAGCGCTCCCAGAGGTGCCGCGCCATCCACGCGCCGCCGGTGCACGTCGAGCCCCAATCGGCGCCTTCGCCCGGCGACGTGAAGCCCCACGGGTTGGTGATCACGTGCGCGACCCAGCCGCGCGCGCCGTAGTAGTTCTGCGCGGTCTTGCGGCCGGGCGCGACCAGCCCCTCGACGAGCTTCAGCATCGGCTCGGTGCAATCGTCGAGCGCCGCGACCTCCGCCGGCCAGTAGTTCATCTGTAGGTTGATGTTGATGTGGAAGTCGCCGTTCCACGGAGTCTGGTACTCCTCGGCCCAGAGACCTTGCAGGTTCGCGGGCAGCGGCGAGTTCGGGCGCGAGCTCGAGATCAGGAGATAGCGGCCGTAGTCGAAGAGCAGGCCGGCGAGATCGGGGTCCTCCTCGCCGCGCTCGAGCGCGGCCAGGCGCTCGGGAGTCGTGCGGTCCGCGCTCGCGCCCTTCGGCAGTTCCAGCGCGACGCGGTCGAAGAACGCGCGGTGATCGGTCGCTTGGCGCTCCGAGAGCTCGCTCCAGCTCTTGGTCGCCGCGCGATCGAGGTCGCCGACCGCGCGCGTCGCGTCCGAGCCGGATACGAAGCTCGTGCGCGCCGCGACGAGCAGCACGACTTCGTCGGCGCCGCGCACGCTGACGAACTCGCCGTCGTAGGAGCGCGCGCCGCCCTTGTTGAGAGCTCGCAGTCCCGCGGCGTACTGGACGCCGTGGACGTCCTTCTGGCCGCTCGCGAGCTCGCCTGCGAGCACCAGGTCGCGGCCGGCGAGCGCGACCATCGAGCTCTCCTTGCGCGCGAGTTTTGCGCGCAGCGAGATCGAGCCGGGCTTCGACGCGGTGAAACGGAACGCGAGCACTTGATCGGGGCCGCTGGCGAGCGCCTCGCGCTCGAAGCGCACGCCGTTCTGCGTGTACGTGACCTTCGCTTGCGCGGTGCCGAGGTCGAGCGTGCGTCGATAGTCGGTCGCTTCGCCCGCGTCGAACTCGAGCACGAGCTCGCCGAGCGTCTGGTAACAACCGAACGCGACGTCCTTGCCGTTGCCGTAGCCGGAACCGGGTCCGGCGCACGTGAAGTGTTGTTGCAGGAGCTCCTGCGCGCCGCGCCCGTCGCCGGCGAAGAGCTTCTCGCGGATGGCCGCGAGGTGCTCGTGCGCGTCCTTGCGATCGGCGTCCTGCTTCGAGCCCGACCACATCGTCGATTCGTTGAGCACGATGCGCTCGCGCTCGACCCCGCCGAAGACCATCGCGCCGAGGCGCCCGTTGCCGATCGGCAGCGACTCGGTGAAGTGCTTCGCCGGCGCGTCGAAGACGAGCGCGCGAGAGGGAGGAGCTTGGACGATCGGCGCGAGCGCGAGCAGGACGTGGAGCAGCATGGCGTTGGTTCTACCGTCGCGGCGCGCCCGCGCCATGCGCTCGTCCGCTCACATTCCGTCGGTGCTCGCTCACGGGGCGCACCGAGCGCCCGCGACGTAGCCACCGCGGAGCTCGGCGTCGCTGTCCGTGCTTCCCTCGACGATCGGAGGGTCACCGACCTTTGCGACCGCGTTGTCGGCGGCTCAGTCGCGAGGTCGGTCGCTCCCGGCGAAGATGACGTCAAGCAGCAGTTCGCGGTCGGTGCCTTCGGCGGACCACATGCGATCGCGCAGGGTCCCGTCTTGCTCGAAATCCAGGCGCACGACACGCCGGCCGACGCGGTCCTCTTCGTAGCACTCCAAGTCGAGTTGCAGCGCGCCGCCGTCGAGCGCGCTCACGTCGCCTTCGTACACACCGCCCGACTTCGACAACGCGAGGCAGCGCAGCACTCCCGCGCCGGTGTGGCGGAAGAAGTACGCGTCGAGCAGATGCACGGGCTCGCCGTGCTTCGAGACGGCGACGGTGCGCGCGTAGATCCCCTCGGCGTACGGGATCCACTCGAACGTGGTCTCGATGTGGAAGCGCTCGCCGGTCGTCCACTCTCCCTTCGCCTCCCACGTGCGGCCGAGCAGCGACTCGAAGACCTTCAGGTCCTTCGAAGGCCCCGGCGGCTCCTCGGCGAACTGCATGCGCGGAGCGGGCGGCCCCTTGGAACGGAACTGGTCCCACTCGTTCATCGGTTGGAGACCCTCCGGTCCAGTCGCCTCCAGCAGGACGTCGCGGTAGTGGTCGGGACCCTCGAAGGTCCAACGCAGGCCGAGCTTGCGGAGACCGCTGGTCTGGTGGAGGTCGAAGACGCCGGTCGCAGTCTCGCCGTCGAACTCGATCGTGCCTTCGCTCACGCCGCTCGCGTAGGGGCTCAGGCCGAGAGTGCAGACTTGCTTGCGACCCGGATGCCAGTAGTAGACTTGCAGCTCGCGCCACGGTTCGGGGATCACCTGCGAATCCAAGCCGTCGGTCATCACGCGCATCGAGCGCTCGCCCGGGCCCCAGTGCCACGTGTCGAACGTGCTCGTCCCGCGCGTCGCCGTCACCCGCCACTCGCCGGGCACCATGCGCGCGAAGCTCGCCATCGGGTTGGAGGCTTCGGCAGTCGCAGGCGCCTCGACCGGCTTGTTGTCCGGGCCTCCGTCGTGCGAGACGGTGCATGCGGAAAGCGCAGCGACCGATGCGAGGAAGAGCGCGGCGGCGCGGGTGGAGGCAAGCAGCGGGGGGGCGAGCTTCATGGTTTGCGTGGCCGTGTCGAGGAGTGGTGATCGGCTTGGGCGCGCGATCGCGCGCCGTACGCAGTCGGGCGGCGCGCTGCGGGCGGCGAGTCGCGAAAATCGCGCGGCGGCTCGAGGCCTCGTCGCCGTGCTCGTCGTCGAGCGGTTCCAGTTCGCCTCTCGTGTCCAGCGACCAACGTCGAACGGCGTGTGCCGCGCGCTCGCACGTTCGGTCGCTCGCGGACCGCGCCGCCGCGCCCCGCCCCGAGCGCGTCAGCCCTTCTTGCGAACCATCGCCTCGATCCAGATCGGGGCGAACGGCGACGTGCAGCCCTTCGAGGTCGGGTAGTCGCGGTAGATGCCGAGCTTCTCGCCGATCGCGATCGCGCGCTTGCGATGCTCGGGGAAGTGGATGCCGATGCCGGCGAGGCAGAAGTTCATCGTCCACTGCGTCGGCGCCGGCGCTTTGCCCATCTCCGACTCGATGCGCTTCAGGAGCTTCTGGAGATCGAGGCCTTCCGGCGACTTGCCGATGCGCTCCGACGTCAGGCTCCAGCCCGCGCGCGCCGCCCACGGATCGTCGTCTTCCATCCATTCCTGGCGCAGCGCTTCCTTGTCCGCATGCTGCCGGACGACGTACGCGTTGAGCCAGTCGGCGAGCTGCGCGGCATCCGCCGAACGCACCAACGCGTCGAGTTGCTTGCGCGTGAGCCGCTTCGGATCGAGCAACAGCACCGCGAGCATCCGCGCGTCGAAGTTGCCGGTCTTCCACAGCGCGCCGGCGAGCTCCGGATCGACTCCGAGCTTCGCCGCGAGCTTGCGGAGGTCGCCGAGCTTCACGCCGAACTGCTTCTTGCCGACGCCCCATTTCGCGTTGTGCGCGCGGACCTTCGGATCGCCGAGCTTCTCGAGCTTCGCCAGGATCTCTTCGAGCGTGCCTTTGGACTTCATCGCACTTCGGCCTTGGGTTCGTGGAGCCTGGGAGTCGCGAGCTCCGCCGGCTCGTGCTTCGACGGTTCCGTCGGCGTCGAGCGCGCTTGCCGCGACGCTTCGGCGAGGACCTCGGCGAGGTGGACGACGCGCACGTCGAGGCCGGTGCGGTCGAGGCCCATGTCCCACTGCATGTGGCAGCCCGGATTCGCGGTCACCAACGTGTCGGCGCGCGTCTCGGCGAGGTCGGCGAGCTTGGGCTCGAACACCGCGTTGCTGTCCGACGGCCGCAGCATCGAGTAGATGCCCGCCGAGCCGCAGCATTGTTCGGAGTGGGGGAGCTCGACGTGCTGGAGCCCGTGCACGCGCTTCAGCAGCTCGCGCGGTGGCTTGCGGATCTGCTGGCCGTGACAGAGGTGGCACGGATCGTCGTAGGTCACGCGACCGAACGTGCCCGGGTCGACGCGCGGCGCCCAGTCGGCGGGCGCGTGCGCGGCGACGAACTCGGAGAAGTCGAATACGCGCTTCGAGAACGCTTGCGCCCGCGCGCGCCACTCGGGTTCCTCCGCCAGCAACCGCGGATACTCCTTCATGTGCGCGCCGCAGCCCGCGCTGTTGACGATCACCGGCAGCGGGACGCCGTCGGAGCTCGTCAAGCCCTCGAACGCGACGATCGTGTTCTTCGCGAGCGCTCGTGCGCCGTCGAGCTCGCCGTTGTGCGCGTGGAGCGCGCCGCAGCACGCGTGCGAGCCGCACGTGCGCGTCGCGAAGCCGATCGCCGAGAGCGTTTCGACCGTCGCGAGGTTCACGCGGCCGAACATCTCCGGCATCACGCAGCCTTCGAGCACCGTGACCTCGCCGCGTTCCTCGCCGCGTGCCGGAGTGCGGATCGGCAAGAGCTCGCGCTCGGACTTCGGCGGCACAGCGGGGAACGCGAGCAGCGCGTCCTTGCGCGCGCCGAACAGCGGAGCGACCCGGCGCAACAGCCCGGAACGCTGCGCGAAGCCCAGCAGGTCGATCGACCAGCGCATCAGCGCGCGGTTCGGCAGCACGAGCCCGAACCCGATCCAACGCGCGAGCGCCTCCGACCACGGGCGCTTGACCGAGTTCGCCGCGCGGTCCCGTGCGACCTCCATCATCTCGCCGAAGCGCACGCCGGCCGGGCAGACGCTCTCGCAGTTGCGGCAGACCAGACAGAACTCGAGCTCGTCGTGGTAGGTCGGATCGTCGCCCGCGATCTGGCCCTCGGCGACGCCGCGCATCAAGTAGATCCGTCCGCGCGGACTCGATGCTTCGTTGCCGGTCAACTGGAACGTCGGGCACGTGCGCAGGCACAGCCCGCAGTGGATGCAGTCGAGCGTCGCGGTGTACTCGACCAACGTCTTCGGATCGGCGAGGCTCATCTCAGAGGCCTCCGACGAAGCGACCGCGCGCGAAGACGCCCTGAGGATCGAGTCGTTGCTTCAAGCGTTGCATCAGCGCGAGCTCGGGACCCGGGGAGTCGAACGGCGCCGCGTCCGAGTCCGGCGCGACGAGGTGCAGGCTCGCGCCGAGCTTCGCGAGGCTTTCGCGGCGCGCAGCGAGGGCGCGCGCATCGCCCGCGAGCGAGAGCTCGAGCGCCGCGATCGTCGGCTCGATCGCGACTTCGGCGGCGCCGTGCTCCAGGTCGAGCGCGTGCACGACCTCGGCGACGCGCGAAGGACGGCACGCGACGCGCGCGAACGACGGGCGCGTGCTCGGCGCGGCGTCACGCAACGCGTCCGCGCGTTCGGCGGCGTTGGCGTCGCGCGCGATCGGCTCGCCGAGCGTCGCGCGGACGAGCCCGAGCTCGTGCTCGACGACCGCGTGCTTGCCGCCGAGCCGTCCGCACGCGCGCCACCGGCCGCGCGCGCGCACCAGCGAGAGCGCGAGCCAGCGCACCGGCAGCTCGGCGACCGTGCGCGTGGCGGCGAGCGCGTCGGCGAAGCTCGCGAACTCGCGCTCGAACCACGCTTCGCTCTCCGGCGCCGGGAAGAGCCGCAGCGCCGCCTCGACGATCACCGCGAGCGTGCCGTGCGAACCCGTGTACAGCCGGTGCAGGTCGTAGCCGGTGACGTTCTTGACCAGCTTGCCGCCGCTCTTCGCGACCGTGCCGTCGGCGAGCACGACGCTCATGCCGAGCACGTGGTTGCGCACCGGCGCGTAACGCGTGCGATCGGAGCCCGAGCGCCCGAGCGCGAGCGCGCCGCCGAGCGTCGCGCGAGTCGGCTGCGGCACGTCGGGCGTGCACCAGTGTCCGCCGGCTCGCGCTTTCGCGCGCAAGTCGGCGAGCGTCGTGCCCGCGAGCACCGAGATCGTCCCGTCGTCGGGCTCGTGCGCGGTGAAGCCCGACAGCTCGCGAACCGAGAGCACGAAGTCGGCGCGCGCCGGCGGCTGGGTCCACGCGAGCTTCGAGCCCAGCCCGCACGGCACGAGCGCGAGGCCGTCGCGGTGCGCCGCACGGACGCACGCGACGAGCTCGTCGCGCGTGCGCGGCGCGACCAACGGCAGCTCGGCGTAACGTGGATGCGGACGGAGTGTCCCGACGACGCGCGCGTCGAGCTCGGGAGCGAAACGCGTCAGCGAAGCGCTCATCGCTCGTCCCTCGCTTTCGCGGCGCCCGTGGCGTGCTCGGGTCGGAACACCGCCTGCTTGGTCTCGAGGCACGCGCGGATCGGGATCAACTTGCCGGGGTTCATGCGGCGATCGGGATCCCACGCTTCGCGCACGCGGCACATCGTCGCGAGGTCCTCGCGCGTGAAGAGCCACTCCATCGCCTTCATCTTCTCGAGGCCGACGCCGTGCTCGCCCGACAGCGAACCGCCGGCCTCGATGCAGAGGTGCATGATCTCGTCGCCGGCCTCGAGCACGCGTCTGACTTCGTCCGCGTCGCGTCGGTCGTAGGCGATGTTCGGGTGCAGGTTGCCGTCGCCCGCGTGGAAGACGGTCGCGAGCTTCAGGTTCTTCTCGCGCGCGATGCGCGTCGTGTGCGCGACGAGTTCGCGCAGCTTGGTCCGCGGCACGCACACGTCGGCGACGTACAGATCGGGGGCGATGCGTCCCATCGCGCCGAACGCGCCCTTGCGGCCGGCCCAGAGCTGCTTGCGCTCGAGCTCGGTCTTCGCGGTGCGCACCTCGATCGCGCCGCGCGCGCGCACCAGCGGCTCGATCCCCGCGACCGTGTTCGCGACCTCGACCTCGCTGCCTTCGATGTCGAGCAGCAGCACCGCCTCCGCGGTCTTCGGGTAGCCGGCGGCGTACACGCTCGCCTCGACCGCTTGGATCGTCAGCTTGTCGAGGATCTCGATCGCGGACGGCTCGTGGCGCGCGCGGATCAGGTCGCTGGTCGCGTCGCACGCGGCGTCCAGGCTCTCGAAGATCGCGAGCAGCGTCTCGGTGGTCGCAGGCTTCGGCAGCAGCTTCAGCACGAGCTCGGTCGCGATGCCGAACATGCCTTCGCTGCCGACGAAGAGCCCGACCAGGTCGTAGCCGAGCGGATCGACGCGCGGCTCGGAGAGATCGAGCACCGTGCCGTCCTCGAGCACGATCACCAGGCCGAGCACGTGCTGCGTCGTGTTGCCGTATCGGAAGCAGTGCGGCCCGCCGGAGTTCTCCGCGATGTTGCCGCCGAGCGTGCACGCCTGCTGGCTCGACGGATCGGGCGCGTAGAAGAGTTGGTGCTTCGAACACGCGAGCGAGAGGTCGATGTTGACGAGCCCGGCCTGCACGCGCGCGGTCCGATCGACCGCATCGAGCTCGAGCACGTCGCGCATGCGCGCGAGCGACACCACCACGCCGCCCTCGACCGGCGTCGCGCCGCCCGAGAGCCCGGTGCCCGCGCCGCGGGCGACCACCGGCACGCGCTCGCGGTGCAGGATCTTCAGCGCGCGAGAGACCTGCTCGGTGGTGCGCGGCAGCAGCACGAGCTCCGGCCGTCGGCGCAGCAGGACGATCCCGTCCGCCTCGTACGGGAACAGCCGCGTCGGATCCTCGACGATGCCGCGCGGCCCGAGCAGCGCCCGCAATTCGGCGATCCAGGGAGCGTCCATCAGAAGTCGATGCGCGAGAGTTTCCACCGCGCGAGCAGCAGGACGACCACGATGAACGCGAGCGTCGAGCCGATCGAGAAGAAGTAGTTGTACTTGAGCTCGGCGTCCCAGCCGTAGCGCTTGTCGACGCCGGCGACCGAGCCCGCGGACGCGCCGACATCGAAGTCGATCGCGTTGCCGGCACTCTCGTCGCCGAAGCTCAGATGATGGCGGTAGCGCTCGGCGCGCTCCCGGTTCTCTTCCTGCGCGACCCACGCGAGGTCGCCGTCGACTTCGAACGTGTAGAGCGACGCCCCGTCCTCGAAGAACCAACGTGCGTGCCGCCGGCCAGCCGCGCCTTCGTCCTGGCGCGTCCAGCGGACGACGTACGCGCGCAGGTCGCGTCGGAAGTCCTTCTCGCGGGCCGCGTCGATCACCTGCGGCTCTTTCTGGAGCGCCTCGAGCCACTTCTTCGACGCGCCCATCCGCGTGCCGGCTTCGAGCACGGGCTTGCGCGCGAGCACGATGCGCGCCGCGTTCGGCTCCGTCGTGTCGCTCCACACGAGCCCGCCGCCGTCGATGTCGGCGCCCGCTTCGCGGGTGAAGCCCTCCGGCGGCTCGGCGACGAAGAAGTTCGTGTCGCGGTCCCAGAACTCGTAGCCGCGGCGTTCGAGGCGCAACCGCGTGCTGCGCGCGATGAA
>JADLBP010000013.1 GCA_020847695.1 Planctomycetota bacterium
CCGGGATTGCGGAAGTCGCCGCGCGTGTAGACGTGCGTCTCGCGCGGCTCGGCGCGCTCCTGCATCACCATCAGCGCAGGGAACGACGCTTCGAGCGCAGCGAGCTCCTTCGCGACCGCTTCGGCCTGCTCGAAGAGCGCGCGACCGCCGGGATCGACGCGGCGTCGGAAATGGTCGCGCAAGCCGCGTCGCGCCTCGGCTCCGAGCGATGCCTCGGGTTCGCGCAAGGCCGCGGCGAGCTCTCGCGGCAGCGCGTCGACGGCGCGCGACGTGTACGAGAACGCGAACCCGTCGGCGCCGGCGTAGTTGACGACCTTGACCAAGAGCCGATTCGTCCCGAAGCGGCCGCGGACGGTCACTCGATCCTGCGCGAGCGCCGCGGCGCGCGGTGAACGATCGACGAGCACGCGCTCGCCGTTCCACCACGCGCAGAGGCCATCGTCGCTGCCGAACACGAGCTCGAGCTCGGCGTCCGCGGCGCATTCGAACGTCCGCGCGAAGTAGTACGTGCCTCGGACGCCGTCGAGCGGATGCACGACGCCGTCGACGAGCTCCGGCGCGTCGCGCCACTCGACGTTCGACGCCGGCGCGACGCCGCCCGCCGCAGCGACGCCTTCCACCTCCGCCGGAAAGGACGCGTCGAACTGCGCGGTCGCATCGAGGTCCGGCGCCGCCGGCGGATAGGGACCGGCGCGCCGCCACACGGAGGCGCGCGCGGCGAGCACCCGCAGCCGTGCGTCCGCGCCGTCGCCGACCGCTACCCGGAGCCGGCCGAGCGCGTGCCCGCCGCCCGGCCATTCCTGGCGGATCCGCACCGAGAGGCGGGTGTCGGGTTCGCAGCGCAGCGGCTCGGCGAAGAGCAACACCAATTCGCGCCCGCCGCCGCGCTCGAACGTGCCCGCGGCCCAGCCCGTGCGCGGATCGCCGTCGATCGCGAGCGCCGCGCGGAAATCACCGGGGCCCGACTGCGCGTGGTCGGCTTCGGCGGCGAGCAGCTCGACGCGCTCGCTGGCGAGCGGCGCGAGCTCGGAACGCGCGAACACCTCGACCTCGGTGACGACGAAGTTGCCGTTGCCCGTGCGACCGGGCCCGCCGCCGGCCAGGCGCGGATCCTGGAGCGCCTCGAGCCGCAGCGCGTCGAACGTGCCCGCTCCGGGCGCGAGCTCGAGGTCGTAGACGTCGGAGGCGTCCGCGCCGAGCGCGAGCAGCGAACCGTCGGCCTCGCGCGCGAGCTCGACGCCGGAGCGCGTCGACCACGCGAGCGGCTGCGCGGTGCGCCAGCTCGGCGGCGGCGGCAACGCGGCGCGCGCGCGTTGGCGCCAACGCGCCTCGTCCGCGTCGGCACGCGGATCCGGCGCGTCGAGCCGCGCGAGCAACGAATCGCGTCGAACCGCGAGCTCGCGCGCTCGCTCCGCCTGCTCGCCGGTCGGCGCGACGAGCTCCGGCGCGCGCGCGTTGCCGGTGTCGGCGGACCGATCGAAGTACGCGAGCAGCCGGTAGTAGTCCTTGGTCGAGAACGGGTCGTACTTGTGGTTGTGGCACTGCGCGCAGCCCAGCGTCGACGCGAGCCACACCGACGCCGTCGTGTTGACGCGATCGACCAACGCGGCGGCGCGGAACTCCTCGGGATCGGTGCCGCCTTCCTCGTTGATCAGCGTGTTGCGGTGGAAACCGGTGGCGACCCGTTGCTCGAGCGTCGCGTCCGGCACGAGGTCGCCGGCGAGCTGCTCGATCGTGAAGCGGTCGTACGGCACGTCCCGGTTGAACGCGTCGATCACCCAATCGCGCCAGCGCCACTGGTTGCGCCGATCGTCCTTCTCGTAGCCGTTGGTGTCCGCGTAGCGCGCGAGGTCGAGCCAACCGACCGCCATCGTCTCGCCGTAGTGCGGCGACGCGAGCAGGCGGTCGACGACGCGCTCGTACGCGTCCGGCGAGCGATCGGCGAGGAACGCGTCGAGCTCCTCCACCGTCGGCGGCACGCCGATCAGGTCGAGTGACACGCGCCGCAAGAGCCGCTCGCGCGGCGCCTCGCCGGCATGGACGAGGCCGTCGCACTCCCAACTCGCGGCGAGGAACGCGTCGATCGGAGTGCGCACCCAAGCGCTGTCCGCGACCGCGGGGACCGCGGGCCGCACCGGAGCGCGGTAGGCCCAGTGCTCGGTCGCGGGATCGCGCTCGTCGGGATCCGCCGGCCACGCCGCGCCGGCGTCGAGCCATGCGCGCACCCGCTCGATCTGCTCGGCGGTGAGCGGCTCGCCGGTCGCCGGCATCCGCTCGTCCTCGACGTCGGTGATCAGGCGCGCGAAGAGCTCGCTCCCCGCGGCGTCACCCGGCACGATCACCGGCTCGGCGCCGAACTGCGCGCCCGCGAGCGCTTCCTTGCGGCGGTCGAGCCGCAGGCCGCCCTTCTGCTTCTTCTCGCCATGGCACTCGAAGCAGCGCGACGCGAGGATCGGTCGCACGTCGCGCTCGAAGTCGACCGGACGCGCGTCGGGCTCCTGCGGCGCAAGCGCGCGGAGTGCGAACGGCAAGAGCAGCAGGGAGAGCATGGCGTCGAACTCGCGAGAGCGACCCGATCGTAGCGCCGGCCCGAGCGATGCGCGCTGGCGATCGCGAGCGCCCGACGAACCGAGCGCCCGACGAACCGAGCGCCCGACGAACCGAGCGCCCCGCGCGCCGACGCGCGCCTCGGACGAGGCCGGCGCCTCGAGTCGCACCGACGGCGGTTCCGATGCACGCCGCCGCCGCCGGTGTGGCGCGACCCGCCGACGACTTTCACGTCCGCACGCGCCTCCTTTACTCCTCCCTCGGCAAGCGTTCGAATGGCGCGCGATGAACACGCCCTCCCTGCAAGGTCCGACTCCGACTCGACGTGCGTTCGTGGGCTGGGCGGCGAGCGGTGCGACGCTCGCCGCGCTCGCGCCCCGCGGCCTCGCCGCCGGTCGCGCTCCGGCATTCCAGATCTCGCTCGCCGAGTGGTCGCTGCACCGCGCGCTGCAGGGCGGGAAGATGACCAACCTCGACTTCCCGCGCGTCGCCGCCGAGGAATACGGCATCCGGGCGATCGAGTACGTCAACTCGTTCTTCAAGGACAAGGCGACCGACTTCCGGTACCTGCGCGAGCTCGAGCAGCGCTGCAAGGAGCACGGCGTCGAGAGTCGCCTGATCATGATCGACGGCGAGGGCGCGCTCGGCGACGGCGACGCCAAGGCGCGCGCCGCCGCGATCGAGAACCACCTGCGCTGGATCGCGGCGGGCTCGTTCCTCGGCTGCATGGCGATCCGCGTCAACGCGTACGGCGAGGGCCCGCGGGACGAGGTCGCCAAGCGCGCCGCCGATTCGCTCCACCACCTCGCGACCTACGCCGACCCCTACGGTCTCGACGTGATCGTCGAGAACCACGGCGGCGACTCGTCGGACGGCGCGTGGCTCGCGGGCGTGATGCGGGCCGCGGACCACCCGCGCGTCGGCACGCTTCCGGACTTCGGCAACTTCTCGCTCGGCGGCGGCAAGGAGTACGACCGCTACAAGGGCGTCGCCGAGATGATGCCGTTCGCGCGCGCGGTCAGCGCCAAGTCGCACGACTTCGACGACAAGGGCGAGGAGACGCACACCGACTACCACCGGATGCTGCGGATCGTCGTCGACGCGGGCTACAAGAGCTTCGTCGGCGTCGAGTACGAGGGCGAGCGGATGTCCGAGCACGACGGCATCCTCGCGACCAAGAAGCTGCTCGAGCGCGTGCGCGAGGAGCTCGCGTGATCGAGCTCTTGCACGCCGCGCTCCTCTGCCTCGCGCAAGAGCCCGCGCCGAGCTACGCGCCGAAGGTCGAGGAAGCGAGCGACGAGACCCGCACCGCGGTCGACAAGCTCGAGCTCGCCGACGGACTCTCCGCGACGCTGTGGGCCGCCGAGCCGATGCTCGCGAACCCGGTCTGCCTCTACATGACCAATCAGGGCGACCTGTACGTCGCGGAGACGTTCCGCCACTACGCCGGCGTCACCGACATGCGCGACCACATGGACTGGCTCGACGACGAGCTCGCCGCGCGCTCGGTCGCGGATCGCGTCGAGATGTTCAAGCGCCGCGCCGACGACTTCGGTTGGTTCACCAAGGACTCCGATCGCATCCGGCTGCTCCGAGACGTCGACCGCGACGGCCGCGCGGACGTGTCGGTCGTGTTCGCCGATCAGTTCTTCGATCCCGCGTCGGGCATCGGCGCCGGGTTGCTCGAGCGACGCGGCGACGTGTACTTCACCAACATCCCCGACCTCTGGCGCTTGCGCGACCAGGACAAGAACGGTCGCGCGGACGTGCAAGAGAAGCTCTCGACCGGCTACGGCGTACACGTCGCGTACCTCGGCCACGACCTGCACGGCCTGCGCATCGGACCCGACGGCAAGCTCTACTTCTCGTGCGGCGACCGCGGCCTGCGCGTCGAGACGCCGAACGGCGTGATCGACGCCGGCGCGACCGGCGCGGTGCTGCGCTGCAACCTCGACGGCAGCGACCTCGAGCTCTATGCGACCGGCCTGCGCAATCCGCAGGAGCTCGCGTTCGACGAATACGGCAACCTGTTCACCGGCGACAACAACTCCGACGGCGGAGATCAAGCTCGCTGGGTCTACGTCCTGCCGGGCAGCGACTCCGGTTGGCGCTTCCACTACCAACACCTGACCGAGCCCTGGTTGCGCGGCCCGTGGAACGACGAGCTGCTCTGGAAGCCGCACTTCGCCGGCCAGGCCGCGTACGTGCTGCCGCCGGTCGAGAACGTCGCGCACGGTCCGTCGGGCCTGACGTATCACCCGGGCACCGGCCTCGACCCGTCGTGGAAGGGCCGCTTCTTCCTCTGCGAGTTCGAGGGCGACCCGCGCTGGTCGGGCGTGCTCTCGTTCGCGATCGAGCCCAAGGGCGCGGGCTTCGCGCTGAAGGGCGAGGTCCAGCAGACGATCTGGAACGTCTGCGTCACCGACGTCGACTTCGGGCCGGACGGCGCGCTGTACCTCTGCGACTGGGTGTTCGGTTGGCAGAAGACGGGCAAGGGCCGCGTGTTCCGCGTGCAGTCGAAGGACGCCGCGAGCGCGTCGGTGAACGCGGAGACGCGCGACGTGCTCGGCTCCGACTTCGCGAGCAAGCCGTTGGTCGAGCTCGGGACGTTGCTCGCGCACGCCGACCAGCGCGTGCGGCTCGAAGCGCAGCTCGAGCTCGCGAGCCGCGGCGACGACGGCCACGCGATCCTGTCGAGCACGGTCAAGGGCACGGTGTCGCAGCTCGCGCGCCTGCACTCGCTCTGGGGCCTCGGGATCGTCGCCCGCCGCGATCCGCGGGCGATCGAGGAGCTGCGTTCGCTGCTGGTCGACGAGGAGACCGAGGTGCGAGCGCAAGCCGCGCGCGTGCTCGGCGACCTGCGCGACGCGCGCAGCAGCGAGTTCCTGATCGCGTTGCTCGCCGACGCCTCGCCGCGGGTCCGGTGCTTCGCCGCGCTCGCGTTGGCGCGCCTCGGCGCCGCGTCCGCGATCGACCCGTTGTTCGCGCTCGCGCGCGAGACCGGCGAGAGCGATCCGTGGTTGCGCCACGCCGCGATCGAGGGCCTCGCCCGTTGCGCGGACGACGCGCGGCTCGCCGCGGCGGTCGACGATCCGTCGGTCGACGCCCGGGTCGCCGCGGTGGTCGCGCTGCGCCGGCGCGCGAGCTCGCTGGTCGCGCGGTTCCTCGGCGACACCGACGCGCGCGTCGTCACCGAAGCCGCGCGCGCGATCTACGACTTGAACCTGACCGCCGGCTTCGACGACCTCGCCGACCTGATCGGCAGCCCGCGGATCGAGGGCAACGCGCTGGTGCGGCGCGTGCTGCACGCGAACTACCGCCTCGGCGGCAGCGAGCGGCCGAAGCGACTCGCCGAGTTCGCGCTGCGCGACGGCGCGAACGAGAAGCTGCGCGCGGAGGCGCTGTCGTTGCTCGAACGCTGGCTCGAGCCCGAGGGCCGCGATCTCCTGACCGGCGAATGGCGGCCGCTCGAGAAGCGCGAGAGCGACCGAGCGCGCTTGGTCGACCTGGTGGTGTGGCTCGAGAAGCGCGGGATCGCGACGCGACCCGTCGAGCTGCGCAGCGCGTGGACCAAACTGGTCGCGAGCTACCACGTCGAGAGCTCTTCGGACGTGCTCGCGCGTTGGGCGTCCGACGCGAAGGAGCCGGCGCACTTGCGCGCGGCGTCGCTGCAGGCGCTCGCGACTCTCGGCGCGGACGCCGCGCTCGCCGTGTTGCGCCAGAACGTGCTCGACGTCGACGGCGAGGTCCGTGCCGCGGCGATCGCGGGGTTGCAACGCGTCGCGCCGGGCGAAGCACTGCCGATCCTGCGCACCGCGCTCGCGAGCGCCGACCCGCGCGAGCTGCGCGTCGCGTACGCGGGCCTCGCGAAGCTCGACGATCCGGCGGCGAACGAGCTGCTCGCGACGTCGTTGGATGCCTTGGATCGCGGGCTGGTGCCCGCCGAGGTCGCGCTCGATCTGGTCCAGGCCGCGGAGAAGAAGGGCGGCGTGCTCGGCGAGCGACTGAAAGCGCGCCTGGCCGCGCGAGCCGAGTCCGACGCGTCGCTCGCGCCGTACCTCGACTCGCTGCACGGCGGCGATCCGGAGCGCGGTCGCGCGCTGTTCCGCGAGAAGACCGAGGTGACGTGCCTCAAGTGCCACCGGATCGAGGACGCAGGCGAAGGCGGCAACGTCGGGCCGGTGCTGCGCGGGCTGTCGTCGCGCTCGACGCGCCTCGCGGTGCTCGAATCGATCGTCGAGCCGAACCGCAAGATCGCGCGCGGCTACGACGCGGTGCAGTTCGTCACGGTCGACGAGGAAGTGCTCGAAGGCCGCATCCTCTCGGAGACGCCGGATGCGATCCGCGTGCTCGACGCCGAGGGCAACGAGCACGAACTCCATCCCGCCGACGTCGCCGCGCGCCGGCCCGCGCTCTCCGCGATGCCGTCGGGACTCGCCCAGCACCTCTCCGCGAGCGAGATGCGCGATCTCGTCGCCTTCCTCGCGAACCTGTGATGCGGATCGCGCGCCTGTCGGGTCTCGTCGCGGCGCCGAGCGCGACCGGCTCCGTGGTCGTAATCGACGTCCTGCGCGCGTTCACGACCGCGGCGTTCGCGTTCGCGGGCGGCGTGCGCGAGATCGTGCTCGTCGAGACCGCGGAGGAGGCCTTCGCGCTGCGCGCTCGGGATCCCGAGCGGCGGTTGGTCGGCGAGGTGCAAGGCCGGCCGATCGCGGGCTTCGACTTCGGCAACTCGCCGGAGGCGATCGAGGCGCAAGGGACTCGGCTCGTGGGTCGCACGCTCGTGCTGCGCTCGTCGAGCGGCACCCAAGGCGTCGCGCGCGCGGTCCGCGCCGCGCGGACCTACCTGGGTTCGTTCGCGGTCGCCGCGGCGACCGTGCGCGCGCTGGAGCGCGACGGCGCCGACGTCAGCCTGCTCGCGATGGGCTGGGCCGGCGACGGGATCGGCGAGGAGGACGACGCGTGCGGCGACCTGCTCGAAGCGCGGCTCTCGGGCCGGCCGATCGACCTCGCGGCGTGCCTCGCGAAGGCGCGCGCGAGCCGCGCGGCGCAGAACGGCTTCGATCCGACGCTCGACTGGATCACCCCGGGCGACGTCGAACGCGCGCTGCAGGTCGACCGCTTCGACTTCGCGATGCCGGTGCGCCGCGAACGAGGCTTGCTGATCGCGCGCGCGGAACGCTAGCGGCTCTTGCAGGCCTCGTTCGCCGCGTCGCACATCGAGCACGTCTTGCGGCCCGCGAAGATGCCGGGGCGCTCGCTCGCGCGCTGGACGTCGAGCATCGCCATCCCCTTCTGCCGCCAGCCGTCCATCGCGCGCGTCCACGCGGCGCGCTCGTCGTCGGTCAGGCGCTGCTCGTCGAGTCGCCGCGCGATCCAGCCTTGCACCAGCTTGCCGGCGCGCTCGAAGCGCTCGTCGGCGGTGCCGTGGACCAGCGCTCGCTCGGACTCCGCGTCGAGGCCGTTGCCGAAGCCGTGCTTCAGCGCCTCGAACGCCGGCCGCGCACGGTAGGCGCGGAACGCCTCGTACGCGGGCGAGCAGATCGGACAGCCGGGGACGAAGTTCGCCGGGCGACCGCTCGCCGGATCGAGCGCGAGCACCGCGTCGACCGCCGCGTTGGACGCGCCGTCGGCGTACAGGCCTTCGAGGACCGCGAAGAAGAGCTCGCGACTGCCTACCGCCGCGACTTTGGCGTCGGCCTCGGCCGCGCGCCGACACGCGTCGCCGCCGAGGGGCTCCGGGACGGTCGGCGCGGGCGACCAAGCGAGCGCGGTGACGGCGGCGGCGAGGGTCAGCGAGAGCAGGACGGGCTTGTGCATGGCGATCTCCGTGGGTTTCTGGGTTCGATCTCGGACTTCGCCGCGGACGCACGGCGGAGGGCGCTGTTATCCGCGCGAACGAACTCGGAGCGCGCCGGCGCTCGCAGTAGAGTCTCGCGCCCTCCGCGCCCGCACCCGTGACCTCCTCGCTCCCGACCCCTTCGCGCACCGCGACGAGCTTCGCGCTGGTCGCGCTCTGCCTGATCTGGGGCTCGAGCTGGCTCGTGATCGCCGATGGGCTGCAAAGCCTGCCGCCCCTGACCTCGGTCGCGGTGCGGATGGTGATCGCCGCGGCGGTGATGGCGATCGCGACGCCGTTCCTGCGCCGCTTCGAGCGCGGAGACGCGCCGCCGACGTGGCTGACGCTGGTCGTCGGCTCGATCCAGCTCGGCTACTCGTACGCGATCGTCTACCTGTCCGAGACGGTGTTGCCGTCGGGCCTCGCCAGCTTGCTCTGGACCGTCTTCCCGATCTTCATGGCGATCGGCGCACACCTCTACGTGCCGGGGGAGAGCCTGCGACCCGCGCAGTGGTTCGGCTTCCTGGTCGGCTTCGTCGGCGTCGGGGTGCTGTTCGTCAAGGTGCTCGGCGACATCGACGAGCGCGCGATCCCGATGGGACTGCTGTTGCTCTCGAGCCCGCTCGCGTCGACCGTGTCGAACATCCTGGTCAAACGCAACGCGGCGAAGACGAGCTCGGTGCTCTTGAACCGCAACGCGCTCTGCGTCGGCGCGCTGGTGCTCTCGGTCGCCGCGCTCGCATTCGAGCGCGACACGCCGGCCGACTGGACGCCGCGCGCGATCGCCAGCGTCGCGTACCTCGCAGTCTTCGCCACCGCGGTCGCGTTCGGGCTCTACTTCTGGCTCCTGCGCGTGATCCCGGCGCATCGGATGAGCTTGATCTCGTACGTCAACCCGGCGATCGCGCTGTTCCTCGGGTGGGCGGTCGGCAAGGAGCCGGTGACCGCGTGGACGATCGCGGGCAGCGCGTTGATCCTGCTCGGCGTCTATCTGGTCGTCCGCGGCCACGCGCCCGCGCCCGCGGCTTGCGACCCCGAGCCTTGACCGCGACACTCGTCAAACGATGTCGACGCGCTTCGTCCGGGGTCTGACCGCGCTGATCGCGACCGTGGTGGTCGTCGGCGCGACGTATCCGCTCTGGAAGCGCGAGCCCGCGCCCGGTCCCGTCGTGCTGAAGGACAACACGACCGCGTCGGAGTCGCTCTTGCGCGCGCGCGCCGCCGATCCGCACCCGAACGCGCCGCTCTGGGAGCCGATGGACCTCGCCGACGTGCCGGCGCTCTACGGCGCGCCCGACGACGAGCGGCTCGCCGATCCGTGGACCGGTTTCGCGTACCGCCCCAATCACGCGCGTCGGTTGGTGCTGCCCGACCATCCCGAGGGCGCGTTCGGCAAGCGCACGAACTCGCTCGGGCTCTCGCAGCCCGACGAGCTCTCGCCCGCGCGCGACTTCCTGGTGCTCGTCGGCGGCGACTCGCACGCCGACGGCTTGTGCGACGACGCGGACACGTTCTCCGCTCGCAGCCGCGATCGCCTGCGCGCGCTGCATCCCGACCGCACGATCGACGTCGCGAACGCGGCGGAAGCGGGTTACGCGTTCCACCACTACCTCGGGCTCTTGCACAAGTTCGCGGACCTCCGCCCGGACGTCTACGTCGTCGCGATCTACACCGGCAACGACGTGATGGGCACCGTCAAGCTGCGCCACTACTTCGCGCGCACGATGCCGCCGCCGCACACGCTCGAGTACTTCAAGGAGATCCGGCGCGCGCAAAAGATCTCCACCGGCGCGGTCGCGAACGCGCTCAACCAGTTGCTCTACTTCCGGCGCTATCCCGACGAACTCGAGCCGTCGCTCGAGAACGCGCTCGCGCTGTGCGCCGAGTTGGAGCGCGTCGCTCGCGAGCGCGGGATCGAGGTCCTCTACGTGGTGATCCCCGCCTGCCTCGAAGCGAGCGGCGTCGGCGAGGCGAAGCTCGCCGAATTGAAGCGCGAGCTCGCGCTCGACGACGTCTGGGACCATTTCGAGGTCGTCACCGATCGCCTGGTCGCCGGCCTGCGCGCGCGCGGCAACGACGTCACCGACCTGCGCGAGCATTTCGCCGGTCCGCGCGAGCGCTACTACTGGACCGACCTGCACATCAACGTCGAAGGTCAGCGCCTGATCGCCGAGTTGCTCGCGCCCAAGCTCGACCG
>JADLBP010000014.1 GCA_020847695.1 Planctomycetota bacterium
AGCGTGCCGCGCAGGCGGAAGAGCTCGCCGCGGTGCTCGGCCGGCGTGCCGACGAGTCCGGCTTGCGCGGCGCGATCGAGCTCGCGGACGCCGAGCGCGGCGAACGCATCGTCGTCGAGCGCGAGCGCCTGCCCGAGCAAGCTTTCGAGCGCGGCTGGCTCGAGCACGACGCGTTCCTCGGCGGTCGCGTCCGCGACCTGGGCGGACAGCGCCGCGGGATCGATGCGCGCCGGCGGTCGCTGCCCGAAGGCGAGCGCGCCGAGCAACACGATCGCGAAGGCGTGCCGCACGACTCAGCGCGCCGGGGAGAAGAGCTCGCGCGAGCGCGCGACGCCCGCGGCGCCGACGAGCGCGCGGAACAACCGATCGTGCGCGCTGCCCTGCGGCGAGCGCTCGGGATGCCATTGCACGCCGACGCAGAAGGGGAGATCGGGGCGCTCGATCGCTTCGATCAGACCCTGATCGTCGCGGGCTCCGACGCGCCACTTCGCGCCGACGGTCGCGACCGCTTGGTGGTGGCTCGAGACGGTTTCGAGCTCGCGGGTCTCGACGATCGCCGCGAGCTTGGTGCCCGCGAGGACCTCGACCGCGTGCAGCACGTTGCCGCGGTGCTCGCGCGCGCCCGGCCGATCGTCGGGGATGTGCTGGTGGAGCGAACCGCCGTCGACGACCGCGAAGATCTGCATGCCGTAGCAGATGCCGAGGATCGGGAGCTTGCGTTCGAGCGCCGCGCGGACGAGCTCGACGTCGAAATCCTGCTTCGCCGGCATCACCGGTTGGACGCTCGGGTGGTTCTTGGCGAGCCCGAGCCGCTCGAGATCGAAGTCGTCGCCGCCGCCGAGCACGACGCCATCGACGTTCGCGAGCAGCCGCGCGATGTCGCGCGGTCCTCCGACCGGCGGGATCGCGATCGGCACGCCGCCGGCGCGCAGCACGGCGTCGGCGTAGAGATTGTTGAGCGAGAGTCGCGCCGCGGTCTTCCCGGGCACCATCTCGCCGTTGATGGCGATCAGCGGATGTTCGACTCGGTTCACGCCGAGATCGTACCGAGGCGAGGCTGGATTTCCTCGTGCGTCGGCGGTCGTGGCGGGCGGCGGGATCACCAGTTACCCTGACCGCGCTTGGTTTCACACGTCGGATTCGTACTCGCACTGCTGCTTTCGCTCGTCGGGTGTCGTTCCACTGATCCGGCCAAGCAAGTAACGGAAACCAAGCCATTGCCGGGAGGTCGAGTCACGGAGGTCGAGGACGCCCACGCATGGGTCGATGTCGACCAAGGCCTTCGTCCGAATTGGCCTGAGCTTGCGCGAACGAGCGAATGCGACGTCCAGATTTGCAGGATGCATGTCGAGTCGAAGGCTCGCGGTGAGATCGACTTCGGCGTCATCGATGCGCGTTCGTTCCCGGATCGACGCATCACGGACGAAGTCATCGAGCGTGCATGGAGTGCAGCGTGGGCCTGCACCCGGATACATCTCGACGACGAAGACGGTTGGATGCTGTTGCAACTAGACGGATCGAATCTGCGGATCACGTCGATGGGTCCCGAGGGTTCCGTGTCGATTCAGCGTGCGGCGATCCCAACATGGGCGCGGCCAAGCGGGGCGGCTCGACTGGAGTCGTGCAGCTCCGGTAGCAGACTCGACAGTTCCGGTGCGACGTGTATCGTCGCGGTCAAGTCTTGGAATGGGTGGGGATCCACGAACGAGGCCACACACCGCCTCTCGACTGCGACGAACTACAACCGAGCCCGCGCCGTCGGAAAGCCCCTGGAGAGGCTCGAATTGCTCGATCGCGAGCTCGCCGCCTGGCCGGAGCCGGTCTGGGTCGTCGTCGCCCGCTTCCGCTCGGACTTGCACGCCCCAGCGGCAGCGTATCGGCTCCGTCCGAGTATCGAGTGACCGCCGAACTTGGACGCGGTTTTCGAGCGAGCGAGGTGCAGCTCGAGCGGTCGCCGCCAGTAGTGGCAGGCCCAGCTGATTCGACAGACGCCTCTTCACCACGGTGTGGGCGAGTCCGATGGTGGTTCATCGAGACGATGACCACACCTGCGCGCGCCCGTGCCCTCGGAGGGACGAAGCGTCGATCGCGACGCAGCCGCCCTTTTGCTCGCTACGGACGAAGGGTGGGCTGGGCAAGGATCAACGCGATGGCGTTTCCGCAGGGTCTGGAGGCCCGCGGGAGCGCGCAGCGAAGTTGACCTGAGCGCGCGTGGAGTCGGGCCCGGCGATCGTTCCGGGGCAGCGTGTGCGCCCGGAGACGTCGACGGTGACTGCGTGCCGGATTGGACTCTCAGTGTTTCGGGGTCGGGCGTCTGAGTCTGCGGTGGGGCCGTCGTCTTAAGCGGAAGGAACAGCATGCGGCTCTTTGGCTTCGTCGCCGAACTACGCGAAGACAATCCCGGTGCTGGCTCGCAAGCGTCGGCGCTCTCGATGGCGATTCCGTCGATGACTTCGCGGCGGGTGCGAGGTTTGGAGATCGCGCGCAGGTTGTCTCTGGCCGCGATGGCTGGGCGCTCGGCGAATGGAGCTCGGACCGGGAGCGCAGAGCGATGCACGTCGGGCGATTGGGGCGGCTCGAGGTCGACGTACCCAGGCGAGGCGCTCGTTTCCTCGAAGCTCCCGCCGCGAATCCGCGCGGTCCGCGCGCGTCGCTTACTCACGCCCGCGCGCGACCAACTCCGACACCGGAATCGTCACCGAGCCACGCCAGCGACGGGACACATCCCAGAGGCCGAGGAGGTCGTGATCCGAGCCGCGAACCCGCAGGCTGAACCGCGCGCGTTCGGATTCGTCGTATTCGATTGCGTTGGGGAGCGCGGCGACGACGGTGGCGAACGTCTCCGTCGGATCGTCGAGTCGCACCGCTGGTCCCCGGATCGAGCTCACCAGCTCCTCGTCGCGCAGTACGTCGATGGTGAACGACGCGGCGACGCCCTCGAGCGCGATTGGCAGGAACCTCGGTGAGCGGAACGCGAGGAATGCCGCGCGGTCTCTCGGCGGATCGGAGTGCCGCGCTCTACCGAACTCCAGCGTCAGCCCATCGGCAACGACACGATCGAGTTCCTCGGATTGGACCGGCGCGACGATGGCATCCATCGACAAGACCTCTCGGACACTCAACTCGAAGGTCCCGCTCCAGATTCGTAGCGGTTGCTCGGAGTCGAACGGGATCGTGTACGACACGCGCTCGACGACCAAGTCGACGAGGACCGACTCGGCTCGTTCGGGCCAAGAGCCGAGTTCCTGATAGTCTGCGTTGGAAGCCGCGAGACCATACCTGAACGCGCACATCCCGGGAGGCAGCGCGTCGTACGAGCCGGACCGCCAGCCACGGACGCGCGGGAGCAACTTCAGGTTCGCGTCGCCGAGCCAAACTGCCTGACGCATCGAGACCGCGAACTCCGTTCCGACGGGCCATGCGTCGCGCCATCGCAGCACGCCCGTGCGCAAGATCGCGCGTCGCCATTGCTCGTCGGAGATGTTGCCGTCAGCGACATGCTCGCGGACGACATCGACGGCGGGCTCGTGCACCCACTTCCGAGTCCGCTCGTCCCAATGGCCGCCGGATCCGTCGCGCGGAAGCCGATCGATCGCCTCGTCGAGCGTCAGTGTCGTCTGCGCCCGAGCGGACGCGATCGACACGGTCATCACGAGCAAGGAAGTCACGAGCGCGTGGCAGTGCATGCGTGGGACCGCTCGGGGCGAGTCGGACTCGCCACTAGGCCCGAGTGGAGTCGCGGTGACGCGTGCCCGTCCCGGCGGCGTCGGATTTCTCGATGGTCGCACGCGTCGAGTTGGCCACGCGCGCTTCGCAGTCAGCTGCTGCGAGGCGCGCGAGCTCTTCGTGCTCGCACGCTCGTTCAGAACGCGAACGACAAACCCGCCGACCAGCCCGTGACGTCCGCGCCATCGAGGATCGAGGCGCCGAAGCGCAGGCCGGGGAGCTTCGGCATCGGGCGCAGCGAGAGACCGCCGCCGAACTCGATCAAGTGATCGAACCCGAGCGTCTGCTCGTCGATCGCGAAGAGGCCGGTCCAACTCGTGAATGCGTCCCAGCGGATCGGCGCGCCCCACGCCGTCAGCGGGGTCAGTCCACCGAGCTCGGCGCGCACTGCGGCGAATCGGCTCGTGTCGCTTTGCTCTTGGAACTCGTCGGTCGCGGCGAACACGTCCGAGCTCACCGCGGCGTAGCGCGCGACGACGCCGTAGGAGAAGCGCTCGGGGTCGCGCGGGTGCTCGACGGTCAGAGTCAGCGCGCCGAGGCTCCCCCAGGCGTCCCAATTCGCGAGCACGCCGTCGAGCAACGGCGCGAGCACCGCCTCGCCCGCCGCGTTGTACTCCGCGTCGTTCTCCAAGTACGCGATCGCGAGCGCGATGCCCGGACGCACGTTCCAACCTGCGCCAAGCGGACGCGTCCAGCCGAGCTCGAGCTGCGCGCAGAGCACGGTCCAATCCTGATCGATGCGCGCCGGTCCGAACGCCGATGGGACGACCAGGCCTTCGCTCGCCAAGAGCGCGCCGATCGCGGCGCCGACGTGCAGCTCTCCGTGTCGACTGCCGACGTCGAAGTCCCGGCTCCACGGTGCCCGCAAGGTCCGCACGCGCGTGTCGTCGACGCCGGGGCGGTCGTCGTGCACCTGCAGGTTGGTGGTGCTGAGCTCCTCCGAGAGCGTCAAGTTGACCAGCGCCGCGAACAGATCCGGCACCGGATTGCCGCGCGTGAGCTGCGCGGAGCCTTGCGCGCGCAACGAAGGCGCGAGTGCGAGCACCATGACGGCTGCGAGCCTCACGTCGAGACGGTAGCAACGGCCGAATCGCTGCCAACCGGTCGCACGGCCGAACGCGCGCTCCGATGGAATCGTCGCGGCGCCGAGCGACTCGCGCTCGGCGCCGTGGACTCACACGACGCGCAGGATCATCGGATAGCGGAAGCGCTGGCCGTCCGCCGCGCGGATCGAAGCGATCAGGACCAGGACGAGCTTCACGAACGGCAGCGCCGCCAGGATCACCAGGCCGAGCCCGAGCGCGCAGATCAGCGGGAACGCCGCGAGCGCCCAGAAGATCACGTTGAGCTGGAAGTTCAGCGCCTCACGCGCGTGGTACTCGATCTCCGCGTCTTCGTTCTTCTTCGCCAACCAGATGATGAACGGCGGGATCCACGCGATCAGCATCCACGGCAGGCAGAAGTCGACCAGCGTGCCGAGGTGGGCGAACACCGACCAGCCCGCGCTCGGCCCGTGCCCGGGCACCGGAGGCGGCGGGGGCGCAGCGTGCGTCGAACCCGCGCCCGGCGGCGGGGGCGGCGCGCTCTTCGGCGGCGGGGCGTCGTAGACGCGTTGACCGGCCTCGCGCTTGGCGTCGAAGGGCTCGGCCTTGACCTCCAGCGGCTTCTCCGGCCGCGGCGTGGACTCGGACGGTTGTTCGGCGGCGGGCGGGGGCATGTCGGTCATGGCGTGGCCTCCTTGTCGAGGGTCACGCGATACGCGCGCCGGCGTTCGGGATTTCGGACGGGTCGCGTCAGCTCGCCGGTCGTTCGAGCTTCGCGAGCGACTTCTTCGGCGCGCGCGCTCGCCAGGCGGCGGCGAGCCAGTGTCCGACCAGCCGCCGATCGGCCCGCGCGAGCTCGATGCGCAGCCCACAGAGCTTCTTGCCCCACCAGAGCTCCGCGCAAGCGTCGCCGGCGACGTCGAGCGCGCGCTCGATCTCGTCGGCGTCGACGAAGACGTGAGCGTGCTCGGAATCTCGCAGCGTCGCGAAGATCTTGGACGCCACGCGGAACGACGGGAAGCCGTGGTGGTCCGCCTCGACGACGTCGGGCAACGCGAGCGCCAGGCGTCGGAAGTCCGCGGCCTTCATCGCGCCTTCGAGCCGCCTTCCGCGGCGAGCGCCTGGAGCTTCAACACGGTCGCCCAATTGCGCGCGGTGAACGCGTCGCCGAACGCGCGGTTGACGGCGACCGAGACGGCGCTGTCGAGCACGCCGCGCGCGCACCACAGGTAGAGTGCGTTCGGCCCATCGGCAAGCGCATCCGGCTTCCAGTCGCGCGCGAGCAGCGGCGCGAGCGTCGCGCGCTGCGGCGCGGCCGCGAAGAACGCGACCAGCAGTTTCGACGGCTCGCGTTTCGGATCCGCGAGCGGATTGGCGGCGACGACGCGCGCGAGCTCGGCTTCGGAGAGCATCGTCACCCGCGAGGCGACTCCGACCTCGTCGACCAGAGCGCGTTCGAGTCGCGGACCGAAGCCCGCCGCGGCTTTCCCCGCGAGGCCGAAGACGACGTTGCCGCTGTTCAGCAGCGTGCGCACGTCCGTGCCGCCGAGCTCCTGGACGAGCTCGCGCAGATCGGCCATCGCGATGCGTTTCGCGCGTCCGACGTTGATGCCGCGCAGCAGCGCGACGTGAGTCGTGGCCATGGATGTCGGGCTTCCTCGTGCGCTCGGTTCGAGCCTGCCGCACGCGAACCGCGAGGCGGGCTCGAGCCGAACGCCGCGCGCTACGCGGCCGCGCCCGGCCAGAGCCAGGCGAACGCGACGCCCGTGGCGAGCGCGTAGAGGACACCGTCGAAGACGAATTTGGCCGTGACCGCCCAGCTCAGGGCTTTCCAGATCGAGTCCGTGACGCTGCTGAACGCGAAGCCGAGGAACGCGACGGTCGTCGTGACGCGGAACACCGCCATGAACTCGGCTCCGCGCGGCAAGCTGATGCCGGCGACATAAGCCACCAACACGGCGACGACGATGCAGAACACGAACCACTGCCCGAGCGCCTTGCCCATCGCCATCGGCCCGTTGGGGAACACGGTCAGCATCCCGACCGGTCCGCGGCGGAGCTTCTCGGCCATCTCGGGCGACTGCATGTCCTTCATCGAGTTGCACGCCGGAAAGCGATAGCTGCCGGGCTTCAGCCCGAGCGATCGCAACGCGTCGAGCGACTTGGCTTCATCGGGCAGCGTCGCGAAATCGTGCTTGTGAATCTGCAGCGCCATGTGAACGACGGAGCTGACGACGAACACGAACACCGCTGCGACGACGATCGGCAGCCAGAGCTCGGCGAGTGTGGGCATGGTGGGTCTCCTTCGAGAGTCGCGCGGTTCTCGCGCTGGGGTCGGCGCAGCTGAGTCCCGCGCGCCCCAGATTGCAAGCGTCCGTCCGCTCCATGGCTCGACTCGTCCGAGGAGCGGGTCCGCGGCGAGCGGTCAGCGCCGGGTCGCGAGCGCGGTCGCGATCATCCGGTAGAGCAAGCGCGCGCCGACCATCGCGTCCCAACTGTCCTCGTCGTCGGCGGCGGGCCCGGGGTTGACCTCGTTCAGGTCGAGCGCGACGACGCGCTTCTTCGCTCGCACGAGCTCGTCGAGCCAGAACATCGCGTCACCCCAGGAGAGACCGCCCGGCACGGGCGTGCCGGTGCTCGGGCAGAGCGTCGGGTCGAACGCGTCGATGTCGAACGACACGTAGACGTCCCGCGGGAGCTTGGCGAGGTGCGCTCGGACTCGCTTCTTCAGGTCGCGACCTTCGAGCTTCGCGTTCTGCCAATCGCGATCGAACAGCGTGACGATGCGGCCCTTCGACGCGCGGATGAGCTCGTACTCGTCCTCGCAGAAATCGCGAATGCCGACTTGGACGAGCCTCGCGAGCGGCAAGCGCCGCGTCACGTTCTCCATGATCGACGCGTGCGACCATTCGAAGCCCTCGTAGGCGACCCGCAGGTCCGCGTGCGCGTCGAAGTGGAGCACGCCGAGCTTCGGGTGGAGCTCGAGCGCCGCGCGGATGGCGCCGAACGGTGTCGAGTGGTCGCCGCCGACGAGCGCGAGCAGCTTGCCCGACTCGAGGACGCGCTTCGAGGCGCGGTAGACGAGCTCGTTGACGTCGGAACCGAGCTCGTTGACGCGCGCGAGCGCCTTCTCGAGCTCGCGCTTGCCCGCCACGACTCCGCCGGCCGCGATCACTCGATCGGCGAGCTTCGAAGCCTCGCGGTTGTGCTTCAGCACGCGCGGATCGGCGTCGAGCATCGCGATGCCCGCCTCGTACGGCCGCCCGGTCGCGAGGTCGAAGAGGTCGACCTGCTTCGACGCGC
>JADLBP010000015.1 GCA_020847695.1 Planctomycetota bacterium
GCTCGGAACTAGCTGTGGCGCAAAGGGTTAGAGCAGCCCTCGCGCGGGCGCGCACGCGGGCGTTGGCTTCCGGGGCCCGCGGCGGGCTCGCTTGACTCGCCCCGCCGTCACCTTATTTATGGCGCCCCGCCGCGGCCGGCACCTTTCGGGTCGAGTCCGCGCCGCAGACACCCCATGGCGAAAGAAGTCACGAAGAAGGCCGCTCCCGACGCAGCGGCTCCGGTCAAGGCGAAGGCGAGCCCGAAGCCGCGCGCTCCGCGCAAGGCGAAGGCCGACGCGCCGGAGCCCGAGGTCGAGATCGACGCCGCGACCGAGGAAGAGGTCAAGGCGACGCGCGCCTCCGGCAAGTCGCTGGTGATCGTCGAGAGCCCCGCGAAGGCGAAGACGATCAACAAGTACCTCGGCAAGTCGTTCGTCGTGCGCGCTTCGATGGGCCACATCCGCGACCTGCCGAAGGGCAAGTTCGGGATCGACATGGAGCACGGGTTCGAGCCGCAGTACACGGCGATCCGCGGCAAGGCGAAGGTGATCGCCGAGCTGAAGCGCATCGCCGGCGCCGCGAAGGCCGTCTACCTCGCTCCCGATATGGACCGCGAGGGCGAGGCGATCGCGTGGCACCTGCGCGAGGCGCTCGAGCTCGACGAGAGCAAGACGTTCCGCGTCGTGTTCAACGAGATCACGAAGAACGCGATCCTCGAAGCGTTCGAGAAGCCCGGCAAGCTCGACATGGACAAGGTCGACGCGCAGCAAGCCCGCCGCGTGCTCGACCGGATCATGGGGTACAAGCTCTCGCCGCTCTTGTGGAAGAAGGTCGCGAAGGGCCTCTCCGCCGGCCGCGTGCAGTCGGTCGCCGTGCGGTTGATCGTCGAGCGCGAGCGCGAGATCCGTGCGTTCGTCAAAGAGGAGTACTGGCGCGTCACCGCGTACTTCACGATCGACGGCCAGACGTTCCAAGCCGAGCTCAAGCGCATCGGCGAGACGCGCATCGACAAGAACCTCGACCAGAAGACGGCGCAGGAGCTCGTCCAGAAGATCGGCGGCAGTCCGCTCGCGCTCTCCGAGCTCGAGGACAAGCCGAAGTCGCGTCCGCCGACACCGCCGTTCACCACGTCGCAGCTCCAGCAGAAGGCCGCGACGATGCTGCGCTACTCGGCGAAGAAGACGATGATGGTCGCGCAGCGCCTGTACGAAGGCGTCGAGATCCCGGGCGAGGGCTCGGTCGGCTTGATCACGTACATGCGTACCGATTCGACGCGCGTCTCCGACGACGCGCTGAAGGACGTGCGCTCGTTGATCGGCTCCGAGTTCGGCGCGGCGTACCTGCCGGACAAGCCGAACGTGTTCCGGACCAAGTCGAAGGGCGCGCAAGAAGCGCACGAGGCGATCCGTCCGACCGACGTCAAGCGCACCCCGGCCGCGCTCCAGGGCGCGCTGACCGAGGAGCAGTACAAGCTCTACAAGCTGATCTGGGACAAGTTCGTCTCGAGCCAGATGAAGCCCGGGCTCGCGACGATCACCACCGCCGCGTTCACGTTCGGCGACGCGCGTTTCGTCGCGCAGGGCGAAGTCGAAGTGTTCGACGGCTGCACGCGCGTCTTCGGCGCGGCGGCGGTTCGTCCGCCGACGGCGAAGGAAGGCGAGGAAGGCGGCGAGCACGGGCATCAGGCGCTGCCGAAGTCGCTGAAGGTCGGCGAGCAGTACACGCCGAAGAAGATCGACCCGACGCAGCACTGGACGCAGCCGCCGCCGCGCTACTCGGAAGCGACGCTGGTCAAGGAGCTCGAGAAGAAGGGCATCGGCCGCCCGTCGACGTACGCGGCGATCATCTCGACGATCCAGGATCGCGGCTACGTGCTCTCGGAGCAGCGCAAGTTCTCCGCGACCGAGCTCGGCGAGATCGTGATCGACCTGCTGGTCGCGCACTTCGGCGACGTGATCAACACCGACTTCACGGCTTCGATGGAGCTCAAGCTCGACGAAGTCGAAGGCGGCCGCCGGATCTGGCGCGACGTGGTGAAGAACTTCAACGACGTCTTCATGAGCGACCTCGGCAAGGCCGAGGACGCGATGAAGAACTGGAAGCGCGAGCCGACCCTCTCGGACAAGCTCTGCGACAAGTGCGGCGCGCCGATGGCGGTGCTCTTCAACAAGCGCGGCAAGTTCCTCGGCTGCTCGAAGTACCCCGAGTGCAAGAACACGATGGGCGTCGACGGTCCGCGGCCCGCGCGCGAAGTCGTCGAGACAGACAAGGTCTGCCAGAAGTGCGGCAAGCCGATGGTGATCCGCACCGGCTCGCGCGGCCGATTCATCGCGTGCACCGGCTATCCGAAGTGCAAGAACACCGCGTCGGTCGATGACAAGGGCGAGGTGATCAAGCCGAAGGAGACCGGCATCGCGTGCGACAAGTGCAGCTCGCCGATGGTGGTCAAGAGCTCGCGCCGCGGTCCGTTCCTCGCGTGCTCCGCGTATCCGAAGTGCCGCAACGCCAAGCCGCTGCCCGACGAGTTGCGCGAAGCGCCGAAGGAAACCGGCATCGTCTGCGACAAGTGCGGCAAGCCGATGGTCGAGAAGATGTCGCGCTGGGGCAAGCCGTTCATCGCGTGCACCGGTTACCCCGAGTGCAAGAACACCAAGAAGACCGGCGAGGA
>JADLBP010000016.1 GCA_020847695.1 Planctomycetota bacterium
CCCAGTCGATGTAGGTGGTCGCCGGATCCTCGATCCAGACGCCGCGGAGCATGTGCTCCTCCAACACGCGCTGTTGCAGCACGCTGCGCGCCTCGGCGAGGTGCACCAGCGTGTTGACGCCGATCGCTTCGCGCTCGTCCTCGAGCACCAACGCCGCGACGCGCTTCTGCTCGGCGACCAACCGGCCGACGACGTCGGTCAGGTAGTACTCCTTCTGCGCGTTGTCGTTGGTCAGGCCGGGCAGGTGCCGGACGAGGTCGCGACCGGTGAACGCATACACGCCGAGGTTGACTTCCCGCAGCGCGAGCTCCTGCGGCGTCGCGTCCTTCTGCTCGACGATGCGCAGGACCGCGCCGTCGGGGCGTCGCACGATCCGCCCGAAGCCGCGCGGATCCGCGGGCTCGGCGGTCAGCATCGCCGCGCCGCCGCCGGTGCCGGCTTGCGCTTCGACCAGACGCGAGCGGCTCTCGCGCGAGAGCAGCGGCATGTCGCCGTAGAGCACGACGACGACGCCCGGATCGGCGCCGAGCTCCGGCAAGCAGCATTGCAGCGCGTGGCCGGTCCCCTTCTGCGGCTCCTGGCGCACGAAACGCAAGCGACCGCGCGGGTCGAGGCCGGCCGCCGCCTTCTGCACGTCCTCGGCGCCGTGGCCGACGACGACGATCACCCGTTCGGGCTCGAGCGCGAGCGCCTGGTCGACGACCCACGCGAGCAACGGTCGACCGAGCAGCGGCGCGAGCACCTTCGGAGCGGCCGTCTTCATCCGGGTTCCCTGCCCGGCGGCCAGGATCACGACGGTATCGGGCCGGGGCATGGGACGGGCTCGGACGGTGGACGGATGGGGGGCGATCAGACCGACAAAGGGCCAAAGGTTGTAGAAGGGGGGGCGCGAGTTGTCAATCGCGCCCCCCACCGACCGGTCCGTCGCGGCCGCGGAGAGCTCGCCTCCGCCGACCCGCGCGCCGGCCGCAACTCGAGCGGGCCGGCGAGCTCTGGGCACCCGCGCGCCGGCCGCAGTGCGGTCGGTCCGGCGCGCGCTGGCCGCCCCGCGCGCCGGCCGACGTCCGAACGGGCCGGCGCGCGCTCGGTATCTAAGGAGCGATGGTCAGACGGATCGCGTCGGTCAGGCTGACGTAGTTGCCGGCAGCATCGAACGGGTCGCGGCTGACGAACTGGCCGCAGACCTCGACGCCGATCGCGAGCTCGGGGTCCTTCCCGCTCTCGATGTAGGCCTCGAAGTTGAACGCGATCGCCCCGCCGCACGCGCCGACTCCGCCGCCGGTCACGCCGAGCGGCGAACGCTTGTGCGGCGCCTTCGAGCACAGCGTGCCGCCGGCGAAAGGCGCCGCGTCCGGGCCGCCGAGGCCGTACCAGAACACCACGTTCTTGTGCATCAGCATCTGGGTCGCGAACAGATAGAGCATCTGGTCGTCGGACAGGAACGCGGTCCCCGAGCTGCCGATCGCCGGCACGCAGCCCGCCGAGTTCGGCTTGCCGGTGCAGTAGACCGTCGGCGGCACGCCGCCGAAGACGACGTGCGCGACCCGGTCGGCGTGGTCGAGGTCGCCGTTCAGATCGACGTCCTCCCCACCCTCGTCGACGAGCGCGAGCACGAAGTTGCCGGCGTACGCGAGCCCGCCGACCGCGAGCGACGCGCCGGCGAGCGAGCCCGAGCCGAAGGGCTGGATCACCATCACGGAATCGAGCTGGTCGCCGTCCTGGTTCGCGTCGACACCCTGCGCGTCCTCGCTGACGACGAACGCGATGCGATCGCCGGCGACCGCCGCGGCGAGCGAGGGCTCGGTCGCGACGCCGAGGCTCACACCGGACTTCGCCGCGGCATCGAGCGCGTAGAGCACGTCGTCGAACACGTCGCCGTCGCCGTTCAGGTCGCCGGCGCCCTGCGCCATCTCGTTGACGTAGACCAGCGCTCGCGCGCCCTCGCCGCCGGAGAACTTGCCGATCGTGCCGAGGTTGACCGACGTCGCGCTGCCCGCGTCGAACACACCGATCACCAGGTCGACGGTGTCGCCGTCGCCGTTGCGGTCCTGTTTCGCTTGCGCGCTCTCGTCGACCCACACGGCGAAGCGCTGGCCGTCGGTGACGAACAGCGGAGAGACGCTGGTCGAGATCGCGAGCCGCGAGTTGACCACGCTTCCGTCCGTGAGGTCGACGAGGTGCAGCACCTTGTCCGCCGCGTTGGTGTCGCCGTCGCCGTTCAGGTCGCCCGCGCCCTGCGCAGCCTCCGCGACGACCGCGACCAGCCACGGCCCTTCGAGCACAGGCGCCGCCGCGACGGCGAGTCCGAGCGAGGCGCTGATCCCGGTCTCCAGGTCCGAGGAGACCAGCACGCTGTCGGTGGTGTCGCCGTCGCCGTTGAGGTCGAGGCCGGCGTTGTTGCTCTCCGAGACACGCAATACGGCGGTCGAGCCCGAGATCACCGCCGACGTCACCGCTTGGCCGAGCGAGTGCACGCTGCCGTGCGCGCGATCGAAGACGTGCGCGATCGCGTCGCTGACGTCGCCGTCGCCGTTGAGGTCGAGCTTGCCCTCGTCGTTCTCGTTGACGCCGGCGACGACGTAGTCGCCCGCGATCGCGAGCGTCGCGCCGTCGATCGCGAGCCCGACCGCGTGGAGCGTGGCGCTGCTCGCGTCGAAGACGAACCAGACGTCGTCCGACTTGTCGCCGTCGCCGTTCAAGTCGGTGTTGCCCTGCTTGCCCTCGCGCACCGCGAACGTCGCGTGCGCGCCGTCGACCACGAGCGACGTCACCACCGCGGCGAGCCCGAGGTTCAGCGCTTGCGCGGAACCGAACGGCCCGACGTGCAAGACGAGATCGTCCTTGTCACCGTCGGAGTTCAGATCGCTCGGACCGTGCGCGGCTTCGTCGACGAAGAACCACGCGTAGTCGCCGTCGAAACGCACCGGAGCGGCCGCGTCGAGCGCCTTGCCGAGCACCAGGAGCTCTCCGCTCGCGACGTCGTACGTCGCGAGCACCTCGTCGAGCGCGTCGCCATCGCCGTTCAAACTGGTCGCGTTCTGCGCGCTCTCCGACAAACGCAACAACCCGTGCGTGCCGACGAGTCGGACGTCGACCGCGGCGCGACCGAGATTGGTCAGTCCGCCGGAATCGGCGAACGGCGAGGGCGGCGCCGCCGGCCCCAGCGGATCTCGACCGCTCGATTCGCGAGCGCGTGTCTCCCCCGTGACGTTCTGCGCGTTCGCGGCACCTGCGAAGAGTGCAATCGCTACGCTCGCGGAACGAATCCAAGTCTGCATGGACTCTCTTCCTTTCTCGCGCGGTCTGCTCGCGCGTCCCTGGTTCCTAGAGGGGCATCCAGAGCCGGTTGACACGCTCTTTCGCAATGCGTGAAGCGCGTTCTCGCGCTCGCGAATCGGACTGTTCGCGACCGCACGAATCGCGATCGAACACGCTCGAAACTCGCGATTCCGACGCCCAGGCGACTTTCGATCGAGCGCGAACACGCGCCATCGTGCAGACTCGCACCGCACGCGCGAAATCCATCGATCGGCGGAACCCATCGAAGGGCGCGCGGCGTGTTGCTCGAAGTCGCCCTGTATTCCCCCCCCCTGACCGAGGAGACTCTTCGATGCGTCTACACCGAGGCTTGCATTCCCTGCTCTCATGCACCGCGCTCGCGGCGCTAGGCGTCGCGCAGGAGAGCGCGACCGTGATCGATGCCCCGCTGGTCGTGCTCCCCGCCGACAACCGCGTCGAGCAATTGATCGATCTCGACCACGACGGTTGGACCGACTTGGTTTCGTGGTGGTACAAGTCGAACGGTTCGGCGTTGATCCAGGTCCGCGGCTGGCGCAACGACCAAGCCGGCGGCTTCACGCAGCTCTGGGAGTACTACGTCGCGAAGACCGGCAGCGGTACGTGGGCGCACCTCGCGCTCGGCGACGTCGACGGCGACGGGGAGCTCGACATCGTCTCCGAGTTCGGTCGGACGATCGCGGTGCACAAGCGCGTCGGCACCAGCCTGCCGACGCTCCACCAGGCCTTCAGCGTGCCCGATCCGGTCGGAAGCGTGGTCTGCGACGACTTCGACGGAGACGGGCTCGCCGACTTCGCCTACGTCGACACCCTCGGCACGCTGCGCGTGTTCGAGAACACCGGAGCGAGCGGCGGCTTCCAACTCGCGCCGGCGTCGTCGGTCGCGCTCGGCTCGGTCAAGTCGATCCTCCGCGTCGGCGAGCTGACCGGCGACGGCGTGCGCGACCTGCTCGCGGTGACCGACCAAGCGATCCAGATCGCCCCGCTGAACGCGGACGGCACGCTCCAACCGACGGTCAGCATCGCGACCGCGAGCGTCTGGGGCTGGCCGCGCCCGGTGATCGGCGACGTCGACGGCGACGGCGACGACGACGCGCTGGTCTGGGACGGCTACGGCACGGGCTTCTCGGAGACGCTGCGTCGCACGAGCGCGACCACGTTGCAGCTCGAGCCGGTCCAGGTCGGCGGCCCGGGTACCGAGCTCGCGGACATCGACCAGGATGGCGACCTCGACGGCATCTGCTGCGGCGGCGGAGGCTCGATCTACAGCTGGAAGAACGCCGGCGGCTCCGAGTTCAACATCTGCTGGAACGACGGCTCCGGCGTGTTCACGCCTTCGTTCCAGATGCGCGGGACCGGTTCGACGCACATCGCGGGTGCGACCGACATCGACCACGACGGCGACATCGATCTGGTCGCCGGACGAGCGATCTACTACGCGCGCGGCCCGTTCACCGGACCGCCGCTCGTCAAGTTCACCGCCCCCGAGGTCTCGCCCTACTCGACCACCGACTTCGACGGCGATGGCGACCTCGACCTCTCGGTCTCCATCGACGGCGCGGTCGTTTCCGACGGCGCGTACGCCTTCACACCGCAGGGCGGGATGCCGGCGGCGCCCGCGGGCTCGACGTTCGTCGGTCCGGGCTATCCCGGCGACTTCGACGGCGACGGCGACAACGACCTGGTCGTGCTGCGGCTCGACGCAGGCGTGTTCGCTCAGATGCAGCTCTTGCGCAACCAGGGCGCGGGCGTCTTCGTCGACGCGGGCGCGGCGGGCGCGCCGGGCGTGCACTTCGGCGTCGGGCCGGCGCTCGCCGCGCCGACGCGCGCGAGCCTCGCCGCGGACCTCGACGCGGACGGCGATGTCGACTTGGTGACCCGCGGAACCGCCGGGTACTGGAGCAGCGAGAGCTCGAAGCTCTGGCTCAACGACGGATCCGGCTCGTTCACGGCGGGGAGCTCGCTCCCGGGCATCCACGTGATCGCGGTCGCGAAGTTCAACGCGGATGCGCACGTCGACCTCCTGTGCTCGTTCGATTCCGCGAGCTCCAGCGTGAATCTCATCTGGATGCGCGGCACCGGCGGTGCGAGCTTCCAATCCGTCGGCCAACTCCCCGCGTTCTTCTTCGACTTCGAAGGCGCGTACGACGAAGCCGTCGTCGAGGACCTGGACGCCGACGGCGACATCGACGTCGTCGCGGGCAACCACGACGAAAACTTCACCGGCGAGACCTACCTCTGGCGCAACAACGGCAACGGGGTCTTCACGCGGCTCGACCTCGGCGTCGCGTGCGACCAGAACGCGACCGCGATCAGGGTCCTGGCGGCCGACCTCGACGGCAACGGGTTCCGCGACCTCGTCGTCTACCCGCTGTTCGAGAACTACGCGGGCTCCGCGATCCTGATGCGCTCCGACGACGGCGCGACGTTCTCGCCGGCGATCGAGCAGGCGGTGCAGCCCGCGGCGCTGGTCGACCTCGAGAGCGACGGCGACGCCGACCCGATCGACTTCGCGCCGTACGCGCCTGGCACGTATCGGCTGATGCGCTCGACCGCGTTCGCCGGGCCGGACGTCGGCGCGCGGCGGCAGTACGGCGCCGGCTCGCCGGGCACCGGCGGCTTCGTGCCGCTGGTCGGCGCGGTCGGACCGTTCCGCGTCGGCGAAGCGATGCAATTACGGATGCGCGGCGGACGCGGCGGCGCCAACGCGATCCTCGCGATCGGTTTGACCGAGAGCGCGATCGCCAACGCGCCGTTCGCCGGGATGACGACGTACGTCTGGCCGGTCAAGCGGCGGCTCGGCATCAAGCTGCTCGGTCCGGCGGGTGTCGCCGGCGCCGGCTGGCGCGATCTGAACGTCACCGTGCCCGCGGAGCTCGCGGGGCTTTCCTACTACCACCAGCTCTTCGTGTTCGACGCGGGCGCGCCGCACGGTCTCGCGTGCTCGAACGGGCTCGAAGTCCAGTACGACTGAGCTGCGGCTCTCCTCACGCGCGCCGCGAGCGTCCCCGGACGTCCGCGGCGCGCGCTCTTTCGGAGCGGGAGCCCGCGTGTTGGAATCGCGCGCCGCATGCGCATCGTGCTGACCGGCGGCCCGCACGCGGGCAAGACGACGTTGATCGACGCGCTCGAGCGGCGCGGCGAGCGCGTCGTGCCCGAGGCCGCGATCGCGGTGATCGCGGACCTGCGGCGCGAGCTCGGCGACGACGCGGCGACCGCGTGGCGGCGCGCGCACGCCGCGGAGTTCCAGGAGCGCATCGCGGTGAAGCAGCTCGCGCTCGAAGACGCGCTGCGCCTCGAGCCGGGCGAGCGCGCCTTCTTCGATCGCGGGCTGTTCGACGGCCTCGCGTACTGTCGCCTCGCGAACGTCCCGGCGCCTCGGACGGTCGACGCCGAGCGCGCGCGCCGCCGCTACGACCTGGTGGTGCTCTGCGAGCTCGTGCTGCCGTTCACCGACCGCGCCGGCACCGGGCGCACGTCGGACCTGGCGCGCGCGCAGGCGATCGAGACGGCGCTCGCGGCGGTCTGGACCGAGCGCGGCTACCCGCTGTTGCGCTTGCCCTCCTCGCTGACGGTCGCCGAGCGCGAGGCGCTCCTGCTGGAGCGAATCGCGGCCCTGGGGCCCGCGCGGGCCCCCTGAGGGCCGGGCACCGGCCGCTCGCTTCACCCGCGGGGCGGCGGCGGCCGATCGAAGGACCATGCTGGTCCGCCACCTGATGTCCCGAGGCGTGTTCACCGTCCGCGAGGAGGACACGTGCCGCGACGTGCTCGAGCTCTTCCACCGCGAGCGCATCCGCCGCGCGCCGGTGGTCCGCGGCGACGCGCAGGAGCTCTGCGGCATCCTGAGCGAGCGCGACATCCTCCGCGTGATGCCGACGTCGGTCGCGATGATCGAGTGCGCGATCGAGCGCGGCATCGCGAGCCCGAAGGTCGCGATCGCGATGACGCCGCACGTGCTGACCGTCGCGCCTGACCTGCACGTCGAAGAGGCCGCGAACCTGATGTACCTGCGGCGCATCGGCGGCCTGCCGGTGCTCGAAGACGGGAAGCTCGTCGGCATGCTGACCGAGACCGACGTGTTCCGAGCGTACGTCACGCTGTGGCGCGACGACGCGACGCTGCGGGTGACGCTCGCCGATCCGCGCAACGACGACCGCGCGCGTCAGCCCGACGAGCCGCTGCGCATCGCGCTCGCGCTCGAGCTGCACGTCACCGGCCTGAACACCTACAACGCGCCGGGCGGCGTCAAGCTGACGTCGCTGCGCGTCAGCGGCGCGCGAGCGAACGAGCTGCCCGAGCGGCTGAGCGCGCGCGGTTGGACGCTGCTCGAGGTCGAGCGGCGCGGCATCGAGAAGGTCGCCTGATCAGGTCCCGACCTTCAGGACGTCGCGCGCGATCACCAGCCGCTGGATCTCGCTGGTGCCTTCGTAGATCCGCGTGACCCGCGCGTCGCGATAGAGCTTCTCGATCACGAACTCCGCGGAGTAACCCATGCCTCCGTGGATCTGCACCGCGCGGTCGACGACGCGGTCGAGCGCCTCGCTGGCGAAGAGCTTGACGATCGCGGACTCGCGAGAGTAGCGCTGCTTCGCGTCGCACATCCACGCGGTGCGGTACACCAAGCTCTCCATCGCGTAGATGTCCACCGCGTTGTCGGCGAGCATCCACTGGATCGCCTGGAGCTCCGAGATCGGCTTGCCGAACGCGACGCGCTCCTTCGCGTACGAAACCGACAGCGCATGCGCCTCGCGCGCGCAGCCGAGGCAATTCGCGGCGAGCGCGAGCCGACCGCGATCGAGCGTGCCCATCGCGATCTTGAAGCCGTCGCCGACCGCGCCGAGGCGCTGGGCGTCGGACACGCGCACGTCCTCGAACGACAGCGCGACCGTGCTCGAGCCGCGCTGGCCCATCTTCTCCTCGCGCTTGCCGACCGAGAAGCCCTTGGTGTCCGACGGCACGAGGAACGCGGTGATGCCGCCGGACGCACGGCGCTCCTTGTCGGTGACCGCGTACACGGTGACGACGTCCGCCATGTCGCCGTTGGTGATCCAGACCTTCTCGCCGTTGATCACCCAGTCATTGCCGTCGCGCACCGCGGTCGTGGTCATCGCGCCGGGATCGGAGCCCGCGTTCGACTCGGTCAATGCGTAGGCGCCGAGCACCCGCCCCTGCGCCATCTGCGGCAGGAAGCGCTGCTTCTGCTCCTCGGTCCCTCCGACGACGACCGACATCGCGCCGATCGACGCGTGGGCGCCGTACGTGACCGCGACCGCGAAGTCGCCGCGGGTGACCTCCTCCATCACGACGCAGAGCCCGGTCTCACCGAGCCCCGACCCGCCGTACTCCTCCGGGATCGCGACGCCCATCAGCCCGAGATCCGCCATCTCGTCGATCAGGGCGCGCGGCACGCGGTGCTGCTTCTCGATGTCGGCGGCGATCGGCCGCACGCTCTTCTCGGTGAACTCGCGTGCGAGATCCCGGACCATCCGCAACTCGTCGCTGAACTCGAAGTCCATGGTTCGTCAGGCTTCTTTCGAGGAAGGGAACAGGCGCGCGAGCACCCGCTCGGTGGTCGCGAGGTGCTCCTTCGCGACGAACAGGTGATCGCGGCTGTACCCGCAAACGGCGCCGATCGGCACCCCCGCGCCCGCCAGCGCGACGCTGACGTGGGCGAGGAAGCCGACGAGCTCCCACTCCATCGTCATCCGGAAGCGGATCCAGGAGAGCGGCATCTGCACGCGGGCGAGCGGGTGCCGTCTCAGGACCACGGCCGCGTGCTGCGCGCGCACCAGCAGCGTGGTTTCGCCGCCTTCGCGGACCAACTGGGCGGGCTCGTCGGCGAGCAGGGCGAGGTCGGCGTCGGTCGGGAGCTCGGGAAAGCCGAACAGCGCGAAATCCCCCTCCACGCGCTCCCAGCGCATCGCCTCGAGCGCCTGTTGCAGGGTCTTTGCTCGCTCTTCGGGAACCAAGCGGGGCCTTCGGGGTTCCATCCGGGTGCCCGCGGTCGCATGCAGCGCCCTCGGACCCGGCTGGAGGCTCGGTAGCATAGCCGCGGCCCCCGCTCGAAACCCCAACGGATCCCCCCTCGATCATGCGAGCCCTGTCCATCGTCGCCGTCCTCGTCGCCCTCGTGGTCGGCGCGGTCACGCTCTTCGTCTTCCAATCCCGGCAGGCGCGCACGGCGGAGATCGCTGCGGTGCAGCGCGCCGAGGAAGCCGCCTCGGTCTCCCGCGCCGCCGAGCCCGCGGCTCCCGACGTGCGCATCGAAGCGATGCAGCGCGCGATCGACTCGCTGTCGATGCAGGTCAGCCAGCTGAGCTCCGAGGTCCAAGCGCTGCGCGGTCCTTCCGAGCGCACGCCGGCGACCGCCGACGCGGCGCCGACACGGCCGACCGAAGCCGAGCTCGCCGCCAGCGCGCTCAGCGAGACCGAGCGCGAGCAGGTCCGCGACGTGCTCGCGCAGGAGTTCAAGCGCCAGGAAGACGAACGCGCGGCCCAACGCGCGAAGCGCGAGCAGGAAGCGGCCGAGCGCCGCGCCGACAGCATCGCGAAGAAGCTCAACCTCGCCGCGAAGGACACCGCGCGCCTCTCGGAGATCCTGGTCGCCGAGAACCAGAAGCGCCGCGAGCTCTTCGACAACATCCAAGACTCGGGCTTCGACCGCGAGCAGATGCGCCAGACCATGGGCGAGCTGATGACGTGGAAGAAGGACGAGCTGACGCAGGCGTTCGGGACCGCGCTCGCCGACCAGATCTCGGAACTCGACCAACCGCGCCGCGGCGGCTTCGGCGGGGACTTCGGCGGCCCCGGTGGTGGCGGCGGTCGCGGCAACCGCGGCGGTGGCGGTGGCGGCGGAAACGGCGGCGGCGGCGACTAGTCGCTAGACTCGCCGGGATGCCCACCCCGATCCTGCGGGCGATGTCGCTGGCGACCGGCTGGTTCGCGGACTGCAAGCTGCCGCGCCCGCTTCGCTCGCCGCTCTACCGCGCGTATTCGAGCGCGTACCAAGTCGACCTCTCCGAGGTGCGGCTCGCGCTCGCCGAGCACCCGAGCTTCTCCGCGTTCTTCGTGCGCCGTCTCAAGGACGGCGCGCGCGCGTTCCCGGCGGACCCGCGGACGTTCCCGTCGCCGTGCGACGGCACGTTCCAGAGCTTCGGCGCGATCGAGAACGGCTCGATCCTGCAAGCGAAGGGCCGGCCGTATCCTGTGGAAGAGCTGCTCGCTCTCGCGCCGGGCGAGCACGACTTCACCGGCGGCCACGCGTGGACCATCTACCTGTCGCCGCGCGACTACCACCGCGTGCACTCGCCGGTCGCGGGCCGTCTCGAGGAAGTCCGCTGGTGCGACGGCGCGCGGTACTCGGTCGCTCCGAAGGTGCTCGAACGCCGTCCGAAGGTGCTCTCGATCAACGAGCGCGCGGTGCTGCGCCTCTCGACCGACCACGGACCGCTCTGGCTCGTGATGGTCGGCGCTCTCAACGTCGGGCGCATCCGCGTCGTCGGCGTCGAGCCCGGCGAGAAGGGCTCGCCGCGGCGCTTCGAGCGCGGCGAGGAGCTCGCGCGCTTCGAGATGGGCTCGACCGTGGTGCTGGTCGCTCCGCGCGGCGGCCCCAAGCCGCTCGCGTCGCTCGCGCTCGCGCGCGCGGTGCGCATGGGCGAGGCGATCGGCCGCGTCGAGTAGCTCGCGCGGAGCCGGCCGAGCCTCCGACGCATGGCGCACGACGATCGGCGTTGCGGCCGCGCGCGGGCGGGCCTACGCTCCGCGGCCCATGTCCCTCGGCGAGAAGGAACGGCGGCTCGTCCGGCTCTTCGCCGCGTGCGTGATCGGGCGCTTCGACGAGGTCGCGCGGCTGCGGCGCGCGGCTCCCGCCGGCGAGCCCGATCGCGCGTGGCGCGAGACGCTCCTGCAAGTGCACGTCTTCGCGGGCTTCCCGCGGCTCGTCGAGGCGTACGGCGTGCTCGCGACCGAAGGCGGGCTCGGCACGCTCGCGCCCGAGGAGATCCTCGGCGAGAGCGACCAACACGCGCGCGGCCGCGAGCTCTTCGAGCGCATCTACCAGCGCGACTCCGACAAGATCCGCGCGATGCTGGTCGCCGGGCATCCCGACTTCGCGGCGTTCATCGAGGGCCACGCGTACGGCCGCATCCTCGCGCGACCGGGGCTCGAGCCGTCGGTGCGCGAGCTGCTCGCGTGCGCGGCGCTCGCGGTGCTCGGCCAGGAGCGGCAGCTCGCGAGCCACGTCCGCGGCGCGCTGCGCTGCGGCGCGAGCAGCGCGGCGGTGCTGAATACGATCGAAGCGATCGCCGACCTCGCGGGCATCGAACGCGCCGAGAGCGCCCGCACGATCGCCGCGCACTTCAGCGCGCGCGAGAACGGCGCGTAGGACGCGGGCTCACCGAGTGGTGAAGCTCGCGCCGACGCGCACGAGACGCAGCACCTCGAGCGAGCGCACCATGAGTTCCGCGTTCGCCGCGACGTCGGTCGGACGCAGCCCGCTCTCCTGACCGAGCAGCTTGCCGTCGAGCGACACCTCGATGCGTCCGCGCTTGTGCGTCAAGCGCACGCGCAACACGTGCACGGCGTCGGTCGCGAGCGGTTCGAGCGCGCGGCCGCGGCCGGCGAACACGCCGTCGACGAGTTCGGCGAGCTCGCCGCTCGACGCGCGCCAACGCCCGGGCTCGCCCGGCACCTGCGCGCCCGCGATCGCGACGTGCCAGCCGGCGACGGTGACCACGAGCAAGCGCGGCGGCCCGGAGCTCCGCGGCTGCTCGAACTCGACCTCGCACTCGACCTCGCGATCGAAGTTCGCGAACGGCGCGAGCGAGACGCGCGGCCAACGCCCGGCGGCGAACAGGTCGTCGCGCGACCGAAGCGAACCGGCGCGCCAACCGTCGGCCGCGAGCACCCAGTCGCCGCCGTCGAAGCCCTCGTCGGCGGACGCGTCCATGCGCCAGGTGAGCTTCGCGCGACCGTCGACCAGCGCGAGCTCGGCCGCGCCGAAGCGCTCGGCGAGCGTGACCGTCGAAATCGGCGCCGGCGGAGCGACGCGCGCCGCGCGCCACGCTTCGAGCTTGCTGCGCTCGCCGCGCACGAACTCGAGGTCGCCGTAGCGCGCGAGCAGGTCGTCGATGCGCTGCACGACGAGCTCACCGTCGCGCGCGTCGTCGTGCGTGCGCAGGATCAGGTTGTGGAGCGTCTTCGCCTCGGCCAGGCGCGCGCTGCGCTCCTCGGCGAACGCGGTCGCGGACTGACGCAGACGACGCTCGAGCTCCGCGACCAGCTCGGCGAACTCCTCGCGCGGCAACGCGCCCGAGCGCAACGCGGCGAGCGCGCCCTGCACGTCGCCTTCGCGATAGCGGAACAGCACGCGCAACAGCCGATCGCGCGGCACGTCGGCGGCGTTCGGCGCCTGGGCGAGGCCCGCGAGGCGCTCGATCGCGTCGGTGCCGAGCAGCACCGCCTTCGGATCGGCGCTCGCGCGCAGCACGAGCCTGCGCTCGCCCGCGGTCGCGCCGGCGCGGAAGCCGAAGCCTTGCGCGAGCGGATCCTCGGCGACGGTGACGACGCCCTCGGTCTGGATCGTGCCGATCAAGAGCGCGAGCGACTTGCCGCGCGACGCGCTGATCTGATCGGCGGCGCGCCGCAGGACCTCGTCGAGCAGCTCGGCCCACTGGACCTCCAAGCGGATGCGGTCGGCGATCTTGACCGTCCACGGCGCGTCGAGGCCCGCTTGCCAACGCGCGCGCACGCCGGCGTAGTCGCGCGCTCGCCAATCGTCGGCGGACTCGCGGTCGGTGATGAACGCCCAGGTCTGCGCGTCTTCCTCCTCGAAGCGACCTTGCAGTTCCGCCAACGCGCGCGAGCGGCCGTCGAGCTCGTCGAGGGCCTTGCGCGACACCGTGTCGACGAACTCGGTCGGCGCCAGGCCGCGAGCGTCGAGCTCGGTCTCGAACAGCGCGGCGAGCGCGGCGTCCGCCGGCCCGTCGAGGTCGCGCTCGCGCAACCGGCCCTCGATCTCCTCGGCGCGTCCGACGACGAAGTCCGCGAGCTCCAGATCGAGCGCGCGCCAGCGGCCGTCGAGCTCGTCGAACAACGGCGCGAACGCTCCGACGACCTCGCGCGCGAGCCGCGCGGCGTCCTCGACCGCGAGCTTGCGGGGCGCGCGCACCAGCTCGGCCTGGAAGCCGTCGCGCAAACGCTCGAGCTCGGCCCGCGCGGTCCGGAACGCCGACGCCGCGAGCCGCTGGTCGAGCTCGGGCCGCGCGCGCTCGGCGACCAACGCCCGCGCCGCGACGACATCGGCGTCGAGCTCGGCGCGCACCGCGGACTCGAGCTTCGAGCGGCACTCGTCGTCGCGCAGGCGCTCGAAGAGCTCGGCGAGCTGGCTCGCGCTCGGCGCGAAGCGCGCCCGCAGGCGACCTTCGAGCTCGGTGCGCGAAGCGAGCGACGCCGCGCGCACGTAGTCGCGCTCGGCGAGCGCTTGATCGACCTCCCGGCGCCAATCCGTGCCGAACGCGTCGACCGCGACGTGGTACGCGCCGACCAGCGACGCGACGACCTCGTCGTAGCGCGCGCGGTGGCGCTCGGGGACCGGTTGGAGCTGGCGAACCTCGGTGATCGCGGCCGCGAGCGCGTCGTGCGAGCGTCGCCCCTTCTCCGCGATGCCCTCGAGCTCGACCCACGGTCCGAGCGACGCGCCGGTCTCGGTCCCGGCTCCGGCGGCGGGCTTCGCGCCGAACGGCCACCAGATCGCGAGCGCGCCCGAAGCGACCGCGAGCACGAGCCCGGCACCGAGCAAGATGCGCTTGCGCTTGCCGCCGTCGCCCGCGACCGGGTCGAGTGTGGACGCGCGGATCTTGACGTCGCGGCGCTCGCGCAGGAGCTCGAGGTCCTCGAGCAGCTCCTTCGGCGTCTGGTAGCGCCGCTCGGGCGCGCGCGAGAGGCACTTGCGCAGCACCAGCGCGAAACCGCGTTGCAGGTTGGGCGCGAGCTCGCCGGGCTCCTGCACGCGCGCGTAGAGCACGCCCGAGAGGATCTCGGCGACGCTGGTGCCTTCGAAGGGCGGCCGCCCGCAGACCGCGTGATAGAAGGTCGCGCCGAGCGACCAGATGTCCGAGCGGATGTCGACGGCGGCGGGATTGCGCGCTTGTTCCGGGCTGATGTAGTGCGGCGTCCCCATCGTGCCGCCGTGGCGCGTGATCGCGGGATCGTCCTCGACCAGCGCGAGCCCGAGGTCGACCAGGTGCGGCCGGCCCTCGGTGTCGACGAGGATGTTCGCGGGCTTGATGTCGCGGTGGACGACGCCGTGCTCGTGCGCGTGCTGCAACGCTTCGACCAACGGGATCAGCAGTCGCAGGGTCTCGCGCTCGGAGAGCTTGCCCTTGGTGCGCAAGCGTTCGGCGAGCGACTCGCCCTCGACGAGCTCCATCGCGTACCACCAACGGCCGCGAGTCTCGCCCATGTCGATCGCGCTGACGATCGTCGGGTGCGTCAGCCTCGCGGTGGTGCGCGCTTCGCGTTGGAGCCTGCGGATCGCGTTGCCCTTGCCCGCGAGCTCGGGGTGCAGCACTTTCAGGGCGACGGCGCGGTCGACGGCGAGCTGGCGAGCGCGATAGACGACGCCGGTCGAGCCGCGACCGATCATCCCCTCGATGCGGTAGCCCGGGATCTCGGGCAAGGGCTCGCGCGGCCGGGGTTGGGGCTCGAAGTTCATCGCGGGCTTGGGTCGACGGTTCCAGCCTACCTCCGCCGGCGCGGAAGTCAGCGGGCGAGAGCTCTACCCGCCGAGCACGCTCGAGCGACACGGGCTGCGTGCGTTCCGGGCACTTGGCCCCGTAGTTCAGCGGAATCGAGCGAGCTAACGTGCGACCGGGAGGTGGATGCATGCTCACTCGAATCGTCGCGCTCGTGTCGCTCGCGCTCGTCCTCGCGGCGAACGGACTCGGCTTCCAAGGCGTGTACGGCGAATGGGTGGTCCAGCCGCACGAGCACGCGTCGCGCGACGGACACTGGAAGCTCGCGGTCGATCCGACGCAGCGCCAAGGCGCGGGCCCCGCCGACTACGAGCTCACCCACGATGGGCAGCTCGCGTGGAAAGGCCGACTGCCGTTCACGCTGCTCGACGCTGCGGTCACGAGCGATGGAACGTTCGTCGGCTACGCGTACACCGAAGGTGTCGAAAGTTCCAAGGGCGAGTGCGTGCTCGCGACAATAGGTGCCGACGGCAAGGAACGGGGACGGCTCGCGGAACCGCGGCACGGACCCGCAGGTCCGCACGGCCAACCCGAGCCGAACGTCCGGGGCGTCGCCATCGCCGACGACCAAGGTTGGTGGCTGGCTCGCCACTACGACGGAACACGTGACGATGTGGAGCACGTACTCGTGCGCATCGACCTCGCCACCGGCGCGCGCATCGACGCGGTCCCGTTGGAGTTGTTCCGCGATTTCGAAGGTCGCAACTACGAGGTGCTCAAGTCGGTCGAACCACTCGCCGGCTTCCCGCTGCTCGCACTGCATTGGCGCACCTCGCGTCCGGCCTCGGGCGACGGCGCGCATTTCGAGCTCATCGAGCTACCCGGCAACTCCGTGTGGTCGCTCGAGCTGCCTGGCGACTATGGAGTCGACGACGACGAAGCCGACGAGCGCTTCGAACGTGCGACGCTCGCCGTCGCTCTGCGCCGCGGCGTCGAGCCTGGGCGATTCTCGATCGTCGCCGCGAAGCCCGAGGAACGCGTCGAACTCCAAGTCTCGCGCGTCGACGAGCGTTGGAGCGTGCTCGAGCTTGGGCGGAGCCCCGTCGAACTCCCGCGTTTGCGCGGGCGTTTCGTCCGCGATCCCGTGGCGAGCGCTTCGCTCGTGCGAATCGCGCAGGTGGAGCTCGCCGCCCCGAGAGTGGCCGACGATGCGCTGCGCGCCATCTCCGCGTTCGGCTTCGACCGCGAAGACCGGATCATGCTCGCCGGCGTCGTCGGCGACGCGCGACGCCCGGAATGCCGGGTACTGACGACCGACGGCGCGCTGCTCGCGCGAGCGCCGGTGCCGCTGCCCGCAGGACTCGGCGAGGGAAAGACGCACTACTTCCCGTTCCCGGATGGCCGATGGCTCGTCGTGCATGCCCTGTTCGGTCCGCGAGCGCCGTCGAAGGCGTGGTGGTTCGACCCCAAGACCTGCGAGCTCGCTCCCCTCGAGCAGTGGAGCGAGAGCGGCGACATCGACGTCGCGCCGCTCGCCAAGGGCGGTTTCGTCGCGCTGCTCGACATCTCCGAACGCTACACGAGCAGACACTCGCTCATCCGCTGCTATCCGGACGGCAAAGCGTTGTGGAGGTTCGACGACGACGCGGGCTACGGCGGCACGGACATCGAGTTGCTCAGTCCCGATTCGGTGTGCGTGACTTCGAGCGGCGAGGTCGTGGTCGTCGACCCCGTTCGGGAGTCGCTGCAGATCTTCCAAGACGATGGGAACTTCGTTCGCCTCGTGTCGCTGGAAGACGTCTACGGCGAGTCGCTGCGCTACACCAGCGAGATCGAAGCGCACCCGAACGGCGGAGTCGTGATCGGCGCCGCGGGCGACATCGCCGTTCTCCACTGCGACTTGGAGGGGAAGCAAATCGCCGCGCTCCCGCCCGCACGCGTTCCGGACGGACCTTCGCGACTGTCGAGCGATGTCGAGGTCGCTCCGGACGGCTCGATCTGGTGTCGGGCTGGCGCCAGGCTCGCGCGACTGGACGCGCGCGGCACGGTCGAGCGCGTGCTCGGCGAATCGGAGAAGGCGAACGAGCTCCACTCGGTCTCCGACGCGTGGATCGATCGGCGCGGACGCGTGATCCTGCTCGACTACGCCACGAAGTGCTGGCACGTCTTCGACGCCGAGGGGAAGCGCACAGCGATCGCTGCGCTGCCGCGGCGCGAGCCGCCGATTGCGCGTGCGAGCGACGAAGCATTGGTCGCGGGCCCCGGCGGCGAATTCTGGACTCGAGTCGCGCAGGGGTGGCAACGCTTCGATGCCGATGGCCGTGCGCTCGACATCGTCGCCGAGCGGGCGCGGCAAGAAGTACCGCTTGCGGACGGTCGCGCGTGGACATACGGGCTCGAGCTCGGGCTGCTCGATCCGGCCGGCGGTGTGCTCGCGAAGCACGAGCGGCTGCCCGATCGGCGCTGGTTCCGTTACGCGCGTATCCCCGCGCCGCAGGCCGTGCGCGCGGACGAGGTGGCGCTGGTGCAGGAGAACGTCGTATGCATCTATGGCTCGAACGGCGAGCCGGTCGAGAGCCACGAACTTCCACGCGGCTGGGGCGGCGACATCGCACTTTCCGGGCGGTGGATCGCTTGCCCAGGCGCTGGGCCGAGCGTGCTGCTGTGGAGCCGCGCGACTCGCGTCGCCTTCGAGTTCGTGCCGCCGGACATCGGCGCGAAGTCGAGCATGGTGCTCGGCTTCTCGCCCGACGAGCGCGAGCTCTGGGTCGTCGATCTCGAGACGCGCAACCTCCTGCGCTACGCGTTGCCCGAACGCTAGCGCATCCGTGACGCGTTCCTACCTCGCCGCGCGCTTGCGCGGGAGCTCCGGCGTCCGGCGGCGCACGTCGACCACCTCGTGCAGGAACGCGAGCCACGGGTGATACAGGAGCATCTTGGGGCCCGAGCTCCGCATCACTTGGCGCACCCGTTCGCGCATGTCGGGGCGGTAGCAGTGCACCGAGCACTTCGCGCACGTCGGCTTCTCCGCGCCGAACGGACAGCGCGCGAGCCGTTGGTCCGCGTAGCGCGCGATCTCGGCGCAGCTCGCGCAGAGCGTGCGCGAACCGTGCGCGTCGCGGCAGTGGACGGCGATCATCGCTTGGACGAGCTCGTGCTCGCGCGCGAGGCGTCCGGTGAAGGCGGGTTGCTCTCCTAGCTGCATGCTCGGGAAGTGTCGTGCATCCTGCGCGACGCGGACTTGACCGCGGTCAAACACCGCACTGCGCGCGGACCCACTACGCTGTTCGGCCTACCCCGCGCCCGCTCGGTTGCGCAGGCCGCGGGCTCGCTACACTGCGCCGCCCTCGCGGAGACCCCCCATGCATTCGAGCCTTCGGAACTCCTTCCTGCTCCTCGGTCTCGCCGCGTGCGCGGCGCCTGCTCCGGAGCGCGCGCACGCGACGCACGAGCTCGTGCTCCCCGGCCCCGGCGAAGGCAAGCGCGCGTTCGAGATCGCCGACTTCTATCGATGCGCGGTCGTCTCCGCGCCCGCGGTGTCGCCCGACGGCGCGCGCGCGGCGTTCGGAGTGCGCCGCTACGAGCTCGAGGCCGGCAAGTCGTGGTCGGAGCTCTGGATGGTCGGCACCGACGGCGCGGGCCTGAAGCAACTGACCGCGCGCGGCCACAACGACACCGAGCCGCGGTTCTCGCCCGACGGGCGCACGTTGCTGTTCGTCTCCGATCGCAGCGGAACGAGCCAGCTCTGGACGCTGCCGCTCGACGGCGGCGAGCCCGTGCAGCTCACGAAGTTCGGCCCCGGCGTCGACGGTCCCGTGTTCTCGCCCGACGGCAAGTGGCTCGCGGTGACGTCCGAGCTCTTCCCCGAGTGCGGCATCGACGAAGATTGCAATGCGAGACATGCCGAAGGGCTGGAGGGCAAGCTCCAGGTGCACGTCGCCGACGAGCTGCTGTATCGCCACTGGACCGGGTGGCGCGATGGTCGGCGCGCGCACGTGCTCCTGGTCGACGCCGCGAGCGGCAAGGTCGTCAAGGACCTGACGCCGGGCGACTTCGAGAGCCCGAACTTCTCGCTCGGCGATCGCGGCTACGCGTTCTCGCCCGACTCGAAGGAGGTCTGCTTCTCCTCGAACCGCGAGCGCGACCAAGCCTCGACCACCAACGTCGATCTGTGGGTCGTGCCGATCGACGCCGCGGGCGCCGACCTCGCGCAACCGCGCAACCTGACCGCCGCGAACCGCGGCTTCGACGGCGCGCCGCTGTACTCCCCCGACGGCCGCTACATCGCTTACGTCAGCCAAGCGACGCCGGGCTGCGAGTCGGACCTGAAGCGGCTCGCGCTCTACGATCGCAAATCGGGCGAGGTGCGTTACCTGACCGACCGCGACACGTTCGACGACTGGGTCGACGACATGCGTTGGGTCGACGACGCCAAGGGTCACTCGACCGCGCTGGTCTTCCAGGCAGAGGTGCACGGACGCACGCCGCTCTACTTCGTCGAGCTGGAGCGCGGCGAGCCGAAGAAGCTGCTCGAGGATGCGTTCCTCGCGGGCTGGGAGGTCACGGGCAAGGAGCCCGGGATCGTCTACACCCGGCGCTCGATCGATTCGCCGAGCGAGCTCTTCGTCGCGCGCCTGCCGCACGAGACGAAGAAGCAGCTCACGCAGTTCAACCAGGCGATCAAGAACGAGGTCGATATCCGGCCGCCGCTCGAGCTCTGGCTCGAAGGCGATGGCGACTACGAGGTGCACTGCTTCGTGGTCACGCCGCACGGCTTCGATCCGAAGAAGAAGTACCCGCTGATCCTCAACGTGCACGGCGGGCCGCAATCGCAATGGGCCGACGCCTTCCGCGGCGACTGGCAGGTCTATCCGGGCAAGGGCTACGTCGTCGCGTTCTGCAATCCGACGGGCTCGACCGGCTACGGCCAGGACTTCACCGACGCGATCTCGCGCGATTGGGGCGGCCGCGTGTATCGCGACCTGATGAAGGCGGTCGATCAGCTCGACGACCTGCCGTGGATCGACGCCGACCGCGTCGGCGTGATGGGCTGGTCCTACGGCGGCTACATGGCGATGTGGATGCAGGGCCACACCGAGCGCTTCAAGTGCATCGCTTCGATGATGGGCGTGTACGACCTGAAGGCGATGTACGGCGCGACCGAGGAGCTCTGGTTCCCCGAGTGGGACCTCGGCGGCACGCCTTGGACCAGCGAGCACTACGAGCGTTGGTCGCCCGATCGCTTCGTGCCGAACTTCAAGACGCCGGCGCTGGTGATCACCGGCGAGAAGGACTACCGCGTTCCGTACACGCAGAGCCTCGAGTACTTCACGCACCTGCAGAAGATGGGCGTGCCGTCGCGCTTGATCGTCTTCCCGAACGCCGGGCACTGGCCGAGCTGGTACGAGATGGCGTTCTACTACAACGCGCACCTCGACTTCTTCGCCAAGTGGCTCGGCGGCGAGCCCGCGCCGTACGGCGTGAAGGAGTTCAGTCGCAACCAGGCGTTCGAGAAACCGACCGGCCTCGGGTACCTGTAGCGCGGATCGCCACGGCGTCCGCGCGGCCGACTCTCGAAGCCGCGCGGAGCTCGCGCTCGACGACGCTCAGCGCCGCTCGAGGAACCAGGCCTTCCACGCCGCGTTCGCTTCGAGCAGCGACTTGCCGCTGGCCGCGCGGAATGCGGCGTCGTACGTCGCGAGGCGCTTGTTGACGTCGCGTTCGACGCGGTCCGGCGAGCGCGGCTGTCCCTTGCGCAGCTCGGAGTGGAACTCCCCGAGCGCGCCCGGACCCTGCGCGTCGAGCCAATCGAGGATCGCCATGCCGGTCGCGAGCTCGAGCAAACCGAGGTCGGAGAACTCGGCGAGCGTCAGCTTCTCCAGCGTCGGCACCGTGTTCGTCGCGAGCGCTCCGGCGAGCGACGCACGCCATCCACCGCGGCGGAAGCTCGTCCAGTCGAACTCGCCGGGCCGCGCGGCCTTCTTCGCGGTCGTGCCGCTCTCGCTCGGCTCGCGCTTCGAGCGACACGCGACCACGTTGGTGCCGAGCATCGTCGCTTCGAGCCAACACGCGAAGGACTCGTCGTACCACGGCGGCAGCAGTCGGCCGTCGTAGCGATCGCGGTTGACGAGCAGGTGCCCCCAGTGGTGCAGCGAGTGGCCGATCAGGTCCGCTTCGTCGCGGTGCGCCGCGCGCGCCGACGAGAGCGCGTACGGATCGAACCAGTAGAAGCCATGCGCGAGCTTGGTCGCGTCCGCCCAGCCCGGCGGCAGCGTCGGAGAGAGCTTCGCGAAGTGCGGCACCGACTCGACGTACGGTCGATCGTCGCGCGCGAAGCAGTAGAACTCGGCGAGCCTCCCGCCGAGCAGGCCGAGTCCGGGCTCCGTGCCGAAAGAGGTGTCGTACCGCGCGCGCCCGGCGACCAGCGTCGCCGCGACCTTCTCGAGGTACGCGGGCGGCCACGGGCCGGCGACGAAGAGCTGATCGGTCCACGCGACCTGGAGCGCCACCCCGGCCGCCTTCTGCGCCACGGCGAGATCGTTGCGCGCGAGCGCCTCGGCGCGCGGCAACCAGCGGCCCTCGAACTCCTCGAGTCCCTGCGCGCGCATCGCTTCGGCCTTCGGCACCCAGCGACCGCGGAACGGCACCAGCCCGCGGTCGTACTTTTCCTTGTCCTCGCGCGTCACCCAGACGCCTTCGTGGCGCACGAAGCCCTGCGCGAGCTTCTCCGCTTCCTCGTCGGCGGCCGAGACGCGGTCGCGCTCCTCCGGCGTCAACCAGCGGTCCTTGTACTTGACCAGGCCGAGCGCGGTGTTCGCGCGCTCGTGCTGGGGATCGAGCTCGACCGCGCGCTTGTAGGCACCCTTCGCGAAGCTCTTCAGCTTCTGAGTCTCCGCCCACGCGCCGAGCTCGTAGAAGTCGTCCGCGGTGCGCGCGGCGGCTTCGCGCTCCTTGAAGACCTCGCGCGGCGTCTTGCCCAGCTTGATCTCGAGCACGTCGGCGCGCGCGAAGTCCTGTTTGCCCGTCGACGTCTCGACGGTGACCGTCGTCGTCGTCTCGCGCACGACCTTGCCCTCGATGCGCCGGCCGTCCTTCAGCACCAACGTGTCGGCGCGAGCGACGAGCGCGAGCGCGACGAGCATCGCGCCCATCGCGCACCGGCGGAGCAAGCGGGGCCGCGCGCGCATCGAGCACGAGCATAGCCCCGCGTTCCGAGCCGCCGCAATCGCGCGGCGCTGCAGGTCGGGCCCGGGCGGCCCGCGACCGAACGGCTCGGGCTCGCTGGGCTACTCCGGCGCGCCGGCGGACTCGGCGGGCGCGGGCTCGTCGACCGCTTCGTCGTCGCGCGCGCCGAGCAGGCCGTACTTGTCGAGCTTGCGCTGCAGAGCGAAGCGGCTGATGCCGAGCAACTGCGCCGCCTTGCTCTTGTTGCCGCCGGCCTGCTTCAGCGCCGCTTCGATCGAGCGCCGCTCGAGGTCGGCGACCGCCTCGCGGATGTTCGCGGTCGGATCGAGCGCCGCGGCGCCGTGGTGGGCGCCCGGGACCGGACGGCGTTCGAGCACCGCGAGCGAGACGTGCTCCAGGCGCACTTCCTCGCCGGCCAGCACGATCAGTCGGCGCATCTCGTTCTCGAGCTCGCGCACGTTGCCCGGCCAATCGTACGCGCAGAGCGCGGCGACGACTTCGCGCGGCAGCACGGGCACCGGACGGCTCGCGTCGCGCGCGGCTCGCGCGAGCAACGCTTCGGCGAGCAGCGGCACGTCCTCGCGACGCTCGCGCAGCGGCGGGAGGATCACGCTGAGCACGTTGACGCGGTAGAAGAGGTCCTCGCGGAACTTGCCTTCGCGGACCAGGAGCTCGAGGTCCCGGTGACTCGCCGCGATGATCCGGACGTCGACCTTGATGTGCTGGTCGGAGCCGAGCATGCGGAACTCGCCCTCCTGCAGCACGCGCAGGAGCTTCTTCTGCATCTCGGGGCTCATGTCCCCGATCTCGTCGAGGAAGAGCGTGCCGCCGTCCGCCTGCTCGAGCAGGCCCTTCTTCGCGCGGTGCGCGCCGGTGAACGCACCGCGCGCGTGGCCGAAGAGCTCGCTCTCGAGCAACGTGTCCGGCAGCGCCGCGCAGTTCTCGCTGACGAAGGGCTTCTCCTTGCGCGCGCCGTTGTAGTGGATCGCGCGGGCGATCAGCTCCTTGCCGGTGCCGCTCTCGCCGTGGATCAGGACCGGCAGCTCGGATTCGATGATCTTGTCGAGCTGATGGAAGACGCGGCGCATGCCCTCGGACGCGCCGACGATCGCGCCGTAGTCGTACCGGCCGCGCTCGCGCGAGAGCTCCGCGCGCACGACGGCGAGCTCGGTGTCGCGATCGCGGACCTTGCGGCCGAGCTGCTCGTTCAGGAGCTCGATCTGGCGGGCGGAGACCGACAGCTTGCTGTTGCGCTCGACGAGCTCGCTGAGCAACCGGGCGTTGCGCAGCGCGATCGACGCGAGATCCGCGAAGAGGCGCAGGAGCTCGAGATCGTCCTCGCCGAACGCGGACTGTTGCAGGCGGTTGTCGACGTACAGCACGCCCTCGACGCGACCGTCGATCGCGATCGGCGTGCACATCACCGAGCGGAGCTTCAGGTCCTCGACGCTCGCCATGCCGCTGAAGCGGTCGTCGCGGCCGGCGTCGACGGAGATCAGCGCCTCGCTGGACTCGACCACCCGCCGCGCGATGCCGGTCGAGAGCCGGGTCGCGGGCACCGGGATGTCCTCGCGGTCGAAGCTGCGCGCGATCCGCACCTTCATCGTCGCGGTGTCCGGCTTGGTCTTGGCGTCGGTCGCGGTGTTCGCGTCGGCGAGCAACAAGAAGCCGCGCTCGGCACCGACCAGCGCGATCGCGCTGTCGACGATCGAGCGCAAGAGGCGCTGCAGGTCGGTCTCGCGCACGAGCTCGCGCGCGACACGCGCGAAGACCCGCAGGTTCTCGCGCTCGCGCTGCGCGTCGCCGGACAGCGTCGCCATCCCGGAGCCTTCGCGACTGAAGTCGAGCCGATGCGTGTCGCCGGGCTCGGTGGTCTCGGACAGGAAGACCTGGAGGTGCGCGCGGCCGACGCCGAGGCGGTCGCCGTTGTTGAGCACCTTGCGCTTGACCTTCTCGCCGTTCACCTGCGTGCCGTTCGACGACTCGAGGTCGATGATCCAGGTGCCTTCCGGGCCCTGCTCGATCCGGCAGTGGTGACGCGAAACCAGGTTGGACTGCAGGCGGATCTCGTTGTCGACCGCGCGACCGATGCGCACGACCGGCCGGTCGATCTCGAGCTCCGTGCGCGTGCCGTCCTCGACGACGATGACCTTCATGGGTATACGGGGGCTGGTGGAACGTCTCGCAGCGAACAACGTGTGAAAGCGCACACGCGCCCCTCCTACCGGGGCGGCCGGTGTTCGGTAACCGCACAGCCTCCCCCAAAGCCGCATGAGCCGCGACCGATGAGCTCGAAACCCTGGTACGACAAAGGCTTACGCTTCGAGTGCACGCAGTGCGGCAACTGCTGCAAGAACCACGGTCAGTACACCTTCGTCAACCTCAGCGAGCGCGACCTCGAGCGCATCCCGAAGTTCCTCGGGCTCACCCGCCGCGAATTCCTCGACCGCTACTGCCTCTCGACGCCGGGCTTCTTTCCGTCTTTGAAGTTCGACGAGGCCGCGTGCACGTTCCTCGACGAGCACAACCGCTGCCGGATCTACCCGGTGCGGCCGCTGCAGTGCGAGACCTGGCCGTTCTGGACCGAGAACCTCGAGCCCAAGGTGTGGAGCGGAGAGGTCAAGGACTGCTGCCCAGGCATCGACCACGGTCCGCTCTATCCGCGCGAGGAGATCGAGCGGCGCGCCAAGGCGACGGACGACGATTTCCGATGAGCGCACCGGCGCGCGTGCGGGCGCTCGCCGAGGCGCGCGTCGACGTCGGCGGCGAGTGGTTCGTCGGGCTCACCGACCTGCTGGGCGTCGCGCCGAGCGACGCGCGCTTCGCGGCGTTGCTGCGGCCCGACGAATGGCGCGCCGCGCGGCTCTTCGACGGCGAGAGCGACGCGGCGACGCTCTCGGAGCGCGCGCGGCGCGAGCTCGGGCTCGCGATCGACGCGGCTGCGATCGCGGCGCTCGCGGGGCGACTCTCGGACGCGCTGCTGCTCGACGACGCGCGTTCGCGCGCGGCGCTCGATCGCGAGTGGAGCGCGTACCGAGCGCTCGCCGAGCGCCCCGCGGTCGGCCCGGGTCGCGACTACCCGGCCGATGCCTTCGAGCTGCGACTGCTGATCGGCGGCATGGTCGCGGACGACTGGGACCTGCCGCCGCCGGAGTCGTGCGTCGGCGCATGGACCTGCGAGGCCGGGCTGCGCGTCGCTCGCGCTCTCCACGCGCGTACGTGGGCGGCGCTACGGCACTTCACCGGGAGCTTCCAGCGCGTCTTGGTGCTCGCGCCGCTGCGCGCGGGCTTCGCTGCACCGTGGATCGCGCTCGACAAACCGCTCGCGACGCCGCTCGGCGCCGTCGCGGCCGATCCCGAGCTCGTCGGCGTCTTCGGCGCGCCGTCGGACGAGACCGGGCTCGCCGCGCGGAGCTCGCCGGTGCTCGAACGCCAGGCGCTCTTCCTGCGCGTGCTGATGCGCGACCGACCGGCCGCGTTCGTGCTCGCGAGGCCGCCGAGCGACGGTCGCGAGAGCGAAAGGCTCGACCAGCGGATCGGTCGCGCGCTCGCGCTGCCGGGCACGCTGCTGGTCGTCGCCGCGGACCTCGCGCGCGAGCACCTCGCGCTGCCAGGCCCCGACGTCGTGCCGCGCACCGACCGCTCGCCGGCGCGCCTCGGCGGTCCGCGCGGCGCGGAACGCGACCAACTGATCGTCACCCATGCCGAGGTCGACCGCGCGCGCGCCGACGATCGCGAGGCCGTCGACGCGTTGACCCGCATCGACGGCGCGCGGCTCGACGCGCTGCGCGTCGCCGAGCCCTCGGCGTACCGCGCGGCGAGCCTCGGGTTGCTCGCGTCGGTCGCGCGGGCGCTCGCGAGCACCCATCCGCACGGCCGCGGCTCGCTGCTCGGCTACGCGCAGGCGAGCGAGCGCGGCACGCTGGTCGCCGGTGCCAGTGTCCTGATCCACTGACGGCGTGCGCGGCTCACGCCGTGGACGCGGCCTCGCCGCTAGAGCGAATCGAGCAGCTCGCGGACCTTGCGCCGCAGCGCTTCGGGCGTGTAGGGCTTCTGCAGGAAGGCCGCGCCGAGATCGGTCAGCGCCTGCTCGCGCAACGCGACCTCGGTGTAGCCCGACGCGAACAGGATCTTGGCCGCGGGGCGCAGGCGGCGGACCTCGACCGCGAGCTCGGTGCCGCTCATCTTGCCCATCACGACGTCGGTGAACAGCAAGTCGAGCGGCCGATCGAGTGCGCGGACCAGCTCGAGCGCTTCCTGACCGGACGAGGCGGAGAGCACGTCGTACCCGCGCGAACGCAGCGACGCGATCGCGACCTCGCGGACGTGCACGTCGTCCTCGACCAGCAGGATCGTTTCGTCCCCACCGGCCGGATCGACGCGCGCGGGCTCCGGCAGCGTCGCGTTCTCGGCGAGCCGCGGCAGGAGCACGCGCAGCGTCGTACCGGCGAGCGGCACGCTCTCGACCTCGATCGCGCCGCGGTGCTGCGTGACGAGGCCGTGGCAGATCGCGAGGCCGAGGCCGGTGCCGTGGCCGCGCTCCTTGGTGGTGAAGAACGGCTCGAACAAGTGCGTCTGAACGTCGCGGCCCATGCCGATGCCGGTGTCGGTGACCTCGAGCTCGGTGTGCGGTCCGGGCTCGAGCACGCCGCGCGCGCGAACGGCGTCGACGTCGACCCGGCGGGTCCGGATCCGCAGCCGGCCGCCGCCGTGCATCGCGTCGCGGGCATTGATCGCGAGGTTGACGATCACCTGCTCGAACTGCCCGCCGTCGAAGTGCACCACGCCGGTGTCGGGCGCGAGGTCGAGCTCGAGCTGGATGTGCTCGCCGATCAGCCGGCGCAGCATCGGCTCGACTCCGCGCACGCTCGAGTTGACGTCGAGCATGCGCGGCTCGATCACTTGCTTGCGCGCGAACGCGAGCAGCTGCTGCGTCAGATTGGACGCGCGTTCGGCCGCGGTGCGCGCCTGCAGGATCGCGGCGTGGGCGGTGCCCGACGAACCGACCGACTCCTGGGCGAGTTCGCAGCAACCGAGGATCACCGTCAGGAAGTTGTTGAAGTCGTGCGCGATGCCGCCGGCGAGCCGGCCGATCGCGTCCATCTTGCGCGAGTGCAGGAGCTCCTCCTCCAGCCGCTTGCGTTCCGACACGTCGCGCAGGATCACGGTGTAGAGCTTCTCGCCGCCGAGCTCGACCTGCGAGATCGAGGCTTCGAGCGGGAACTCGGTGCCGTCGGTGCGCAGACCGCTGACGGTGCCGAGCCGCCCCATGCGCCGACTGGTGCCGCCGGTCCGGCCGTAATCGCGAACGTACTCGTAGTGCGACGTCCGGAAGCGTTCGGGCAGGAACCGGTCGAGCGACTCGCCGAGCGCCTCGCTCGCGGTGCAGCGGAACATGCGCTCGGCCGCGCCGTTGAAGAGCACGATGCGCTGCTCCTCGTCGATCGAGAGGATCGCGTCCATCGCGGAGTCGATCACGCCCGACA
>JADLBP010000017.1 GCA_020847695.1 Planctomycetota bacterium
CAGTTCGAGCCGCCGATCGTGCGCGGGTACCGCGTCGACAAGCTGCTCGGCAAGGGCGGCATGGGCGAGGTGTGGCTCGCGCTGCAGGAGCGCCTCGAGCGACCGGTCGCGTTGAAGGTGCTGAAGCGCCAGCTCTCCGCCGACTCCGAGTTCGTGCGCCGCTTCCTCGCCGAAGCGCGCGCCGCAGCGGCGCTCAACCACCCGAACGTCGTGGTCGTCTACGACGCGGGCGAGGACGACGGGCACCACTACCTGTCGATGGAGTACATGGACCGCGGCAACCTGGAGTCGCGCGTCGCGAAGTCCGGGCCGATGCCGTGGAAGGAAGTGCTCGGCGTGCTGGTCGAGGCCGCGCGCGGGCTGCAGTACGCCGAGTCGAAGGGCATCGTCCACCGCGACATCAAGCCCGCGAACCTGATGCAGAACGCGTCCGGGGTCACCAAGATCGCCGACCTCGGACTCGCGGCTCACCTCGACGCCGAAGCGACGCAATCCGAGGGCAAGAAGATCTTCGGCACGCCGCACTTCGTGTCGCCCGAGCAAGCACGCGGCGAGCGCGTCGACCATCGCTCGGACCTCTACTCGCTCGGCGCCACCGCGTATCGCCTGCTCTCCGGCCGCACGCCGTTCGAAGGCGCGACGACGCGCGACATCCTGCGCGGTCACTTCACCGAGACGCCGAAGTCGCTCGCGACGCTCGCTCCCGAGTGCGACGCCGGGCTCGCGCGGATCGTGCACAAGCTCCTCGAGAAGAAGCCCGAGGACCGCTACCCGAGCGCGGGCGCGCTGCTCGGCGAACTCGAGAAGGTCGGCGTCCCGGTCGCGGCGGTCGCCACCGGCGAACGACCGACGGCGCCGTCGAAGAAGTCCGCGGGCGTATTGCCCTTCGTCGTGTTGCTCGTGCTCGGCGGCGTCGGCTACTGGGTCTTCACGAAGAAGCAGGAGCAGGACGCCGAGCGCGAACGCGAGCGCACCGCTGTCGCGCCGACGCCCGGCGTCACCGAGCCGGACGCCGTGGTCGAGCCCGAACCCGCGAAGGGACCGACCGCCACCGCGCCGAAGGACGACGACACCAAGCTCAAGATGCGCGAGCTGCAGGCGGAGATCGCGTACCGCGACCTGCCGAAGGACCTCGACGAAGGCGCGCGGCGCGACGCGTTGGTCAAGCTCGCTGGCGACTTCGCGGGCACCACGGTCGCGACCAAGGCGCTGCAAGAAGCCCAGGAGCTCGCCGGCCGCGTCGCCGCCGCGGCGCGCGTCGAGGGCGAGCGCAGCCAGGCCGCGAACGAAGTGCTCGGTCGGCTCCAGGCGGTCGTGTCCGCCGCGCGACCCGAGCGCGTCGGCAGCACGCTGACCGAGCTGAAGCTCGTCGGCGGCCAAGAGCTCTTCGAAGCCGATCCCGACTTCGTCGCCAAGCGTCGCGAGCTGATCGGTCGCGTGCTGATCGACGGCGCCGCGGCCGCGCGGCGCGAGCTCGGTGCGACGCTCGAAGCGGTCGAGCGCGGCGACTTCACGCGCGTGACGACTGCGCTGACGGAGCTCGAAGGCGAACTCGCCCTACCGGAGCTCCCGAGCGAGCTCACCCCCGCCGCCGCGCTCGCGAAGGCGGACCTCGAGAACCTCGCGCGCACCGCGCGTCAGTGGCACGAGAAGCTCGTCGAGGTCCGCGCGAGTTACCAGAGCAAGCTGCGCGCGGAGGAGACCCGCGCGGTCGCCGCCGGCTTCGGAGGACCGAGCGGCTTCGAGCGCGAGCTCGCGGCGTTCGACTTCGCGGCCGCGCGCGCGCGCCTCGCGAGCCTGCGCTCGCGCACGTCGACCACCGAGCTCGGCAACGACCTCGACGCATTGCTCGCCGACCTCGAGCGCGGAGAGAAGCTGCTCCAGCTCGTCGGGACCGAGTTCGGCAAGGGCGCGTGGCGACGCAAGACGATCGCGGATCCGCGCAAGGGCAAGGGCGCGAACCGCAATGCCGTGACCGCGGACGCGCGCGGCGTGTCGGTCGAAGGCGAAGGCGGCGTCGAGACGATCCCGTGGTCGGCGTTCGGGCTGCGCCCGCGCGAGCTCAACCAGCTCTTCCACGAACGCCTGACCCGCGATTGGACCGCCGAGGAGCAACGCGGCATCGCGGCGTTGCTGCGCCTCGCTTCGATCTCGGCGGCGGTCGAGGGCGCCGGCGAGATGCTGCAGACCGCCCGACGCGCGACCTTCTCGGAAGGCGAGTTCAAGGAGCTGGTCGAAGGCTATCGGCTCGCGAAGAACTGGACGAACGTCGAGTCCGACGCGCGCGTGCTCGAACGCGAGCAAACCGCCGCCGAGCTGCTCGGCCGCGCGCTGCGCGCGATGGACGGCGCCGCGTGGTCGTCGGTGGTCGCGAATCTCGAGCGCATCGAGCACGAGTTCGGCGACACGCTGCTCTTCCGATTGCTGACCGGCGGCCCTTCCGCCGAGGACGTCCCGCCCGCGGTCGGCATCGCGCTGTCGCTGCCCGAGCCGCCGACCTCGCCGGTCGCCGAGCCCGCCGCCGAACCGCCGACTCCGGAGCCCACCGAGTCCGGCGAGCCCGACGACGGCGCACCGCGCGAGGACGCCGAGCAGCAGCCTCTCGAGCGCGGCGACGGATGAGCGACTTCGAGCTCGTGGCCCGCGGCGCCGAGACCGACCTGCCGGTGCGCGTGCAGCCGGGGGCCTCGAAAGCGCGCGTCGTCGGCGTCTGGAACGGCAAGGTCAAGATCGCGGTGACCGCGCCGCCGGACAAGGGTCGCGCGAACGAGGAGCTGGTCGAGTTCGTCGCCGAGCTGCTCGGGCTGCGCGCGTCCGCGGTGCGGCTGGCGAGCGGCGAACGCTCCCGCGACAAACGCCTCGCGATCACCGCCGCTCCGGAACAGGTGCGCGCCGCGTTGCGCGCGAAGCTAGGCTGAGCCACCTCGTGACCCACTCGCCCCCCACCCCTTCGCCGCTCGACACCGCCGTGGAGCAGGCTCGTGCTTCGCTCGTCGCGCGCGGCGTGCCTGCGCCCGAAGCGCTCTTTTGGCCCGCGACGGGCACCGGCATCCTGCCCGGCCGCTTGACCCGCGGAGGCAAGCTGCCGCTCTCGCGAGTCGACGGCGTCCCGCGTGCGTGGCGCGATTCCGTGCTCGCGTGGGGCGACTTCCACGGGCTCGCGGTGTGGATGCTCGACGACGCGCCGCTCGAAGCGCTCGACGGGGAAGCTCCGTGGATGCGTTCGTTCCCGGTGTGGCTCGCCGCGGCGAGCGGAGCGACCGCGCTGATGCACGCGTCCGCCGGCGTCGCGCTCGAGCGAGAGGGCCGCGAGCTCGCCGTCGGTTCGCTCGCGTTCTTCTCCGACCACTTGAACCTCAGCGGCTCCTCGCCGCTCGTCGGCATCGGTGAGAGCCAGCTCGGTCCGATGTTCCCCGACCAGACCCGCGTGCACGACTCCCATCTGCGCCGCGCCGCGCTCGCCGCAGCCGAGCGCCTCGGCGTCGCCGCCGCGGAAGCGGTGGTCGCGTGCACCGCCGGTCCGACGCTGGACACGCCCGCCGAGCGCCGGTTCTTCGCGCGCGCCGGAGCGGACCTCGCCGTGCAGGACCTCGCGGGACCGTTGATCGCCGCGGCGCACGCCGGGCTCGGCACGCTCGGCGTCGGCGTGGTCGTCGCGCGCGAGCGCGACGACGTCGATGTCGCGAAGATCGCGTCGCTGTGCCAAGCGATCGCGCCGGCGCTCGACGATCTGTTCTGGCAACTCGCGGCGGACGTCCAGAAGGAGATCCGCGCGCGACTCGACGAGGACCTCGCGTGAACCGGCGCATCGCCGTGCTGGTGTCCGGCGGCGGTCGCTCGCTCGAGAACCTCGCCGAACGGATCCGCGCGCGCACGCTCGACTGCGAGATCGCGCTCGTGCTCTCGAACGCAGCCGACGCGGGCGCCCTCCAGCGCGCCGAGCGCCTCGGCATCCCGCGCGCGGTCGTCCCCCATCGCGAGTTCCGCGACGCGGCGGAGTTCTCCCGGCGCGTCTTCGCGGAGGTCGAGCGCTCGGGCGCCGAGCTCGTCGTGCTCGCCGGCTTCCTGCGCCTGCTGGTGATCCCCGATGCGTGGCTCGGCCGCGTGATCAACATCCACCCCTCGCTGCTTCCCGCGTTCGGAGGCAAGGGCTGTTGGGGCCACCACGTCCACGAAGCGGTGCTCGCGCGCGGCGTGCAGTTCACCGGCTGCACCGTGCACTACGTCACCAACGAGTACGACGCGGGGCCGATCCTGCTGCAACGCTGCCTCGCCGTCCGACCCGACGACACCGCGGACTCGCTCGCCGCGCGTGTGTTCGAGGAAGAGAAGCTCGCGCTGCCGGAAGCGATCGAGCTGCACCTTTCGGGGCGCGTGCGCCTCGAGGGCTCGCGCATCGCGCGCACACGCGGCGCCGAGTGACGCGCGAGCGCAGCCAAGTGACGCGCTGCGTCGACACGTGACGCACGGCGTCAGGGATCAGCGCGCGGCGTCGGCGAGCTTCTCGGCGGCGCGCGCGACCCGCGCGCACTCCGCGCCCGCGAGGGTGCGCAGCGCGAGCTCTCTCGCGCGCACCGCGAACGCCCGCGCCTCCGGCAGTCCGCGCTTCGACGCGTAGCGAGCCGCCGCGAGCGCCGCGTGCGCCGCGACCGCGTCGTCCGACTCGGCGAGCGCGCGCACGGCGAGCAGGGCGTCGTCCTCGCGCCC
>JADLBP010000018.1 GCA_020847695.1 Planctomycetota bacterium
CACGACGAGCCGTCCCAACGCTCGACGCTCTGCTGGCTCGGGAAGTTCCAGCCTCCGGCGTAGAGCTCGGTGCCCGAGCCGTCGTCGTGCACCGCGAGCGCTCCGACGTACGACCCGACGTAGCCCGCGCCGAGCGTCGTCCAGCCGGAGCCGTCGTACTTCGCGATGCTCGCCGCCGGACTGCCGTTCACCTTGTTGAACGTGCCGCCGAAGTACAGCGCGTCACCCGTGCCGTCGTTCCACACCGCGAGCGCGGAGATGCCGACGAAGCCTGCGAATTGCGACGTCACCGCGAGCACCGGCGTCCATGTCGCGCCGTTCCACTTCGCGAGGCCGTGTTGGGGGAAGCCGAGCGACGTCTCGAAGTCGCCCGCGACATAGAGCTCGGGTCCGCCGCCGTCGTCGAACACGGCGAGCGCGCGCACGCCGACGCCGCCGTTCGCGAGGACAGTCGCGCCACCCGGACCGGGCAGCGGTTGGAAGCTCGTGCCGTCGAACCGCACGATCGCACGCGCGAGGAGGTCGCCCGCGAAGTCGAAATCGCCGCCGAGGTAGAGCGCCGGACCTTGGCCGTCGTCGTAGACGGCGCTCGCGCGTACGTTGCCGCCGTTTGGGCCGTACGCGACTCCGTAGGCGCCGAAACCCGGCGTGAGCTGGCTGCAGTCCTGCGACGGAACGAACGCGAGCGCGGTCAGCAAGCCGGCGAGCATGGGAAGCTCCTCTCGTGCGAAGGTCGGATGGACGGTCGAGCCTAACTCGGACCTCGAAGAAGCGCTCGGCGGCGAACGATCGGTTCAACTCCAAGGGTGCGCAAACCACCGTCGGGCCTCCGGCGGTCCCCTGGCGGTTGCTCGGAGGGTCGCCGGCGATCCGCCGGCGGGCACCGAGCCTGCGGAGCTCGGCGTAGCGGTTCGCGCCGCGCACGACCGGGCCGCTCGATATGCTCGGACGCCCTTTGGAGCGAACGAACATGACCTACTGCTACACGGTGCTCGGTGCGGGCCGCCAAGGCGCGGCGTTGGCGTACGACCTCGCGAAGAACGGCGAAGCGAGCCGCATCGTGCTCGCCGACGCCGACGAACGCGTCGCGCGCGCGGCGGCGAAGCGGCTGGAGAAGCTCCTGCCGAAGACGCGCTGCGAGTTCGTCGCGCGCCGCTGCGACGTGTCGAAAGCGACCGACGCGTGTGGCGCGATGCGCGGCAGCCAAGTGACGCTCTCGGCCGTGCCGTATCGCTTCAACGCGGAGTTGGCGGCCCGTGCGATCCAGTCGAAGAGCTCGTTCCTCGACCTCGGCGGCAACACGAACGTCGTGCGCGCGGAACTCGCGCTGCACTCGAAGGCGAAGAAGGCCGGCGTCAGCATCGTGCCCGACTGCGGGCTCGCGCCCGGGCTCGGCAACCACCTCGCGGCGCACGGCGTCGCGGTGCTCGATCGCGCCGAGCACGTGCACGTGCGCTGCGGCGGCTTGCCGGAGGAGCCGGTCGGACCGCTCGCGTACAAGCTCGTGTTCAACTTCGACGGTCTGATCAACGAGTACTCCGGCGTCGGCGAGTTCCTGCGCGACGGCAAACGCGTCGACGTGCCGACGCTCGGCGAGGTCGAGGAGCTCGACTTCGGCAAGCTCGGCGTCCTCGAAGCCGCGGTGACGTCGGGCGGCACGAGCACGTGCCCCGAGACGTGGAAGGGCGCGTTGAAGACGTACGACTACAAGACGCTGCGCTATCCGGGGCACTGGGACGTGATCCGCGCGCTGTTCGGCATCGGTGCGTTCGAGCGCGAGCTCGTGCACGGCGGCCGCAAGTACGAGCCGCGAGCGACGCTGCGCGCGCTGTTCGAGTCGACGCTCGACTTCCCGAAGGTGCGCGACATCGTGCTGCTGCGGACGATCGTCGTCGGCAAGCGCAAGCAGAAGCGCGTGACGCTGCAGTACGACGTCTTCGAGCGTCACGATCCGAAGACGGGTTTCACCGCGATGGAGCGCGGCACCGCGTTCCCCGCGGCGTTGGTGGCGCACTTCCAAGCCCGCAAGCTGATCGCGCCGGGCGCGCGGCCGCTCGAGGTCTCGGTGCCCGCCGTTCAGTACTACGAAGAGCTCCCGCGTCACGACATCTGGGTCGAGCTGCGCGAGCGCTGAGATCCCGGGCGTTCCTGGCAAACGGCGCCACGAGCGGGGCGCCGACGACGCGGATGTTGCCGTGGGGTTCTCGAGCGCGTCCGGCGACGGGCGGGCGTCGGTTTCACACCACGCGACGCGGTGGAGCAACGCTCGTTCATCCCGGCCAGACCCGGCACTTCCAGTGCTGTCGCCGCGACGCCGCGGGCGGCGGGGCGACTTCGACCTCTCCGACGGCCTGCGGGTGGCGTTCGCGCCCCCGCGGCGCGTCCGAAGCATCGCAAGTCCACTCCACTCGGACGTTCACGGTAGAATCGGCAACCCGCGCGCCGTCCGTGCGCGGCGACGAACCCTCACCCTCGCCATGACCACCACGATCACCCCCGACATGACCATGGAGCGGATCCTCGAGATCGCTCCCGCGGCCCAGCGCGCGCTCTTCCAGCGCTACCACATCGGCGGCTGTTCCTCGTGCGGCTTCCAGCCGACCGACACGCTCGCCCAGGTGTGCAAGGACCACAACATCCTCGACGTGAAGGAGGTCCTCGCGACGATCGCGCGCGCGCAAGACGTCGACACGAAGATCCAGGTCGAGCCCAAGGACGTGAAGCAGTGGCTCGACGCGAAGGAGGACTTCTCCTTCATCGACGTGCGCACGCCGGAGGAGCTCGCGCTCGCGCGCATCGCCGGCGCCGAGCCGCTCGACTACGACAATCCGGCCAAGTACATGGACCTGCCGAAGGACCGCAAGATCGTCTTCACGTGCCGCAGCGGCGTGCGTTCGCTCGATGTCGCGAGCTACTTCATCGGCCACGGCTTCCAGCGCGTCTACTCGATGCGCGGCGGCATCCTCGCGTGGAGCGAGGAGATCGACGCGTCGGTGCCGCGGTACTGAGCGTCGCGAGCTTCCAAAGGACCCGGGCCCGGCGTCGCGATGGCGAGCGCCGGGCCCGGGGTCTTCCGGTCGCGCGCTGCGGGGCCAGGCCCGAGTTCGAGCGCCGACTGACGTGCCTCGCGGGGCCGAAGCCGCGCCCGCGCCGTCCAGTCCAGGGGGTCAGGCTCGCGCGGCCGACCGCTCGCGAGCGCTGCATCCGGGACCGTCGCCGCGCGTGCGCCGAACCGCCGCGGCGATTGGCCCAGCCAAGCGGGGCAGTGTCGCCCCGGCCCGACTGCCCCTCATCGCTGGGCCGATTCCGTGCCTGGACCGCTGGCGCGCGAGGTCGTTCGGCACACGCGGACCAGTGCTCGCCAGCCGCCTCCTCGTGGCGCCGTCGGGCTCGCGCGCTTCGAAGCGCGGCGCGGGACGGCCCAGCCAAGCGGGGCAGAGTCCCACCGGTCGGCTCGGACCTCCACGGAGCGGCGTGCGCCGCCGAGAGTCCGACCGGGAGCGAGCGCGAGCGGCGGGGAGGTGCGGGGCGCGGCCGCCCCGGCGCTTCCGCTCGCCGCCGCAGCGGAGGAGCGGCTCGATGCGCCTTTCGAAGTCCTCGGGCTGCCCCTTGTGGACTTTCGGCGAGCGCTGCTACAGTCAATCTCGTCGCGAGCGCTACCTGCCATGCGCGAACGACACGGGCTCCCCAAGAGCTCGTTGCTCCGGCCCCTGACCGGAGCGCCCTGAACGAACGAACCTGCCATCGTTCCTCGGGGCCGCCGAAGCGGGACCTGCCACCCGCGATCGGCCGTCGCCGGGCCGCGAGGCTCGGCGATCCGCGCGGAGTCGTCTCTTCGGAGACGACTCCGGTTTTTTTTGGCCCGCGCCCTTCGCGCCGACGCGGCCCGATTCGTGGTCACTCGCCGGCGTGGGCGGGTTCGCCGTGCTTCCAGCTGCGCTTCAGGCCGAGCACGGTGACGTCGCCTTGCCGCGCATGCACGCGGACGACCCGGGTCTCGCCCGCGAAGCCGAGCTCGATCTCGCCGCCCTCCCAGTTGCGCTTCTTCGCGTCGAAGAGCAGCGCGCGATCCGGGCCGCAGTCGACGCGCACGACCTTGACGCCTTGGAACACGCCGCCCTCCTCGTAGCGCTGCGCCCAGTCGCCGAGGGCGCCCAGCCGCTCGAGCGCGCGTCCGTTGCGATCGACGATGCGATAGCCGCCGCAGTCGGCGTCGAACTGCACGTAGGCGTCGACGCCGGACCACATCGCTCGGTTCTGCGCGGTGCGGATGTCGCGCACCAGCAGGTTGGCCGCGTTGTCGAGGGTCACGTCGGCCTGACCGAAGAACGTCGGGATCGCCCAACCGGCGAGCACCGCGATCGTCGCGAGCACCAGCAGCACCGAGAGCAGGCTGATGCCTGCGCGGCTCTTTCGGGGCCGTCGATTCGCGGTTACGAAGGTGCGCACGACCTGAGGATGCTCCGAGACGCCGGGCGGGGCGAGGCCTTTCTTTCGACGGCCCTTCCGAGGCCGCTTGAGGCATTCCCCGGCGGCGCGGAAAGTCGTGCCGGCCTCGCGGGGCCGCGCGGAAGGCTTCTGCTAGTAATACCGCCGTGCTGCTGCGCGCCGACCATCCCGAGTACCCGCTGTCGCCGTCCGCCGTGTGGGGCCGCGAGGCGCCGCTGGTGGTCGAAATCGGCTTCGGCGACGGCCGGTTCACCGCCGCGCTCGCCGAGGAGCGGCCGGACTGGAACCTGCTCGCGATCGACATCTCGGCGGGGTCGCTGTCGCGCGCGATCGGGCGGCTGGTCGCGGGCCGCGTCACCAACGTGCGGCTGTTCCACGGGCCGGCCGAGTTCGCGCTGCGCCAGCTCGTGCCGCCGAGCTCGCTGACGCGCATCTACGTCAACTTCCCCGACCCGTGGCCGAAGGCGCGCCACGAGGAGAACCGCCTGTTGCGCGCCGAGTTCCTGACGCGCGTCGCGACCCGGCTCGCGCCGGGCGGTGCGCTCTGGCTGACCACCGATCACGACGAGTACTGGCAGTTCGCGCTCGGCGAAGCGCGTACCACCGGGCTCTACTCGATCGACGAGCGCGAGCCGCCGGCCGCGTTGCTCGCGACCAAGTACGCGCTGAAGTGGAAGTTCACCGGCCGCACGTTCCACCACGTCGTGTTCACCAAGACCGCCGAGGCCCGCGAGCCTTGGCCCGTCCTCCCTCGACCCCCGATGCCTCACGCTTTGATGGAAGGCGAGCTCCCGGAGCTCGCTCGCTTCGACAAGCAGGTCCTCAAGATCGAAGGCGGCTCGGTCGTGCTGCTCGAAGCGCTGCGGCGGATCGAGGACGGCGGCTACGTCTTCCTCGCGCACGTCGAGGAGCACGGCATCGTGCAACAGGTTTTGCTCGAAGCGCGCCCGACTCCGCGCGGGCTCCACGTCGGGCTCGCGAACTTCGCCGCGCCGATCGCGACCGACGGCGTGCAAGCGGCGGTCGGATGGCTGGTCGGATGGTTCGAGGCGCGCGGTCTGCGCACGGTGCAGCGCTGGTACCGCGATGTCGCGGCGCACGAGCTCGGCGCCGGCGGCCGTCGCGACGAACCGGCGTCGTGAAGCGCGCGCGGAGAAGCGCCGCGAAAAACATCAGGGCCGACCGCGTTCGCGGCCGGCCCTGAAATTTGCGATCAGGAGATCGCGGTCGGACTAGTAGCGACGATCGCGACCGCCGCCACCGTAGCCGCCGCGGCCACCGCCGCCGCCGCCACCGAAGCCGCGACCACCACCACCGCCGCCACCACCGCCGCCGAAGCCACCACGGCCACCGCCGCCGGCCGGCTTCTGTTGCGCCTCGTTGACGCGGAGACGACGACCGTCGAGCTCGAAGCCATCGAGCTTCGCGATCGCGGCTTGCGCGTCGGCGTCGGAGCCGAGCGTCACGAAGCCGAAGCCGCGCGGACGACCGGTTTCACGGTCGGACATGAGGGCGATTTCCTTCACGTTCCAGCCTTCAGCTTCGAAGACTTCGCGAAGACCGGCCTCGGTCGTGTTGAAGGAAAGATTGCCAACGTACAGTTTCGAACCCATCGGATTGCCTTTCTCTGCGTGCTCACTCCAGTGGCCAATCCAACGGGGAGGCATGCAACGGACTCCATAAGGGGCGGCAGACCCTACTCACTCCGCGCGCCCGAAAGCCAGCAAGAAGGCTGGATTCCGCTTGCAGAGCCGGCGATGGCCCGCGCGTGACCCTTGGAGCCCGGGTCCGGACGGTCGGAACCGGCCTCCGGGCTATCCCGCGGGCTTTCTCGCGCTCGCGAAGACGTCCTCGGTCGTCGCCGGAACCGTGGGGTCGCCGAGCTTGCCGGAGACGTGGACGTCGACGAAGCCGCGGGCGGACAGCCAGGTCGCGAGCTCGTCGGCTGCCCACTCGCGCACCCGGGTCGCGCCGTGGTGGAGCGCGGTCTGCTCGTCGGCGAGTGCGTCGCCCGCGACGATCGCCATGTGCAGATCGACGACCCGGGTGCCGTCGGCGAGCGGCGGCGGCGTGAAGTCGACGAAGCGGACGAACCAGAGCGAGCGGCCTTCGTGCTCGCGCTTCAGGATCGGTAGCGACGGTTCCTTGGTGCCGCGTCGGTGCGCGAACGCCTTCAGGCCGAGCACGACGATCCCGCCGGGGCGCAGCAGCTCGAGCATCGCGCTCGCCGCCGCGCGCGCCGCGCTCTCGCTCGCGACCTGCGGCCAGACGCTGCCCATGCACACGAGCGCATCGAACGGCGCGGCGCGACGAAGACCGTCACCGAGCGGCTCGCCCATCCGCCAGGCGTGCAATCGCTCGGGCGCGCCTACCAACGCGCGAGCCTGTGCGAGCATGTCGTCCGACACGTCGGCGCCATGCACGTCGTAACCGCGCGCGGCGAGCGCCGCGACGTGGCGTCCGGTCCCGCAGCCGAGGTCGAGCACCTTGCGCGCGCCGACGCTCGCGAGGTGCTTCTCGAGCCCGGGCAGTTCGCGGGCGAGACGTCCGTCCCAGTCGACGAAGACGTCGTAGAGCCGCGACATCGTGCCGCGGATGCCGGGAGTCGTTTCGGGGCGGGTCATGTCGATCACTCTACGCTTCACGCGGGAGCGACCAAACGCACCTCGAGCCGAGTTGGACTTCGCCGCACACGAGCTCGGCGGCACGGACGCAAGCGCGTGTCGCGAGCTCGCCGGGAACCCATCGTGCGGCGATGCGCGCAAGCGCGGTGGCACGATGAGGCGCTGCTTGCGAACATGCGCGCATGCAATCCGCGGCGCTGCGCATCCTGGTGACGGGCGGGACCTTCGACAAGAACTACGACGAGCTCGAGGGGCGACTGCTCTTTCGCGAGACCCAGGTGCCGGAGATGCTGCGGCTCGGCCGCAGCAGGCTCGGCATCACCGTCGAGACGCTGATGCTGATCGACAGCCTCGAGATGACCGATCTGCACCGCGCGCGCATCGTCGAGGCCTGTCGCAACGCTCCCGAGCAGCGCATCGTGATCACGCACGGCACGGACACGATGGAGCACACCGCGCGCGCGGTCGGCGCCGCCAAGCTCTCGAAGACCGTCGTGCTGACCGGCGCGATGGTGCCGTACACGTTCGGCAGCTCGGACGGGCTCTTCAACCTCGGCAGCGCGCTCGCGTTCGTGCAGACGCTGCCGTTCGGAACCTACGTCGCGATGAACGGCCGCTGCTTCGATTGGGACTCGGTGTTCAAGAACCGCGGCACCGGCGTGTTCGAAGAACGAGTCTGAGTGCGGCTGAACGGTTCGCCGCGCCCCGTCGCGACCCGGCGCGGTGGAACGTCGAGCTCGCCGCCGAGTCGCGCCGCGCAGCTCGTGACCACGGGATCGAGCGCGAGGCTCGGTCGACGAGTGGACGCGTCGACCGTCGGACTCGTTGGGCGCGCGCTACCAAGATGCGTTGACACCGCGGCGGCGCGCTCGCCGCGCGTTTGAAGCCTCGCGAGCGGGCCAGCTAGGATGCGCGCGACGCGTCGTTCGCGAGTTGCGGGCGCGCCGAAAGGAGCTCGAGATGCCCGCGGTACCGAAGACGATCGACGAATACCTCGTTCCGTTGCCGCGCGAGCAACGCGCGGCGCTCGAGAAACTCCGCCGCGACATCCGCGCCGCGGCGCCGCGAGCGGAGGAGTGCATCAGCTATCAGCTCCCGACCTTCAAGCAGGACGGGATGCTGGTGTCGTTCGGCGCGTGGAAGGAGCATTGCGCGCTCTACGGCTTGAGCGCGCAGCTCCACGCGGGCTTCGCGAAGGAGCTCGCGAGCTACTCGACGAGCAAGGGCACGATCCGCTTCCTCCCGAGCGCGCCGTTGCCGGCGACGTTGGTGAGGAAGCTCGTGAGCGCGCGCCTGGCCGAGAATGCAGCGCGCGTCGCAGCCCGCGCGGCGAAGGGCGGAGCGCGCGCCGGCGCCAAGGCCCGTTCGCCCGCCGCGAAGCGCGACGGCGCGACGACTGGCACCGCGCGCGCCGCGAAGGATGCCGCGAAACGCGGTGCGCGCCGCGGAGCGAACGACGACCTGCGTTCGAGCAAGCCGGCCGCCGCGAAGCCTGCTCGCAAGCTCGGCGCGGCGCGCGCAGCGACCGCCTCGGCGAAGGGCCGCGCCGCGACGCTCGCTGCAACGAAGGGCCGCGCCACGAACCCGACCGCCGCGAACGCCCGTGACTCAGGTCGCGCGACGAAAGTCGCGACCGCCGGCGCACCACGCTCGTCCTCGAAGTCCGCGGCACGGAGTTCGTCCGCGCGCGCCACCGAACCAGGCGCGAGGCGAGCGCTCGGAACGTCCTCGGCGAATTCGCGTATCGATCCCGCGGTCGTCGCGTTCCTGCGCGAGCTCGATCACCCGCTGAAGGCGGAAATCGCGGTCGTGCGCGAGCTCGTCCTCGCCGCGAGCCCTGAGGTCGGCGAAGGCATCAAGTGGAACGCACCGAGCTTTCGCACCATCGACTACTTCGCGACGATCAACCTGCGTTCGCGCGACGCGGTTCAACTCGTCTTCCACAACGGCGCGAAGGTGAAGGCGAGCGCGCGAGCCGGCCTCGCGATCGACGACCCTACCGGTTTGGTGCGGTGGCTCGCGAAGGATCGCGGACTGGTGACGCTTGGCGCCGGCGCCGAGCTGCGCGAGAAGCGAGCGGCGTTCCAGGAGCTCGTCCGCTCGTGGATCCGCGCGCTCTGACGTCGCGCGAGAGCGCTCGGCCGGAGCTCGCGGTGTGTGACCTCGTTCGTCGCGAGCTCGTGCCCCTCCGAGTCCACGGTTTGTCCGTCTCTCTTGGCACCGTCTCTTCTGGCTTCGTCGACCGCGACAAGGTCGCTGGACACGCGGTGGCTCGACACGGTATCGCCCGACACGTCGTGGCCCGACCCGTCATGGATCGACCCGTCGTGGATCGACCCGCGCTCCTCCGTAACGCTGTCGTCCGTCGCGCCGGTGTGCGGCCCGCCGGCGTGCAGAGCGCAGTGCAATGACAGCGCGCCCCGCGACGACAGCGCGCCCTGCGACGACAGCGCACGACCCCGGTGCGAGTCGCCCCCGGCGCTAGACTCAACCAACCGAACGATGCCGACCCGCGTGAAGAAGCCGCGTCGCGTCCAAGCTCGCCACGCGAGCAACTACCGCCTCGTCGCGCGCCCGACGCGGTGGGGCAGTCCGTTCCGCCTGGAGGATCACGGTCGGGAGCGCACGCTCGCGCTCTACGCGAAGTGGCTCGACGGCGAGCTCGCGAAGGACCCCGACTTCCTCGAACCGCTGCGCGGCTACAACCTCGGCTGCTTCTGCTCTCCGGACCAGCCGTGCCACGCCGACATCCTGCTGCGCAAGCTCTACGGCTAGCGCGTCGCGCCTCGCGTCGGGCCCCGTCGCGACGCGCGGTCCCTCGCCGCGCCACGCGACGTCGAGTCACGTCACTTCGGCTCGCTTCGCAACGACTCGCGCAGGCTCACTTCGATCGCAGCGACCCGCAACCGCTCCCTCCCACGTCCCGCCGCCACGGCGTAGACTCCACGGCATCGCGCCCGTAGCTCAGCAGGATAGAGCGGCGGTTTCCTAA
>JADLBP010000019.1 GCA_020847695.1 Planctomycetota bacterium
CGGCTCGTACGGGCGCTTCGTTCGACTGCACTCCGGAGCGACGGGCGGGTTGCTGCGCGAGCTCCTTCCACCGTCACCCGCCTACGTGCACTTCGGGAGCGTGCTCGCCGGTGGCTTCGACGTCGATTTGGACGGCAGCCCTGACTTCGTCGTCGGCGATCCGGAGTACGGCTCGTCCGCCGGTCGTGGGACGGTTTATTCCGGCGCTACCGGCGCGATGCTCGGCGGGTTCCAGGGCTCGGATTTCGTGCAGAGCAACAAGCCGGCAGGCTTCGGGCAGTCGCTCGCGATGGGCGAGGACTCCGACGGCGACGGCGTCGCGGATTGGGCAGGCGGCTCGCTGACGTTTGGACTCTCCGTCGCGGTGACGGTGTCCGGCGCGGGGCCGAAGCGCATCCAGGAAGTCGCCGGCAAGCAGTTCGACGACTTCTTCGGCGCCGGCGTCGCGATGTACGACTTCGACGCCGACGGCGCGACCGACACGCTCTATGGCGCCTCGCAGGTCAGCAACGGCGACGGCTACGTGCGCATCCTCGGCGGCGGCGTCGACCTGCCCGAGCCGTACTGCACGGCGAAGACGACCGGCTTCCAGTGCCATCCGACGCTCTACTACACCGGCCTGCCTTCGCTCTCCGCGCCGAGTCCCTTCCGGCTGCGAGTATCGTTCGCGAACCCCGGCGTGCCTGGGATGATGTTCTACGGGTACGCGCCAGCCGCGCTGCCGTTCGGCGGCGGCTACTTGTGCGTCGGGTTGCCCTTGAAGCGGACGGTCGTGCAGGTCGCCGGCGGACAGCCGGGCTCGTGCAGCGGCACGTTCGCCTTCGACTTCACGGCGCACGCGCAGAGCGGCGTCGATCCGAACCTGCTCGCCGGAGTCGACGTGTACGCGCAGTACTGGTTCCGCGACTCGCTCTCGCCGAGCGCCCCGGTCGACACGACCAACGGCCTGCGCTTCACGCTGCGCCCGTAGCCGAGCGCGCGCGATCGAGCTCGAATCCTGAGCCGCCGCGTTGCGTTCGCGCACGTCGCGGAAAGGCTCGGACATGCACGCCGTCGCGTCTGTGGTCTCGAGCGGACTTCTCGCGCTCCTCGTGCCGATCGTTGGCGCGTCGCCGCACGAGGTCGAATGGCACGCGGTCGCTGCAGGCGGCGTTGCGCCGACCCCCTCGACCGGCGCCGAGGCGCGGACATGGGGTGTGCCGCGGCTCGCGATCGTCGACGCACGGCGCTGAACCGGGTGATGGCCGCACCCGTCGGAGTCGTGCTGGCGTGGTCGTCCGATCGGCGTTGCTGCCCGCCATGGGGCCTTCGCGTTGGATGCGGGGGTTGGACGTCGCGGGAAGGGCTTGGAAGCGGCGCGGCGAGCGTTTAGAACCGGCGCCCCAAAACCCTGGAGCACACGACATGGCATCGGATCTGGAAAAGAAGGCGAGTTCCCTCGAGGACGAGTTCTTCCGCAAGGAAGACCAGAAGCTCATGGCGCGACTGCGCGAGCTCGAGAAGGTCACGGAGACGCAGGCGGAGCTCGCGAAGGTGTCCGGCATCAAGGACGAAGCGGTGCTGAAGAAGCTCGTCGCGTTGCACATCCATCCGCAGACGCTCGCGGCGCTCGCGACGTTCCCGTTGGTCGAGGTCGCCTGGGCCGACGGCGTGATCGACGACAAGGAGCGGAAGGCGCTCCTCGACGCGGCGAAGAAGTCGGGTGGCGTCGACGCGACGCTGCTCGAGCAGTGGCTTTCGAAGAAGCCCGAAGCGCGGCTCCTCGAAGCGTGGAAGGTCTACGTGCAGGGGCTCTCGAAGGAGCTCGGCGCGGCGGAGTTCGCGACGCTGAAAGCCGATCTGCTCGGCCGCGCGCGCTCGGTCGCGGAAGCGTCGGGCGGACTGCTCGGCCTCGGCAACAAGGTCTCCGCGAAGGAGGCCGCGATGCTGAAGACGCTCGAGGGCGCGTTCGGCAAGTGATCCTCGGCGCCGTTCGATCCGACTGATCCGAACGCAGCAGCGACCCGACCGCGCGCGCCGACACGCGCGAGGTCGCGCAGAGCGAACGGCGGAGGCGCGTCACGGCCGTCCGCCGGCCATCGCGCGCATGGTGGGAAGCGCCCGCCCCTCTCGGTGATCGACCTCACGCCCGTCCCTGCCTCGCGCGGCGCCGGATGCGAGCCTGCGGTTGCTATCGAAGGGGCAGCGCACCCAGCGCGCATGCGTGTCGCGCGCGTTGCGACGAGGCTCGGACCTGCGCGCTGGCTCGTCGCCGAGCGGCGGGCGTCTGGAACTTCGACGCGCGGCGCTGAACCGAGCGCTGGACCCCACGCCGGCCGGCGGTCCGTCGGCGCTCGATCGCCGGCGCGGGACGGTCGGCTGCCGCGGCGCTGCGGGCGCGAAGGCGGTCGTCGACGAGCCGCCGAGTCGGGGGCCGAGGTGCTCCTTCGATCTCTTTTCGAGCTTTCGTGATTGGCGGTGGGCGAGGGTTGCGTGTGTCGCTGGGAAGGCCCCGCGTTCCGATCCCAGAAAGCCCACGACCATGGAATCCACGATCACGACACCGTTGCTCCGAGTCCTCCGCTCCTTGACCGCCGCGATCGTCGTCGCGGCGAGCTTCGCCTTGCCCGTACGGGCAAGCGAGATCCTCTATGCCTCCGGCGGCGGCCCGATGCTCAGCGCGATCTACGCGATCGACACGACCACCGGCGAAGCGACGTTCGTCTGGGACGTGCCGTGGTACTACGCCTACGCGGGTGGCCTCGCGTACGACCCGGCGAGCGACGACTTCTACACGCTCGCCGCTACGGTCGCCGATCCGGGCACCAGTCGGCTCCTCCGTATCGGTCGCAGCACCGGCGTGATCACCGAGTATCCGCCGATGAGCCCGACGCTCAACTTCACCGGCGGCGGACTCGCGTTGCATCCGACGACCGGCGTCCTCTACGCCACGGGGCTCAACGGGTTCCAGAGCTCGGGGTTGTTCACCATCGACAAGAACACCGGCGTGCCGACTCTGATCGGTCAGTGCGGCGGGCAGTGCTGCGTCTCCCCGTTTGGCTTCAACATGAACGGACTCGGCTTCCGGGCGGACGGGACGTTGTTCGCGAATGGCTTCACGCTGAGCACGCCGAACTCGCAGCTCTTCACGATCGACTTGGTCACCGGTCTCGCAACCGAGGTCGGGCCGCACGGCGTGCTCGTCGGGCGTCAGCTCTCGTACAGCGACCTCGCGTTCCGTGCCGACGGAACGCTCTTCAGCATGGGCTCCGTCACCGCGTCGGCGAACGGGCTCTACACGGTCGACCCGCTGACGGGCAGCGCGACGCTGGTCGGGGATCTGGTCCTTCCGCTCGGCTGCGACGGCGGGCTGGTGTTCGTCGACGATGGCGGGCCGACGACGTTCTGCACGGCGAAGAGCAACAGCCTGGGTTGCGTGCCGGCGATCGGATTCACGGGCACGGCGTCCCTCGGCGACGGGAGTCCGCTCGTGATCGAAGCGCACGGCGTGCTCAACAAGAAGAACGGGCTGCTCTTCTACGGATTGACCGGACCCGCGGCGATTCCGTTCCTCGGCGGAACGATGTGCGCCAAGCTGCCGGTCCGACGCATGCCGGTTCAGAAGGCGGGCGGTGCGCCGCCGCCGACATTGGATTGCTCCGGGACCTACACGGTCGACTTCGACGCGTGGTTCGCGTCCGGTATCGATCCCGCGCTGACTTTCGGCAAGGTCGTCGACGCACAGTTCTGGACGCGCGACGTGCAGAGCTCGAACGGCGTCGGTCTCACCGACGCGATCCAGTTCTTCGTCACGCCGTGAGGCCGCGGGTCGGCGACCGGCGGCGCTGACCGCGGACCGAACCGTGCGGGGCCGATCGCCGAGAGGTGGTCGGCTCCGCGCGTGTTCGCGTGGGCGGGCGGAGTCGGAGAGCGCGAGCGGTGCGCCCGAGCTCCGGGTCGACGGCCTTCCCACGACTTTGGTGGGCGTCTCCGAGCGGACGGTCGGTGGCGAGCTCGCCGCGGGAGACTCCAAGGTCGCGCACCAAGTGGTCGCGCGCGTGGAGAAGCGCGCCCGACTTCGTACGCTCTGCGCGCATGCGCGTCGCGCTCGTCACCACCGCTCCCTCGCAGCGCTCGGGGATCGGCGACTACACCCGCGCGTGGCTCGACGAGTTCCGGCGGCACGCCGAAGTCGAGGTGTTCGTCGAGCGAGGCGTCGGTGAGTCGCTCTGTGGGCTCGCGACCAAGCCGGTGAGCGAGCTCGCGCGCTTCGACGGCGACCGGATCGTCTATCAGCTCGGCAACGAGCTCGCGCACGCGTTCATGACGCCGCTGGTCGAGCGCTTCGGCGGCACGGTGGTGCTGCACGACTGGGTGCTCTTCGATCAGGCGGTCGCGGCGTTCCCCGAGCTCGCGCGCGGCGGTTTCGCGGGGCACCTTCGCGCGTTCCGCGAAGGCGGGCTCGACCAAGCGATGATCTACGCGGCGAGCCGCGCGGAGAAGCGGCGTGCCGAGCGCGCGGATCCGCCGCTCGCGAAGCACGGGACGATCCTCGCGGGATGGCACCAGCCCGAGCACGGCGGCCGTTGGACCGCGGCGCGCGCATTCGTGCGGTTGCCGGGTCGCGTCGACGCGGTCCGGTTGGTCGCGTTCGGCGAAGGCGGGCGCACGCTCGAGGTCTTCGTCGACAAGGCGCGCGCGGCGAGCGTCTCCTTCGGCGCCGGGCGCGACGCGCCGATCGAGTTCTACCTCGTCGCCGACTCGCCGGTGCTCGAGCTCCGCGTGCGCGGCATCCGCGCGAGCGACGAACAGCGTCGCCACGGCGACACGCGGACGCTCGGCGCGTTCGTGCGCTCGCTCGAGGTCTCCGCGAGCAACGCATGGCGACCGATCGACCTCTCCGCGCGCGCCGAGCTCGCCGCGAGCACGCCGACGCTCGATCGCGAGCGCTTCCGGTTGCCGTTCAATCGCTCGATCGTCGCGCACGCCGACTCGTTCGTCGTCCACAGCGACTTCGTGCGGCGCCGGATCCTCGCCGCGCGCTCCGACGCACCGCCGATCGTGGTCGTGCACCATGGCGCTCGGCCGCACTGGCGCGACGACGCTCGGCGTGCCGACGGCCAGGCGGACGAGACCGGGCGCGCAGCGGAGCGACGTGCGTCGGAGCTCGGTGCCGCGGAGCCGAGCGTCGACATCCGGCGCGACCGCGATCGGCGCGACACGCGGCGCGCGATCGGAATGCCGCGCAGCTTCGTCGACGGTTGCCTGGTCACCAGCTTCGGTCACGTGCAAGCACACAAGCGCGTCGAGTCGCTGCTGCGCGCGTTCGCGGTTGCGCGTCGCGAACGGCCGAGCCTGCACCTCGCGCTCGTCGGCGCGCTCCAGCCCGAACATTTCGACGCCGAGCGGCTGGTGCGCGAGCTCGACCTCGGCGCGAGCGTGCACTGCACCGGTTGGGTCGACGAGGAGCTCGGCCGCCGTTGGCTGCACGCCGGCGATTTCGCGGTGCAACTACGCGGGCCGTCGACCGGCGGGAGCTCGGGCGGAGTCTTCCAGTCGCTCTCGCTCGGCCGCGGCGTGATCGCGACCGACCTCGACGAGCAGAGCGAGCTCCCCGACGCGTGCGTGCTCAAGGTGAAGCCCGACGCGGACGAGGTCGCGAACCTCGCGCGGCTCTTGGTGCGCCTGTGCGACTCGCCGGAGGAGCGCGCGCGCCTCGAAGCGGCCGCGCGGCGTTTCGTCGAGCACGATTGCGCGTGGTCGGCGGTCGCGCGCCGCGCGTTCGAGTTCCTGCGCGAGTTGCCGCCCCGGCGTCAGTAGAGGTCGATCGTGTCGCGCAGGGTCGTCGGGTAGAGCTCGCGCACCCGCGCGTGCCACGCGTCGTGCTCGGAGGTGGAGAGCTCCGCGGTCGCGTCGATCTCGAGGTCGAGTTCGACCAGCACGTCGCGCGCCTCGCGGATCCGATCGGCCGCCGCGAGCTCGGCGGCGAACGCCAGCGTGCACTCGAAGCGCTGCACTCGATCCGCGTCGGTTGCGCGCCACTCCGCGAGCACCGCTCGCAGGATCTCCGCCGCCGCCGAATGCCGGCCGCGCGCCGACGCGATCTCCGCGACCAATCGCGCCGTCGCGCGTGGCTCGGGGCAGCCGCGGCCGTGCAGCTCGACTTGGGACTGCCACACTTCGCGCGCGAGCGCATCGGCCTCGTCGAGTCGGCCCGCGGCGAGCAGCTCGCGTGCTCGCTCGGAGCGCGCGCGCAGCGTCGCTGCGTCGCCGCGCTCGCGCTCGTGCCCGCCGATGTTCGCCCGTGTCGGGTGCGCGCACGCGCAGGGCAGCGCGATGCACGCGAGCACGACCAGTCGAGAGGTGAGCGTTCTCGCTCGTGAGGGGCGACGAGCGATGACCGCGCGCGGGGAGTTGGCCATAGGATTCACGCGCCTTCGGCGCCGCGCTCGCCAGTCTACGCCGTTCGACGAACTCCGCGGTTCGCAGCCGCCGCCCAGCGACGGCGCGGCGATCGCGGGACGAGCACGCACCGCGCGCATGCCGGGCTCGCCGTCGATCGCTCGACGATCGCGACGTCGCCGTGCGGAGCTCCATCGCAC
>JADLBP010000020.1 GCA_020847695.1 Planctomycetota bacterium
CCGAGCTCGGCGATCCGGCGCTCGACGACGCCGCGGTACTCCGCGTCACCCGCGGCGAGGCCGCCGCCGACCCACTCGAGCCGGACGTCGCGCCCGCGCGCGGCAAGGCGCGCAACCGCCTCGATCACGGTCAACGGATCCTTCGAAGGCGTCAGGCGACCGACCGAGAGCAGCACCGTCGGCTCGTCGGGCCGCGCGCCGCGCGGATCGAAGTGCGCGAGGTCGACGCCGTGGCCGGTGACGACGGTCTTCGGGCTCGCGACGCGCAGCGACTCCGGCGTCGCGGTGAACACCTTCTCGACCTGCCGCACCGCGCGCTCGAGCCGCGCATCGACGCCGCCGTGCGTGTACCACAGGTACAGCCGCGCGCCGTTCTTCTGCACGAACGGCGCCGCGACGTTCGCGTAGCGCGGCACCATGTGCGCGAGCACCGCGTCGAATCCGTCGCGCTCCAACGCTTCCTTCAGGATCGAGCGATAGCGCAGGTACCGCCGGATCACGCCGCGGCGGCCGACCTCGCGCCAGTCGACGTTCGCGGGGAGCGCGCTCGTGTCTCCGACTTCGAGCGCGACGACGCGCACGCGCTCGGCGTGGCGCGCGAAGCCCTCGATCCAGCGCGGCACGAAGCCGAGCACCGCGTCGCCGCGGTCGAGCACCTGGGTCAGGAACACGAGCTTCATCGCCGCGCGCCCTCCAGCCCGACCAAGCGGTGCAGCCCCTCGGCGTAGCCGCGCAGGATCCGCGAGTACTCGACGCGCTCGGCTCGACGGCGCGCCTCGAGCCCGAGCGCTCGCCGCCGCGACTCGTCCGAGAGCACCGCGGCGAGCCCGTCGGTCAGCGACTCGACGTCGAAGCCGACCAGGCGTCCCGCGCCGCCGTCTTGGAGCAGCTCGGTCATCATCCCGACCCCTGTGCTGACCACGGGAGTGCCGCACGCCATCGCCTCGACGGTGAAGCGCGGACCGCCTTCGCACGTCGACGCGCAGACGACCACGCGGCTCTTCCGGTAGAGCTCGGCGAGATCACTCGCGCCCTGCACCCATTCGACGAAGCGCGCGTCGAGCCCGCGTCGCGCCGCGCGCGCGAGCGTCGCTGCCCGCAGCGGCCCCTTGCCGAGGAACAACGACCGCGTGCGCGTCCCCCGTCGAGCGAGCTCCGCGAGCGCGTCGACGATGCGATCGAGCCCCTTGTTGTTGACCATCCGGCCGACGAACAGGACGTCGAGCTCGGGCTCGACCGGCTGCTTCGGCGGGGAGAAGACCTCGAGGTCGATGTACAGCGACGGCAGGACGACCACTTTGTCGCGCGGCACGCCCCACCGCTCGAGCAACGGCGGCATCTCCGCCGAGTTGACGACGCGGAACGCTAGCGCGCGCTCGGAAGCCCAACGGACGTAGAGCTCGGCGATCGCGCGATCGACGCGCTCCTTGAAATCCGCCGCGACCGGGAATCCGGGCACGTGGTGGATCTCGGAGAGGTACGGCACGCCGTGAGCTCGCGACAGGCGCGCCGAGGCGAGACCGTTGTAGAACCAACCGTAGTCGTGGCTGACGATCAGCTCGTGACGGTGCTCGGCGAGCAACTCTCCGCCGCGCCGCGTCAAGTACGAGAGCATCCCGGCGCGCGACGACGGCGACGGATGGAAGTGCACGCGCTCCCAGATCGTCGAGACGGTCGGCGGCTTCGGAGGCTTCGGGCAGAGCACGTCGATGCGCTCGAACCAGCGCGAGAACTCGCGCTGCATCGCGTAGAAGGGTCCCTGTTCGCCGATCGAGACCTGGCGGTCGCCGGAGAGCATCAAGAGGCGCACGTGCGCTCCTCGTGGACGCGGCGGTAGAGCTGCTCGAGCCGCTCCGCGAGCGCCGCCGCGGAATGTCGCGCTTGCACCCGGATGCGCGCGCGTTCGCCGAGCGCGCGGCCCCGGTCGGGTTGGTCGAGCATCTGCGCGAGCCCGAACGCGAGCTCGTCGACGGTTTGGCCGAGGAAGCCCGTGCGCTCCTCCGCGACGAGCTCCGGCACGCCTCCGACGCGCGTCGCGACCACCGGCAGTCCCGCGGCGGCGGCTTCGATCAACGACACCGGCAGACCTTCGGAGCGCGACGTCAGCAGCACGCCGTCGAGCTCCGCGAGCACCGCCCGCATGTCGTCGCGGTTGCCGAGCAGGTGCACGCGACGCTGTCCACCGGCGTCGAGCGCGAGGATCCGACGTTCGACGGCGCGGCGTTGGTCGCCGTCGCCGACGAACGCGAGGTGCAGCATCGGGTAGCGTTCGCGCAGGAGCTCGAACACGTCGATCGCGTGCTCCGGCTGCTTGACCTCGGCGAGTCGACCGACGACGCCGATCAGCACGTCGCCGTCGGCGACGCCGAGCTCGCGCCGCAGCGCGCCCGGCTTGCGCACGATGTCGAGCAACGGCGCGAGGTCGATCCCCGGCGGGATGACGACCAGCTTGTCCTCGGCGACGACGCCGAGCCGCACGAGGTCGTCCGCCGTCGCGTGCGACACGGCGACGATGCGATCGGTGTCGCGGGCGAGCCGTCGCTCGATCACCGCCAGCCCCTTCGACACCGCGCCGTTGAAGTAGCCTTCGAGCACGTGTCCGTGGAACGTGTGCACCAACGCGGTGCCTGGCCGACGTTTCGCGGCGCTACGGCCGAGCGCCCCGGCCTTCGACGCGTGCGTGTGCACGACGTCGGGCTCGAACTCGGCGAGCGCGGTCGCCAGGAAGCGCTTCGCGCGCAGGTCACCCGCCGGGTTGAGACCTCGCGCGAGGCCGGGCACGCGGACGACGTCGATGCCGAGCTCGCGAGCGGCGTCGAACAGGTCGCCCTCGCCGGCCTCGGGCGTGCCGGTGTACACGCGCACGACGTGGCCGCGCCGTGCGAGCAGCGGATCGCTCGCGAGCACCTGGCGCGCGGGGCCGCCGAGGTTCAGGCGCGTGAGGATTCGAGCGATGCGCATCGGAGGGGCCGACCAGTGTAGGCGCACCGCGGACGGCGCTCCACCGGGCTCCGCTCAGAGCAGCGACAAGTGGTACGCGAGCAGCAGCGTGTACGCGCCGCCGGCGAGCCAGAGCCCGGCGCGCGCGATCGCGAAGTTCTTGTGCTGGCACAGCACGAGCAGCGGGATCGTGATCAGCGTCCCCTTCATGGTCACGAACCCGAGCCGGCCCAGGCCGAGCATCGCTCCGGCGACCGGGTTGAGCTCGATCCCGCCGTTCTGGATGTGCACGAGCGTGAAGAAGCTGTCCGCCGAGTTCATCACCGCGATCCAGCAGAGCAGCAGCAGGAGCCGACCGCTGTACTGGTCGACGAACGCGCCCTCGAGCTCGGACGTGCGCCGCGGCTTGCGTCGCCGACCGCCGAAGAACGTGAAGCGCGAGAAGCGCGGCGTCGGTCGATTGCGGCGATCGGGGCCGCGGTAGCTGACCGGACGGACCTCGGGCGCAGACTCCGGGGTCGGAGCCTCCTCGACGGAACGAACGTCGAAAGGAAAGGGCATCGCGCGAGAGGCCGATCGCTCGGAGGGCAGTCTATCGTCGGCCGGACGGCGCGGCCTGAACCGGGCCGGGCGCCTACTTGGACGAAACTTCCCGGTAGACCGCGAGGGTTTCGTCGATCATCCGGGGGAGGCCGAAGCGCTCGAGCACGCGGGCGCGTCCGGCGGAGGCGAGCCGAGCGACCCGCGCGGGATCGGCGGCCAGCGCGAGCATCGCGTCGCCGACCGGCTCGGGCACTCCCGCGGAGACCAGCACGCCGGTCTCGCCGTCGACGACGACCTCGGGCACCGCGGAGACGCGGGTCGCGAGCACCGGCAGGCCGCTCGCCATCGCCTCGAGGAACACCAGGCCGAGACCCTCCCACAGCGACGTCATCACGAACGCGTCGCACGCGGCGTAGATCTGCGGCACGTCGCGACGGATGCCGGCGAAATGGACCGCGCGGTCGAGCTGGAGCTCGCGAGCGACCGCCTCGGCGCGCTGCCGGCCGTCGCCGAACGGGTCGTCGCCGACCAAGAGCAGCTTGAGCCGCGCGCCGCCGGGCGTGCGATGGGCCGTCGCGAAGCCGCGCAGCAGCACGTCGTGCGCCTTCTGCTTCGCGAAACGCGCGACGCAGACGAAGACGAAATCGTCGGCGCCGAAACCGAACTCCGCGCGCAGCGCCGGCCGCCAACGAGCCGCGTCGCGCCGCGCGGTCTCGAACGGCGTCGGATCGAGGCCGTAGTAGATGCGCTTCTGGCGCGCGAGCGGCACGCGGCCGTGTTCGGCGACGAATCGGCCGACGTGGTCGGAGAGCACGATCGTCCGCTGCGGCAGGCGACCGAGCACGCCGTGCACGAGCGACACCGCGGGCTTCTTGAGCACCTGCTCGTCGTTGTGCTTGCTCGCGATCAGGCGGTGGCGCCGGCCGTGCAGCGTCGCCGCGACCGCGCCGAGCATGTCCGCCTTGAGCAAGTGCGTGTGCACGATGTCCGCCCAGCGCATCGGACCGCGCAGCGCGAATACCGCTTTGAGCCCGGCGAGGCGGATCACGTCGCTCGCACCGGCGTCGCGGAAGTCGCGTTCGAGCGTCGCGTGGCCCTTCAGGAAGGCGACGCGCACTTCGTGGCCGCGCGCGGCTTGCCCGCGTACCTGGGCGAGCACGTGCATCTCCGCGCCGCCGACGTCGAGCGTGGTGAGCAGGTGCAGGATCTTCACGCGACCTCACGGTAGACGGCGACCAGCCCGCGCGCCATCGCCGCGGAGCTGTAGCGGCGCAGCACGCGCTCCCGGCCGGCGACGCCGAGCAACGCGCGTGCGCGCGGCTCGAGCGCGAGCACCTCGGCGGTCGCCCTCGCGAGCGCGCGCGGGTCCTCGAGCGCGACCAGACGGCCGGTGACTCCTTCGGCGACGAGCTCGCGCGCGCCGTCGACCGCGGTCGCGACCACGGGCTTCTCGGCGGCCATCGCCTCGAGCACCGCGTACGGCATCGCCTCCCACCGCGAGGGCAAGAGCACGACGTCCGCCGCCGCGAAGATCCGCGGGACGTCGTCGCGCCAGCCGAGGAAGTGCGTGCGCTCGGCGACGCCGAGGTCGTGCGCGAGCCGCTCCCACGCGGCGCCTTCCTCGCCGTGGCCGGCGAGCACGAGGTGCGCGGTCGCGAGCTCGCGCTCGGCGAGCGCGCGGATCGCGACGTCCTGGCCCTTCGCGACGTTGAGCAGCCCCGCGACGACGAGCAGCGGCGCGCGGTCGGGCACGCTGAGCTCGGCGCGCGCGATCGGCGCGATGTCGACCCAGCGCCCGATGTCGATCCCGTTCGGCACGACGCGGACGCGCTCGGGCGGCACGACGCCGGACGCACGGATCGTGTCGCCTTCGCTCTCGCTGACCGCGATCACCGCGGACGTCGAGTCGGCGAGCCCGCGCTCGATCTGTCGGAACAGCTTGCGCTTGGTCGCGCCGAACATCGCGTGGAAGAGGAACGCGAACGTGTGCGGCGTGTGGACGCGCGCGCCGATCGACAGCTCGAGCGACGCGAGCCGTCCGAGCACCCCGGCCTTGCTCGAGTGCGTGTGGACGACGTCCGGTCGGCGGGCGACGAGCTCGCGCTCGATCGCGCGCAGATGCCGCAGGTCGAGCCCCGGACGGATCTCGCGGACCATCGGGAGCTCGACGACGCGCACCCCCTCGCTGGCGAGCTGGGCGAGATCGCGCCGGAAGTCGGCGACGCGCTCCGCGGACGCGATCACGTCGACCGAGAGGCCGAGCCGCCGCTGCTCGCGCGCCACGTCGACGAGGTGGCGGCGCGTGCCGCCGATCGTCGCCTCCATGACGTGCAGGACCCTGAGCTCGGCTCGGCCGTTCGCGTTCATCGACCGCTCGGACTCATCTGTCGCCGCGCGTCAGTACGCGCCGGTCCCCTTGACGACCGCGAACGCCGTCAGCGCGATGATCACGACGTCGAGCAGGATCGACTGGTGCTCGATGTAGTAGATGTCGTACTCGAGGTTCTCGTGGATCGCCTCGCCGCGCGCGTAGGAGATCTGCCAGAGCCCGGTCAGGCCGGGCTTGACCGTCAGGCGCTCGCGCTCGAGCGGGCCGTACGCGTTGACGATGAACGGCATCTCCGGGCGCGGCCCGACGACCGACATCTCGCCGCGCAGCACGTTCAGGAACTGCGGCAGCTCGTCGAGGCTGTAGCGGCGCAGCCAACGTCCGATGTTGGTGATCCGCGGATCGCGCCCCGACTTGGGTTTGGGCGCGTCGCCGGACATGTGCGCGTGCATCGTCCGGAACTTGATCATCTGGAAGAGCTTCCCGTCGCGGCCGACGCGCTTCTGCAGGAAGAACACCGGACCGGGCGACTCGCGCTTGATCAACAGCGCGGGGATCAGGAAGAACGGCGCGCCGATCACCAGCACGATCAGCGCGACCGTCAGGTCGATCGCGCGCTTGCCGGCGCTGAACAGCACGCCGGGCCGGCGGTCGGTGCGCGTGATCAGCGGGATCGAATCCACGGTCTCGATGCGCACCGAGTGCGAGAGCAGGTGGTAGAAGCGCGGGACGATGTGGTAGACGACCCCCATCCGATCGAGCACTTCCGCGATCTCGAGGACCCGCTCCTCGGTCGACTCGGGCATCGCGACGAAGACCTCGCTGATCTTGTGCTGGCGCACGAGGTGGTCGAGGTCGCCGAGCTTGCCGACGACGCGCGAGTGCGAGATCTGCTTGCCGACCTCGTTGTCGTCGTCGCTGACGAAGCCGACCAGGTTCAGCCCGAGCGTCGGCACGAGCATGAACTTCTTCTGCAGCCGCCGCCCGGTCTGACCGGTGCCGAGGATCAGCACGTTGCGGTTGCCGATGCCGCGCCGGTGCAGCATCTGGATGATCTTGAACGAGACGAAGCGGCTGACCAGCGTCAACGCGAGGATGAACGCGAACGAAAGCACGACCGCGAAGCGACTGAAGCGCTCTGGTTTCCCCGCGATGTCGATCAAGCGGTGGATCTTGACCAGGATCGACCAGAACGGCCCTTCCGGCGGCACGTCGGTCTTGCGCAGGAAGAAGAAGAGCACGTTCAACACGAGGAACGCGACGATCGTCGCCTTCGCGATCGACTTGAACTCCTCGATGTTGAGCAAGCTCTTGATCGGGCTGTACATGCCGAAGGCGTGGAAGCACACCAGGCACACCGCCGCGGACAAGTAGAAGAGCTGCCACTGACCTTCGAGCTTGGTCGGCGAGCGCCAGCCGATGTACTCGCGCGTCTGGTACGCGAGCCAGCAGGCGAACAGGATCACCGCCAGGTCGATCAGGACCTGGGCCGAGAGCATCAGCGGCTCGAAATGCCGCCGGGTGAACGTGCCTACGGAGCTCATGCGCCGCGAAGGGAGGTCCGACGCCGATCTGGTCGAGGGTGGTTCATCCGAGGTGTGGGGCGTCCGCGCCGAGGGAGTGGCGCGGCGGGACCGCCGGTGAAAGGAGCGCTTTCGTCCGACGAACACCGTCCACTCTAACGAGGCGCCGCGTCGACCGGCAAACCGGACGACGGGAGTGCGGAAAGTCGTTCCAGGAGCGCCGGCACCGTGTCGGCGGCTCGGCCGGCCTGCGTCGCGAAGTTCGCTCGGAAGGAGAAGTGCCCGCCTTCGGTCGAACGATCGGTGACCGTGCGCAGCGCCGCCCAGGGGATCCCCGCCGCCGTCGCCGCCGCCGCGGCGGCCGCCGTCTCCATGTCGGCGACGCACGGACCGGCGAAGGCGCGCGCGAGCCGCAGTCGCCGCCAGAGCGACAGCACCGGACGGTCCGCGGTCAGGAACCACCCCGCCGAGCCCGGCGCGACCTCGCGCCACGCCGCGAGCAAACGAGGATCGGGCTCGCTCTCCCGGCCTTCGAGCCGCACGAAGTCGGTCTGCGCCGCGCGCGTGCAGTGGACCAACGAGCCGGGCGCCA
>JADLBP010000021.1 GCA_020847695.1 Planctomycetota bacterium
ACGTGTACACCGGGTTCGGGCTCGGCCAGGGAGCGGCGGCGCAGCAGGCGCTCGGCGTGCTCGTCGACGGTGGGGGAGCCGATCGCTACGAGTCGCCGGCGGCGCAGGGCGAGAGCGGCTCGAACGAATACCACTGGAGCGCGGATCGACGGCTCTCCTTCAGCGTGCTGCTCGACCTCGGAGGTGGGCAGGACGCGTACTCCACCGGTCGCGCGAACGGCGCGGTGACGCGCACCGGCGCGCGCAACGCCGCCGATCCAGGGGCTTCGACACTCCACGGGCTCTGCATCGACGAGTGAGCGAGCCGGCGCAAGCGCTCGATCCCGGCGGTACGCCGGCCGGGTTCGGGCTTTGGCGTCGGCGAGCGAGCGACCGCGACATGCCTCGTCGCGCGCCTCCTCGGCGTACACTCTTCCCGCCGAGCATGCGGAGCGCGAGCCGACGACACGTGGAGCCCAGCGGATGAACCGCGTGCGCGCGCTGGTGCTCGGCTCGCTCGCCGCCCTGTTCGTCCTCGCCGTCGCGCTCGCGTGCGTCGACGGGCGCAAGGGCTATATGCCGCTCGACCACTCGATCGTGTTCGACGGCGCGTGGCGGGTGCTCTGCGGTCAGGTCCCGTACCGCGACTTCACGACGCCGAACGGGCTCGCGCCGATCTACCTGCAAGCGCCGTTCTTCGCGTTGCTCGGGCCGACCTGGTTCGCGTACGTGTTGCACGCGGCGCTCGCCAACGGCGCGTTCGCGCTGCTGGTCTATGCGCTGCTGCGGCGCTTCGCGCTCGAGCGACCGTTCGCGTGGCTCTACGCGGCCGCGTCGGCGGTCGTCTTCTACCCGCCGATCGGCGTGCCCTACATGGAGCAGGAGAGCTTCCTGTTCTCGCTCGCGGCGCTGGTCGCCGCGGTCTGGGCGACGTCGGCGGAGCCCGCGACGCGGCGCGCGAACGTGCTGTGGGCCGCGACGGTGCTCGCGCTCGCCGCCGCCGCGCTCTCCAAGCAGATCCCGGCGGTGTTCGCGTTGCCGGTGGTGCTCTCGATCTTCGCCTGCGGCGCGCGAGCGCCGCGCCGGTCCGCGGTCGTGACGCTCGTCGCCACCGCATTCGCGGTCGTCGGTGGGCTCGCGCTCGTCGCCTGGCTCGCCGGCGTCGACGGCGGCCTCGCGTACGACTACGCGTGGCGCCTGCCGCGCGCGGAAGGCGCGTTCAAGCTGCGCTTCGTCGACAGCGCGGCGAAGTTCTTCGGCCGCGTGCAGAGCACCGTCGGCGAAGCGGGGCTGCTCTCGCTCTACACGCACGTCGCCGCGCCGGTGCTCGCGCTCGTCGCGCTCGTCGCCGCGGCGTGCTCGCGCGAGCGGCGAGCGGCCTGGCTCGGCGCCGCGGCCGCCTGGTCGCTCGCGGCCGCGGCGATCTGGACGTGCGTCGGCTTCGTCGCGTTCGCCGGCAACCAGTGGCAGAACGGCGTGCCGTTCGTGTTCCTCGCGCTGGGTCTGGTGCACGCGGGGCTGCGCGGGCTCGGCGAGCGCTCGTCGCGCGGCGTCGCGTGGGTCGCCGGGACGGTGGGCGGGTTCGCGCTCGCGTTGCTCGCCGTGCGCGATGCGTGGACGTTCGAGCGCGACGTCAACCGCACGCGGCTCGTCAACGACCTCGTCTTCTCGCCCGAGCTCGCCGAGCGCGCCGCGCCGCACTTGCCGAGCGAGCTCGCGTTCCTCGCATGGAACCTCCCGCCGAGCTTCCCGATCGAGGCCCGCGACTTCTCCGAGCTCGCCGCGTTCCTGCGCGCGGAGCCCGACGGCTTCGTGCTGCTCGGCGACTTCACCATCCTGCACGCGTTGGCGCGCAAGTCGCCGCTCGAGCCCTGTCTCTGGCTGCACCCGGGGCTCACGATGCCGTGGCCCGACGATCCGGCGTTCGCGGCGTTCGACGCGCGCTGGGCGGCGCCGTTCCGGGACGGGCGAGCGCGCTGGCTCGTGCTGCAGGGCGAGGAGACGTTCACCAAGCGACGCCTGGAGCAATTTCCGGCCTTGGCCGAGCTCGTCGGCTCGCGAGCCCGTCCGACTCGGACGTTCGGCGCGTTCCGCGTGCTCGACCTCGCGCCCTGAGACGGATTTTCCTGCCGACGTCGTCGGCGCGGCGCGCGCCCGGGGGACGCGGTGCGTTCGGACCCGTAGAATGTCGGGCCCGTTTCGAGCGCCGGCACGCGGCGCAGCCCCCCAGGTCCCACGCCCCACGATGACCGTCGCGCCGCGAGCCAAGTCTTCCACGTACGTCGGGCTCTTCCTCGTCACGCTGGCGACGCTCTTCTACGAGCTGCTGCTCACGCGGATCTTCAGCGTGACGATGTGGTACCACTTCGCGTTCATGGCGGTGTCGGTCGCCATGTTCGGCATGACGGTCGGCGCGGTGATCGTCTACCTGCGGCCGGAGCGCTATCGCGCGGAGAACGTCGAGCGCGACCTCGCCCGGAGCTCGCTGTGGTTCGCGGTGACGATCGTCGCGAGCTTCCTGACGCACCTCTCCGTGCCGTTCATCGGCAAGGCGACGTTGCTCGGCGTCTGGTCGCTCGCTCTGTCGTACTTGGTGATCGCCGTGCCGTTCGTCTTCAGCGGCATCGCCGTCGCGCTCGCGTTGACGCGCTTCCCGCGCGAGACCAACCGGCTCTACGCGGTCGACCTGATCGGCGCGGCGCTCGCATGCATCGCGTTCGTGTTCGTGATGGGGCACGTCGACGGCCCGAGCGCGGTCTTCGGCGTCGCCGGAGTCGCTGCGGCGGCCGGCGTCGCGTTCGGGTTCGGCTCGGACGACGTCCGTGCGCGCCGCGCGGGCAGTGCGGTCGCCGTCCTCTGCGCCGCGCTCGCCTTCTGGGGCGCCCAGCGCGCCGCCGCGCAGGATCCGCTGGTCCGGCTGACGTACGTGAAGGGCCAGATCGAGCCCGATCCGCTGTGGGAGAAGTGGAACAGCTTCTCGCGGATCGCGGTGTTCGGGAACCCGAAGGCGCTGTCGCCGCCCTCCGGTTGGGGGCTCTCCGCGATCTACCCGAAGAACAAGCGCACCAAGCTGCAGCTCGGCCTCAACATCGACGCCACCGCCGCGACAGTGATGACCAACTTCGAGGACGACCTCTCGAAGACCGATCACCTGCAGTACGACGTCACCAACATGGTGCACTACGTCCGGCCCGACTCGAGCGTGCTCGTGGTCGGCGTCGGCGGCGGACGCGACGTCCTCTCGGCGCTCTCGTTCAACCAGAAGAAGGTCACCGGCGTCGAGATCAACGACGACATCCTGCGCGCGTTGACGGTCGAGTTCGGCGACTTCACCGGGCACCTCGACAAGCGGCCGGGCGTCGAGCTCGTCAACGACGAGGCCCGCAGCTGGATCGCGCGCACCGATCAGACGTTCGACATCCTCCAGGTGTCCCTGATCGACACGTGGGCGGCGACCGCGGCCGGCGCGTTCACGTTCACCGAGAATTCGCTCTACACGCTCGACGCGTGGAAGCTCTTCCTGACCAAGCTCACGTCGCGCGGAATGCTCTCGTTCTCGCGTTGGTTCTTCCCCGATCGTCCCGGCGAGATCTATCGCCTCGCAACGCTCGCGAACGCGGCGCTGCGCGAGTCGGGCATCGACGATCCGCGCTCGCACGTCGTCATCTTCACGCACCTGATCTCCGGCGGCGTTCCGGGCGAGAGCGACGCGGCGGGCGTCGGCACGATGCTTCTCTCGAAGGAGCCGTTGACCGAAGACGACCTCAACGTGCTCGACCAGCTCGCGATGAAGTACGAGTTCAACCTCGTGATCTCGCCGCGCGTGTCGAAGGATCCGTTGCTCGAGAACTTCCTGACCACCCGCGAGCTCGATGCGGCGGTCGCCGGGTACGAGCTCGACATCTCGCCGCCGACCGACGATCGGCCGTTCTTCTTCCACATGCTGCGGTTGAAGGACGCGCTCCAGACCGAGCTCTGGCGCCAGGGCGACATGAGCTTCAACATGAAGGCGGTCGCGCTGCTGATGGCGTTGCTCGCGGTCGTGCTCGGACTGACGCTCGCTTGCATCGTCGTGCCGCTCTGGTTGACGACGCGTCGCGGCGAGCTCCAAGGCGCGTGGCCGCTGTTCGCCTTCTTCGGCGCGATCGGCATCGGCTTCATGCTGGTCGAGATCTCGCAGATGCAGCGCTTGATCGTGTTCCTCGGCCATCCGGTCTACGGGTTCTCGGTCGTGCTGTTCTCCGTGCTGCTCTCGAGCGGGGTCGGCAGCTTCTCGACGTTGGTCGGCCGCGCGGGCCGCACCGACGACGGCGGCGTCGGCCGGCTGGTGATCCTGCTGGTCGTGCTCGCCTTGTTCGGCGCGGTGACGCCGTGGGCGATCGAGCACTTCGCCGCCGCGACGACGCCGGTGCGGATCGCGGTCGCGACCGGGCTCCTGTTGCCGCTCGGGTTCGTGCTCGGCACCGCGTTCCCGCTCGGGATGAAGCTCGCCGGCTCGAAGCGCGAGGGCCTCACTCCCTGGCTGTGGGGCATCAACGGAGCGACCGGCGTGTGCGCGAGCGTCGTCGCGCTCGCGATCTCGCTCGCGTTCGGCATCACGGCGACGTTCTGGGCCGGCAGCGCGTGCTACGTGCTCGCCCTGGTCGCGTACGTGCTCTCGCGCGGCCTCGCGCCGCGCGCGGCGACGAGCTGAGCGGCGAGGCGCGCGTGCTCGGTTGGCTGCGCGTCGGAGTGCGGCTCGGCGCGGTGCTCGCGGTGATGCTCGGGCTCTACGCGCTCTGGAACCTCGGCCGGCCGTTCGCCGCGTGGAGCGCGCGGAAGAGCCGTGCGTGGCGCGACTGGATCTACGTCCGTTGGGCACGCGCGACCGCGCGGGCGATCGGCATGCGCCGGTCGCGACGCGGTGCTCTGCCGACGGCGCCGGGCTTGCTGGTCGCCAACCACCTCGGGTACGTCGACGTGCTCTTGCTCGCCGCGGAGACCGGCGCGGTGTTCGTCTCCAAGGCCGAGGTTCGCCACTGGCCGTTGATCGGGCACACGGCGACCGCGATGGGGACGCTGTACGTCCGCCGGCACGACAAGCGCGCGCTCGCCGAGGTCAACGCGTCGATCGGCGACGCGGTGCGCGCCGGGCGGATCGTCGGGTTCTTCCCCGAGGGCACCAGCACCGACGGCGCGGGCCTGCTCGGCTTCCGGCCGTCGCTGTTCGAGACCGCGGCGAGCTCGGGAGCTCCCGTCCACTGCGCCGCGCTCCGCTACCGAACCCGAGGCGATCGGCCGCCCGCGAGCCGCGCGGTTTGCTGGGGCGACGGGCGGCCGTTCCTCGCGCACGCGCTCGGTCTGCTCGCTCTGCCGGGTTTCGACGCCGAGGTCTCGTTCGCGGCCGAGCCGCTGTTCGGAGCCGATCGCAAGGAGCTCGCGCAGCGCTCCGAGACGCGCGTCCGGTCGCTGTACGACGAGCTCCGAGCGTGAGGTCGGCTTGCGCCGCGCGCGCACCGGACGAGAATGTCCGCGCCGTACACGCGAAGGGGCGGCCTTCGTCCCCCGGAACTCGAATCGACAGGAGTCCCATGAAGCTCTCGACCCTCATCGCCCCTCTGTTCCTCGGTCCGCTCTGCGGCGCGTGCGTCGTCTCGCTCGGCGACGACTGGGGCGCGGACGTCGTCGGTTCCGGCGTCGCCGCGACCGAGACCCGCACGATCGGCGAATTCAAGCGCATCCGCGTCCACGGAAGCACCGACGTCGTCGCGGAAGTCGGCGATCGCACGTCGCTCGAGCTCACCGCGGACGACAACCTGCTCGCGTACATCGTCACCCGCGTCGACGGCGACACCCTGGTGATCGAGATGAAGGAGGGGAGCTACTCCTCCCACGTCCCGCAGCTCGCGCGGATCGTCTCGCCGACGCTCGAGGGGTTCGCGCTCGACGGTTCCGGCGACGGGCGGTTCTCCAAGCTCGCCGGGGCGCGCTTCGCGGTCGGGATCGCCGGTTCGGGCGACATCGTTTGCGACGGCGCGGTCGATGCGCTCGCGGTCGACATCGCGGGCTCCGGGGACGTCGACGCGTCCGCGCTCGCCGCCAAGCGCGTCTCGGTCGACATCGCCGGTTCCGGCGACGTCAGCGTCCACGCGATCGAGGACCTCGACGTCTCGATCGCGGGCTCCGGCGACGTCGTTTACGCCGGCGAGCCGCGGGTGCAGCAGAGCGTCGCGGGCTCCGGCGACATCCGCCGGATCCACTAGGCCGAGCGGCGGGCGCCGCGACCGCACGGGCGTTCGCGGCGCGTTTGCGCGAGCCGGGGCGCGATCCGCGCGCGGATCGAATGCGGTGGGCGGCCGGTGCGAGTCCCGGAAGGTTCGGGCCGGCGATCCGCGGCGCGAGGCGGCGACTCGTCCGGGCTGCCCCACCCATGGGGACCGCTCGAACTCCGCTCGGTTGCGCTCTCGGTTCGATTCTTCCGCCCGAGCGACGCGGAGCAGGTCAGCGCGGGAAATCGACCTGGTACCACGCCCGCGTCTTGCCCCGCTCGACCCGCAACACGCCGCGCAGGCGCTGGTCCTTCTCGGGCGCGTCGGCGCGGCTCTTCAGCTTGATCGTCACCGTCGCGGAATCGCGGTCGATGCCGATCATCCGGCCGGCGAAGTCGAAGCCGCCGTCGAGCGCGGGGTAGAACTCGAGCCGGTCGACGTGCTCGAC
>JADLBP010000022.1 GCA_020847695.1 Planctomycetota bacterium
GCGCTCGCGGCGGTGATCTCCGCGGGATCGGTGCAGCAGTAGTCCCACGGCGTCTCGCAGGTCGGCATCGGGCCTTCCTCGTTGCACGGCTTGAGCGCGCCGTCGGTCATCACGAACGCGGCGAGCCCGTTGACGAAGTCCTGCACGCGGCCGCGCACGACCACCGAGTCGCCGTCCTTCAGCTCGGTCTTCAGCACGAGCACGTCCTTGGCGCCCGCGGGCTCGGCGGCGAGGTGGTAGGTCTCCGGCAACGACGCGGTCGTCGCGGCGGGCGGCGTGCTCTCCTTCGATTCGGAGCACGCGACGACGAACGGCGAGAGACAGAGGACGAGCGCGAACATGCGATTCTGGATCATGGTGTTCAATTCTCCTTCAAAGCGGCCGCCACGGGGAGTTTCAACACGCGCCAGGCGGCGGGCGCGGTGCCGAACAGAGCGAGGATCAAGGCGCCGGCGATGCCTGCGAGCACCGCGGGGGCGTCGACGTTGAGCTCGAACGCGCTCATCGCGATGCGCACGCTGGAGCCGGCGAGGAACAGGCGCGCGGCGAGCAGGCCGACCAGCGCACCCGCGGACGCCAGCACCAGGGCTTCCTGCGCGAGCGAGCTGACCAGCGCCCAGCCGCCGTAGCCGACCGCGCGCAGCGTCGCGAGCTCGCGCACGCGGTCCTGCACCGTCGCGTTGAGCGTGTTCGCGCCGCCGAAGAGCGCCGCGAGCGCGATCAGGCCCGCGAGCCCCCACGACAGGTTGCGGATCGGCGCGAAGTAGTCCGCGAGCTCCTTGTAGTAGACCGCGGTCGGGATCACGACGAGCTCGAGGTCGAGGCGGCGCTTGGCGAAGAGCTCGAGCTCGGCGATCGCGCCGGGCTCGGTCACCTTGACGAACGTCGCCGACGAATCGTCGCGCCGCGTCAGCCCGCGCAGCGGAGCGAGCGGCGTCCAGACCTCGCCTTCGATCGTCGTGCCCGGCGCGGCGAACCGGCCGACGATCGTGAACGTCGCGCCTTCGAACGAGAGCTCTTTGCCGAGTTGGAGCGCCGCGGGCTCGACGCCGAGCTGCTCGGCGACCAGCCGGCCGACGATCACCTCGCCGGTGCGCGGCGTTCGGCCTTCGATCAGCGTCACCGCGTCGTGGACGAGGAACGCGCGGTCGGTGACGCCGCGGACGAAGCCCGGTCGCGCCCGTTTGTCGCCCGGCAGCGCGAGGTTCGTGCCCATGTGGATCTCGTCGGAGATCGCCGGCACGCCTTCGATCGACGCGACTCCGCGCACGGACGCGGCGACGAGCTCGCCGAGGCCCGCGACCACCGTCGAGCGCACGACGTCGCGCTCCGCGACGCTCGAAAGCAGGATCGCGGTGTCGCCGCGCGCCGCGCCCTGGAACGTGTGGTCGAGGCCTCGCACGAAAGCGGCGGTCGCGACCAGCAGCGCGGCGACCAGCGCGCTCGACGCCGCCGCGAGCAGCGTGCGCGTCGGCCGGCGACCGAGGTTGCGGACGGCGTAGTCGAGCGGCAAGAGGCGCATCAGGCGCTCCTCAGCGAGACGACGATCTCGGCGCGCGCCGAGCGCAGCGCCGGCAGCAGCCCGGCGAGCACGCCACACGCCGCGGCGACCGCGAAGCCGAGCAACGCGAGCTTCGGCGACGTCGAGAACTGCACCGGCACGCCTTCGGAGCCGATCGAGACGCGCGCGAAGTGCACGACCAGCCACGCGAGGCCGAGCCCGAGCGCGCCGCCGAACAGCGAGAGCGCGAGCGACTCGACGACGACGAGCTCGGCGACGTGCGAAGCGCGGTAACCGAGCGTGCGGAAGACGCCGAACTCCCTCACGCGCTCCTGGACGCTCATCAACACCGTGTTCGCGACCAGCACGAGCACCACGAGCACGCACGCGAACCCGAGGATCCGCGCGAAGCCGAGGATCTCGCGCAGGTCGCGCGTCGCGCTCTCCAGGAAGAGGATCTTCGCGCGCGTGTCGGTCGGTTGCTCCGCGGTGCGGAAGAGCTCGTCGATCTCCGCGGACAGCGCCTCCGCGCGCGAGGCGTCGTCGATCTTGACCTCGAACTGCGTCACGGTGCCGAGCTTGTTGACCGGCCCGGCGCGCTGGAGGAACTCGAGGTGGGTGAGGATCACGCCTTCCTCGACCGGCTCGTCGCTCGAGAAGATGCCTGCGACCTTCACGACGATGTTGCCGAAGCGGAAGCTCTCGCCGACGCCGACGCCCTTGCGCGCGGCGAACGCGCGGCCGACCAGCGCGGAGTCCTTCTCGCGCACGAAGCGTTGCGCGTCGCCGTCGATCACCGAGATGCCGCGCGTCGAGAGCATCTCGGCCGCCGGCGCGCCCTGGAACGCGACGAGGTCGAGGCTCGCGCGGCAGTTGTTGAGGTAGACCTTGACCGGCAGGACGCTCTTCACGCCCGGGAGCTTCGCGATCCGCGCCGCGTACCACTGGGGTAGGAACGACGTCTGCGGGCAGTAGCGGTTCTGCCGGTAGACGATCAGCGTCTTCGCGGCTTCGGAGCCCGACAGCGCGCGCTCGAGGCCTGCGCTCAGCGACTCGACGAGCACGAACAGCAGCATCGCCGAGGCGACGCCGAGCACCGTCAGCGCCGTGCGCATCGGACGGCGCGTGAGGTTCTTCCGGACCAGCGTGGCGAGCTTCATCGCGCGACCACTTCTTCCTTCAGCTCGCCCTTGTCGAGCACCATCCGCCGCGTGCCGTAGCGCGCCGCGCGTGGATCGTGCGTCACCATCACCACGGTCTTCTTGCGCTCGCGATGGAGGCGCGAGAGCAGGTCGAGCACGCCCTCGGCCGACTCGTGGTCGAGGTTGCCGGTCGGCTCGTCCGCGACCAGGATCTCCGGATCGGCGACGATCGCGCGCGCGATCGCGACGCGTTGCTCCTGGCCGCCGGAGAGCTGCTTCGGCAGGTGCGTCGCGCGATCCGCGAGCCCGACGGCCTCGAGCGCGATCGCGACGCGCTTGTGGCGCTCGGCGGCGGAGAGCCCGAAGAGGAACAGCGGAAGCTCGACGTTCTCGTACGCGGTCAGCACCGGGACGAGGTTCGCTTGCTGGAACACGTAGCCGACGTGCTCGGCGCGCCAATCGGAGAGCTTCGAGCTCGACGCGGTGCCGAGCTCGACGCCACCGACGCGGATCGAGCCGCGATCGGGCCGATCGATCGCCGCGACCAGGTTCAGGAGCGTCGTCTTGCCCGAGCCCGACGGCCCGAGCAACACGAAGAACTCGCCCGCTTCGACCGAGAGCGACACGTTGGCGAGCGGCGTGACGACGTGCTCGCCCTTGCGGTACGTCTTGGTGACTTCGAGCAGCTCGATCAGGGCCATGGTCAGTTCCCCTCGCGCACGGAGAGCCGCGCACCTTCGACGAGCCCGGTCCGGCCCTCGTCGATCAACTTGTCGGAGACGTTGAGGCCGCTCGAAACCTCGATCCAATCACCGCGCTCGCCCGCGGACTCGATCGCGCGCCGTTTCGCCGTCCCAGTCGCGCCGTCGACGACCCAGACCGAGCCGTTCTCGACCAGCCGGCGGGGGACGAGCACGCGTTCGCTCGCGGAGTCCGCGACACCGCCGGTCGCCGGCGGGGCGCCGCCGAAGAAGCGCACCTGGCAGAGCATCTCGGGCCGCAACAGCTCGTCGGGCTCGTCGATGCGCACGTGGACTTGCAGCGTCACCTTCTGGATGTCCGCGCGGTGCACCACGCGCAGCACTTCGCCGGCGTACGGCTTGCCGGCGCGCGACTCGGAGAGGACCTCGGCGCGCTGGCCGACCGAGACCTTCGCGACGTCGCCCTGCGGCACGTCGACGCGTACACGGATCGAACGCGGGTCGTAGAGCGCGAGCACCGCGGCGCGCTCGCCTTCGAGCACCGCGCCCGGAGCGACCAGCCGCTCGAGCACGACGCCTGCTTGCGGCGCGCGCACGATGGTCCGCTCGAGCGCGAGCTCGGTTTCCGCGAGCCGCACCTGCGCCTCCGCGAGCGCGGCCTCCGCGAGCTTGATGCCCGCGCGCGCGCGATCGATCCAGAGCTTGTCCTCGAAGCGCAGCTCGGCGTCCTGCAGCGCACGCGCGTTGCGCGCCTCGGCGACCTTCGCTTCGGCGTCCGCCTGCGCGGCTTCCGCTTGCGCGCCCTCGGCGGCCGCGCGGGCGACCTCGAGCTTCGCGCGCGCGAGCGAGAGCTGGCGCGGGCCGGACGCGGACGCGGCGGCGAGTTCTTCCTCGACCGCGAGCGTCTCCTTGGCGACGTCGACCTCCGCTTGCGCGCGGCGCGCGGCCGCGGCGAGCTTGGCGGCGGCCGCCTTCTTGCCTTCGAGCTCGGCGCCGGTGACCGCGACGTTCTCGCGGATCGCGAGCGTCGCCTCGAACGTCGCGATGTGCTCCTCGGCGATCGCTCGCTCGAGTTCGGCGCGGCCGGTCGCGAGCGCGGTCGCCGCGGCGTCGCGGACGAGCTTCGCCTCGCGATCGACCAGCCGTGCGACCGGCTGATCGCGCTCGACGCGATCGGCCTCGCGCACCAGCACCTCTTCGACGACGCCGGGCACCAACGCGGTGGCGAACGACGCGAACGGATCGGGCTCGATCCAGCCGGCCGCTTGCAGCGCGACCGAGTTCGACGCGGCGGACGCGGCGCCCGCTTCGACGAGCTTCGGACGGACGACGCTGACCTCGACCGAGCCGCGCCAGAAGTCGCCGAGCGTCGTCGCGAGCAGCGCGGCGAACGCGAAACAGAGCGCGAGCGCGACCCACAGGCCGAGCCGGCGCTTCGGCGGCCGATCGAGCGAGCCCTTCTCGCGCGTCAGGCCCCCGAGGTCGACGTCGGAACGCACGGCGCTCACGGTTGCACCTCGCGTTCGATCCGGAGCTCGCGCTCGGCCTCGGCATCGTTCGCGGCGCGCGCTCGCGGCGCGCCCGCGGCGCGACGGAACTCGAGCACGGCGAGCGCGAGCGCTCCGTCGTGCTCGTGGACCATCCGCAGCGCCTTCGCCCGCTCGCCGAGCATGCCCGCGGCGTCCTCGAGCGCCTCGGGATCGTTCAAGAAGCGCGCCCGCGCCGCGGTCCAACCCGCGCGGGATTCGCGGTCGAGCCGCTCGAGCTCGGCGTGGTGCAGCCGGCGCAGCTCGCCCCAGACATCCGCGGCGGTCCGCGCGCGCGCGCGCGCGGCGAGCAGCTCCGCCTCGACCGCTTCGCGCATCTCCTCGCACTCCTGGTGCGCCGCCTCGATCCGTCCGTCGCGCGCTCCCGGCCACGCGATCGCGGCCTCGACCATCGGTCCGGCGAGCACCGTCTCCGGCGTGAACATCGACTTGATGCCGACGCGCAGGTCGGGGAAGCGCTCGGCGAGCACGGTGTCGAGCTTCGCCTCGGCGAGGGCGCATCGCACGCGCATCGCGCGGACCTCCGGGCGAGCATCCCAGAGCTCGGCGGCGGCCGGCGCATCGACCGGCTCGGCTTCGTTCAGCACGTCGAGCAGACCTTCGTTGCTCGCGTCGAGCGCCTGCGCGTCGATCGGCAGCCCGGCGGCGAGCGCGAGCGCCTCGCGCGCGAGCGCGACCTCGGCGCGCATGTTCGAACGCTCCGTCGTGAGCATCGTTTCCGCCGTCCGCGCGAGGTCGGTGGTGCTCGGCGGGACGAAGCCCGCGCCCGCGAGGATCTCGCGGCGGCGCGCCAGCGGCTCCTGCTCGGCGGCGAGCGCGTCGAGCGCGGCGAGCAGCCGTCGCTTCGCGCCGAGCTCGACGCGGGCGCGGTCGACGTCGATCCACGCGTTGAACACGCGGGTCTCGTACTCGGCGAACGCGAGACGGGCCTCCTGGCTCGCCAGCGCCTTCGCTGCGCGCGCGGGACCGAGCCCGAAGAGGCCGAGCACGTCGAGGGTCGCCTTGAGCTCGCTCTCGCGCTCGCCGTCGCCCGCGATCGAGTCGGCTTGCACGCCGATCGGCTGCGGCTCGCCGGCGCTGTCGACCAGCGCGCGCGCGCCGAGGAATCGCCGCCGCGCCTCGCGCACGCCGGCGTTCCACGCGAGAGCGCTCGCGTGCCAGAACGCGTCGTGGCTCGGATCCGAGCGCAGCGCGGGATCGGGTTCGGCGAGCGAGAGCGGCGCGAGCTCGGCGAGCTCGAGCGCGCGCTCGAGCTCGGTCGAATCGTCGGCGCGCACCTCGACGGCGCCGGCGACGGCGTCGAACGAGGGCTCGCGGTGCTCGGGCGCGGCGCAGGCGCCGAGCGCGAACGGAAGCCAAGCGAGGGAGCGTGCGGCTCGGTGAGCCGGGTCGTGGGCCTCGCGCACACGACGCGTTGCGATCGAACGGGACATGACGACTCCGCGACGAAGGGAAA
>JADLBP010000023.1 GCA_020847695.1 Planctomycetota bacterium
AGCGCACGCGGCGTCGCTTGGATGCCGGTCGAGAGGTGCCCGCCGCGCGCGTCGATGTCGGCGACCAGACGCTCGAGCGCGAGCTCGCGGGCGAATTCCGGCAGCAGGTCGAACTCGAGCGCGAGCGCGTAGCCGGCCTGCGTGTCACCGACGAGCGAGCCGTCGGGCTTCACGAACTCGCGCACGAAGGCTTGGCGGATCGTTTCGAAGAGCTTCGCGAACTCGGCCGCCTGCGCGCGACGACCGAGCGCCGCCTCGAGCTTCGAAAGCGTCTGCGCCGAGCGCGCGTGGAACGCGGTCGCGAAGAGGTCCTTCGGAACGTTCGCGCCTTGCTTCTTCCAGCCGTCGAGCTCGATCCAATCGCCGTTCAACCAATCGCCGTAGTCGTTGCCGCGCTCGTTGCGCCACACGCCGTCGGGGTTGGTCGCGCGGACGAACTCGACCCAGCGCTCGGCGGCCTCGACTTGGTTCTCGAGCAGGCGCCGATCGCCGTAGAACGTGTACGCGGTCCACGGCACGAGCACGCCCGCGTCCGCCCACGCCGGCGCGCCGCTGAAACGCGCGTTGGGATCGAAGGGGTGCGGCGCGAAGTCGGGGAAGCGTCCGTCGCGCGCTTGCGCGTCGCGCACGTCGAACATCCACTTGGTGAAGAACGCGGCGAGGTCCTGTTGGTAGCAGGCGGTCGGCGCGAAGACTTGGATGTCCCCCATCCAGCCGAGCCGCTCGTCGCGCTGCGGACAGTCGGTCGGGATGCCGATCAGGTTCGAGCGCTGCGTCCAGCGGATCGCTTGCCAGAGCTTGTTCAAGAGCTCGCTCGACGATTCGAACGTGCCCGTCTCGCGCGCAGCGCGCGAGAGCACCCGACTCTCCACGTGGGTCGGAGCCTGATCGAGCCCGCGGAACTCCGCATAGCGGAAGCCGTGCAGCGTGAACCGGGGCTCGATCCGAGTTTCGAACGGCTCCGGCGTCGCGTCCGGCCGCGCGCCGGACGCACCGAGCGTGAAGCGATCGACTTGTGCCGCCCCGCGCAGATTGCCGCGGTACAGACGGCCGCTCGCGTCGAGCGCTTCGCCGTAGCGAACTTCGACGACGTCGCCCGAGCGCCCTTCGACCGTCGCCGAGATCGTTCCGGTGCAGTTCTGCCCGAAGTCGACGAGCCAGGTCGTCGGTTCGACTTGCACGACAGAGCTCGGCTTCAAGCGCTCGACGACGTCCACGCGCTCGCAGCGCTCCGGATCGAGCCACACGCGCTTACCGTCGCGCGCATGCGCCGGCCACGCGTGCGCGGATTGCCAATCGACGACTGCGAGGTCGCGACCGGAGTTGTACACGCCGTGCAGCCCGTCGAGCCCGGAGAAGACTTGCCAACGCACCGGGAACGATGCTTCGTCCTCCACGCCGTCGAGCAAGTCGGCGGAACGAGTTCGGGTCTCACGCGACCAGTGCCAACTCTCGTCGGTGACGACGCTCACTCGCTCGCCGCCCTCGCAGACGACGTCGAGCCGCGCGAGCAGAGCCGGCACGCGACCGTAGATTCCGCGCGCCGCGCCGTCCGGCACGACGTGCGCAAGACCGAGGCGACCTGCGAACCAACCGTCGGCGACCTCGAACCGCAGCTCGTTCCAACCGCGCTTCACGCACGACTGGAGCGAGCTCCGAGTCGCGAGCTCGGACCGCACGTCGTAGTTCGTCCACAGCGGCTGGATCGGCGAAGTGACGATCCCGATGCCGTTGATGTGCACTTCGTAGAGTCCCGCCGCCGTCGCGCGCAGCGTTGCCGAAATCGGCTTCGACGGAAGGCGGAACTGCTTGACGAACATCGTCGTCGGGCCGGACGCGTCTTCTTCGGCGGCGTGCGAGGTCGTGTCGCCGTCGACGAGGTTCGCGAGCGACCAGGCGCCGGTCGCGAGGAAGTCGCTCGCGCTCGCGCGACCGGCGATCGTCATCGTGAACGCGTCTTCGCCGTTGTGTTGCCACGCGGACGCTTCGAGCTCGGCGAGCGTGAAGCCGAACCCACCGTCCGGATTCGCGGCGAGCTTCTTCACGACGACCCGCACGCTCTTCACCGTCGGCTCGGCGAGGTCGAGCACCAGCGGCGCAAGCGGCTCGCGCGGACTGTCCGCCGCCGACCAACGAGCGAGCGTGCGCACGCCGACCGCGAAGTCCCGGTCGTCGGCGGTCTGCACCTCGAGCTCCAGCGGGAACAGGAACTCCGGCCAGTCCGGACCGTCGAACGGCCGGGTCGGGTAGAGCGTCAGCGAATCGAGGCGCTCGGCCTTTGCGAAGTCGAGCTGCACCCACTTTACCGCGTCCGCGCGCGTCGCCCAGTCCGAATGGAAGCCGTTGTGCGCCGGACGCCGCGGCGTCGTGAACGGCGGCACTTGGATCCAGCTCGCGCCGAGCTCCTCGGCCGAGCGCGGACCGGTGCCGAAACGCTGCGCGAGCTGCGACTTCACTCCGACGCCCTCGGCGTCGAAGGTCGTCACCGTCCACACGAAGGTCGCGAGCGACAAGAGCTCCTTGCCGCCGTACTCGACGCCGACGGTCGCGCTCGACTGCACGACGCCGCTGTCCCACACGTCGGCTTCGTCGCGCGCGAGCTTCTCGGCGCTCGACGCGACCTGGATGCGGTACGCCGTCTGCTTCGCGCCCGGCCTGGAGTCCGCGAGCTCCCACGAGAAGCGCGGCTTCGCGTCGATCACGCCGAGCGGCTCGACCAGCCACTCGACGCGCAGATTCGTCGGCGCGGAGCGCGCCGGACGCACCGCGCTCGTCGATGCGGGCGCGCTCTCCTCCTGCGCTCGAATCGGCGCAGCGAACGTCAGGAGGGCGAGCGCGAGGAGCCCGACGAACATCGGGCTACTGCTTCGGTTCCTCGTAGTCGAGGTCCCACGCGGGCGCTTCGCCGCCGGGGCCCTTCAGGTAGTGCTCGAACCACTGCATCGAGCGCAGCGCGTAGTCGAGCTTCGCGCACGCCTTGCGGTTGCCGTGTTGCTCGCCCGGATAGCGCACCAAGCGCACCACCGAGTTGCCGCGCGTCTTGAGGTGGCGATAGAGCTCTCGCGACTGCCCCGGATCGACCCGCGGATCGTCCTTGCCGCCGAGGATCAGGAGCGGCGTCCGGCACTTGCCCGCGTACCAGATCGGGCTGCGCTCGAGCATCATCTGCCAACGCTCCCACGGGCGGCTCAGCGCGTGCACCAGGAACTCTTCCTCCGGGATGTCGGTGGTGCCGACCTTCGAGAGCAGATCGCTGATGCCGACGAACATCACGCCCGCCGCGATCCGGTGCGAGTACGCCGTCGAGAGCCAGCCGGTCGCGTAACCGCCGTACGAACCGCCGGTGACGCCGACCTTGTCCTTGTCGACTAGGCCCGACGCGATCAGGTGATCGATGCCGTCGATCAGATCGTCGAACTCGGCGCCGGCGGGATCGCCCTGGCCGAGCTTCGAGAACGCGACGCCGAGGCCGGTGCTGCCACGATAGTTGATGTGGAAGACCGCGAAGCCGCGCGCGGCGGCGACCTGCGCCGGATCGCCGTAGTTGGTCAGCCAACCGTTCGAGTGGTGCGACTCCGGCCCACCGTGCACGTAGAGGATCAGCGGATAGCGCTGGCCCGGCTTCTCGTCGAGCGGACGGATCAGCACGCCTTGCAGCGCGAGCCCGTCGCGCGCCTTGAACTCGACCACCTCTTGCTTGCCGAGCTGGACGTCGGCGAGCCACGGATTCGAGGTCGTCATCCGACGCGGAGACGTCTCGCCCGCGCCCATCACGAAGACCTCGGGCGGATGCGTCGGCGTGCTCGCGACGAACGCCGCGCTGCGACCGTCCTTCGAGAGGCTGATCGACTGCAGGCTCGGACCGCCGCCGGGCACGAGCGTCTTCGGCGCGCCGGAGGAGGCGAGGCCGAGCTCCTCGAGCGCCGACCAGACGCCGTGCGCCGCGACGAATCTCACCGTGTCGGCGTCCCGCCACGCGCTCGCGACCACGTCGCCCTCGTAGCCCGGCAACGGATCGACCAGCGCGCCGCCGCTCGCCGGCGCGAAGAGGAAACGGCCCGCCGAAGGATCGTTGAGGTCCGCCGCGGACTGCAGGCCGACGCGCTTGCCGTCGGGGCTCCACGAGATCGCGCCGAGCTTGCCCGGGTTGTCGAACTTCGCGAGCGTCTTGCCCGCGAGATCGATCACCGAGACGCGCGTGCGCATCATGTCGTCGTCGACCAGCGGCGTCGGACTCTGCGCGACCAGCAGTCGATCGTCGACCGGCGACCACTTCACGTCGCGCACCGAGCCCGGTAGCTCGACCTTGGTCGGCTTCGCGCTCGCGTCGAAGAGCGTCGCGAGCCAGAGCGAGCTCTTGTTCCAATCCTCCTCGTAGATCTCCTGCTTGAACCCCTTGTCCTGCTCCTTCTTGCGCGCCTCCGGCACGGCATCCGCGGCGAGCAACGCGACGCGCTTCGAGTCGGGCGCGAAGCTGTAGCCCGAGATGCCGGTCGCGAGCGACGCCGCGCGTTGCGCTTCCCCGCCGCCGAGAGGCAACACGTAGAGCGCGTTGTGCTTGTCGTCGCCGCGCTTCGCGAGGAACGCGAGCCCGCTGCCATCGGGTGTCCACGACACGCCCGAGAGCTCGCTCTTCCCGCCGACGAACGCGCGCGACTTCCCTTCGGGCAAGTCGAGCACCCAGAGCTCGGTCCAGTTGCCGCCGTCGTCGTCGACCAGCGGCTTGCGCGGCACGGACAGCGTGTACGCGACGTGCCGGCCGTCGGGAGACATCAGCGCGCCGCCGACGCTCTTCAGCTCGGCGACGCGGTGCGGAGTCAGTACCTTCGGGCCTTGCGCGAGCGCCGCGGAGGCCAGGACGAGGACGGCGGAAATCCGGCGCAGGAGCGCGGTGGACATGCGTTTCTCCGGGGTTGGGCGGCGTCGACGCGGACGGCGCCGACGCACGCGCGGGTGGGTCGCGCCACGATAGCCGCGGTCGGCGCGCGTCGGAAGCTCAGCGCGGCGCGTCGAGCAGCGCGCGCAGACGGCGAGCGAGCTCGCCGACGCTGAACGGCTTCGCCAGGAACGCGACGCCGGGGCCCGCGAGGCGCTCGGGAGCGACCGAGCTCGCCGCGTAACCGGAAACGTACAGCACGCGCAGGCCGGGACGTTCGGCGCGCAGCGCGTCCGCGAGCGAGGCGCCGGTCTCCGACGGCATGATCACGTCCGTGACGAGCACGTCGAAGCCGCCGCGCGACTCGCGCCAGACCGCACGCGCCCCCTCGGCGTCCTCGGCGGCGCGCACCTCGTAGCCGAGCGATTGCAGCACGCCGAGGACCAAGTCGCGCACCGTCGCTTCGTCCTCGACGAGCAGCACGCGCTCGGTGCCGTGCGGCATGCCTTCGGATCTCGGAGCGTGGGCTTCGGTCGGCATGTCGACGCGCGGCAAGAGCACGTCGACGCGCGTCCCCTCGCCGAGCTGGCTCGCGATCTCGATGTGGCCGCCGTGCTGGCTGACGATGCCGTAGCAGGTCGCGAGGCCCATCCCGGTGCCACGCCCCGCGGGCTTGGTCGTGAAGAACGGCTCGAACGCGTGCGCCAACGCCTCGCTCGACATCCCGATGCCGTCGTCGACGACGGAGATGCAGACCCAATCGGTCCCGGTCTCGGAGGTGGACCCGCCGAGCGGTGCCGTCGCGGCATCGGCGCGCGGAACGCGGTGCACGTTGCTCGTGGAGATCCGAACGTGTCCGCCTTCGGGCAGCGCGTCGCGTGCGTTGACCAGCAGGTTGAGCAGCACCTGTTGGAACTGCGTCGGATCGATGCGCACGCGCCACGTGTCCTGCGTGAGTTCCGTCGCGAGCTCGACGTCCTCGCCGATCACGCGCTGCATGAAACCCTGCATCTCCGCGATCGCGGCCGCGGGCGAGATCACGCGCGGCTCGACGATCTGCTTGCGCGCGAACGCGAGCAGCTGATTGGTGAGGTCCGCCGCGCGCTCGGCCGCTCCGCGGATGCGGCCGAAGTAGCCCGAGACCGCGGTCGACGCGGGCAACGCCTGCTGACCGAGCTCCGCGTAACCGAGGATGCCGGTCAACAGGTTGTTGAAGTCGTGCGCGACTCCCCCGGCGAGCCGACCGATGCTCTCCATCTTCTGCGCCTGCGCCAGCTCTTCCTTGAGCCGGTACTGCTGCTCGATGTCGCGCGCGATCGCGAGCACGCGATCGGGCCCGCACGCGACCATGCGGGCCTCGTAGCGCCGCGCTCGGCCGCCGACCTCGACCGTGTACTCGCCCATCTGCGGCTCGCCCGTGCGCAGCACGCGCTCGTGCATCTGCGTGAACTGCCCGACGAGGTGCGGCGGCAGCACTTGGCGGAAGTGCTTGCCGAGGAACGCCTCCGGCGGCGCGAGCAAGGCGCTGCGATCGGACGCGTGGAAGTCGAGGTAGGTCCCGCCGGCGTCCATCAGGAACATCAGGTCGGGCAGCGCTTCGAGCAGCGCGCGGTGGCGCGTCTCGCTGCTGCGCAGCGCCGCTTCGGCGTGCTTGCGCTCGAGCTCGGCCGCGGCGCGGCCCGCGAACACGGCGAGGATCGACGCGATGTCGAGCGTCGTCGACAGCGGCCCATCGTGCAGGACGGCGAGGACGCCGAGCGGCTCGCCGGTCGAGCCGCGCAATGCGGCGCCGAGGTACGTGCGCACACCGAGTTGCTTGACGAGCACGTGCTCCGGGTACGCGTCGGAAAGCGTGCCCGGGAAGAACGCCATGCCGTCGCGCACGGTGATCTCGCACGGCCCGCCGGGGATCGAGAGCTCGAACGGCTCGATCAGCCGGTCGTGATCCCAGACCGCGAGCATCCGGACGCGGTCGCGGTCGTGCTCCAGACGTTCGGACACCACCGCCCAACGCGCGCCCATCGCGCCGGCGACGTGCTCGACCAGCGCCTTGAAGAACTCGTCGCCGATCGCGCGCGACGTGCCCGCGGCGATCCGGCGCATCGTGCGCTCCGCGCTGCGGCTCGCGGTGACGTCGGTGAACTGCCACAGATGGCCCGCGCTCTCGCCCGGCAGGTGCACCGGAGCGTGCGACACCTCGACCACGCCTCCGTGCAGGGTCGTGAACTCCTGAGAGAGTCCGGCGTTGCCGCCGGACGGCAGCGAGTTCGCGAGCTCGAGGAAGCGCTCCGACTCGGTGAAACGCGTCGCGATGCGCGCCATGACGCGCGCCGCGGGCTCGCCGACCAACGCATTCGGATCGTGCAATCCGAACAAGCGACAGAACGCGGTGTTCGCGAACGAGATGCGTCCGTCGGAGTCGCCGAACAGCACGCCGGCGGCGAGGTTCGCGAGCAGCGCGCTCAAGCGACCCGACACCTGCACCATCAGCGACTCGACGCGCTTCTTCGGGGTGACGTCGACCATCACGCCGAACAGGCGGATGCGGCCCTCGTCCTCGACCACCGTGCAGTAGTCGTGCAGCCAGGCGACGCGGCCAAAGCGCCCGATCATGCGGTACTCGAGCTCGTGGTCGCGCCGCTCCTCGATCGCGCGCACGCACGCGGTCATCGCGCCGTCGAGGTCGTCGGGGTGGACGTGGTCGGACCAGAAGTTCGGCGCGCACCATTCGTCGAGGGTGAAGCCGAGCATGCCCTCGGCGCGCGCGCTGACGTACACGAAGCGATCGGCGTCGACGTCGTACTCGAACACGATGCCGTCGATGGCATCGAGCATCTGGCGCCAGCGCGGCGCTTGCTCGTCGCTCGCGTCGCCGAGCTTCGCGCGCAAGCGTGCGATCTCGGCGCGCGCTTCCGCGAGCTCGGCTGCGAGCCGGGCCGTCGGCGTAGTCTCCGAGTGAGCCATCGTGCGGCTCGCAGAGTCTAGGCGCGGCGCGCGGAATCGGCGATAGCCCGCGGCGGCGATGCGCGAACGAGCGAGCTGCCGTGCACGTCAGCCACGCGGCCGGAAGCGCGAGACGCGCGCGAGCTCCTCGAACGCGCGCCGTTCCTCCGGTGAAAGCGAGCTCGGCACGACGATGCGCGCCTGCACGTGCAGGTCGCCGCGCGTCCCGTCCGGTCGCGGCAGGCCCTGACCGCGCAGCCGCAGTCGCCGGCTCTCGCCGCCGGCCGGCAGGTTGAGCGCGAGCTCCGAGCCGTCGAGCCCGCGCAGCGTCACGCGAGCCCCGAGCGCCGCCTCCCACGGCGTGACCGGAAGGTCGGCGTCGAGATCGAAGCCGTCGACGCGAAAGCGCGGGTGCGGTGCGACGCGGACGACCAAGCGCACGACGTCGCCGTGCTCGTCGCCGGGGAGCTCGAGCAACTGACCGTCCGCGACGCCCGGCGGGATCTGCACGCGTCGAGCCGTGCGACCGCCGCCGCGCACTCGGCGCTCGATCGAGCGCGACGCGCCGTTCAAGACTTCCTCGAGCGAGAGCTCGACCTCGAGCTCGACGCCGCGCGTGCGCCGACCGCGGCCGCGCCGAGCGCGCCCGAAGTCCGGCGGAGCTTCGCCGAACAACGACTCGAAGAAGCTGCTGAAGCCGTCGAAACCCTCGAACGACTGCTCGCGTCCGTGGAAGCCGCCGGGGTGGCCCATCGGCGCCTCGAACGGATCGCCTTCCTTCCACCGCGAGCCCAGCCGGTCGTAGCGAGCGCGCTTCTCCGGGTCCTTGAGGACCTCGTACGCCTCGTTGATGCGTTGGAAGCGCTCGGTCGAGCCCGCGGACTTGTCGATGTCCGGGTGCTGCTTGCGAGCGAGCTTGCGGTACGCGGAACGGATCGCTTCGACGCTCGCGTCGCGCGGGACGCCGAGCACGCCGTAGTAGTCGTGGAACTCGACTTTCACGCCGTGCATTGGAACAAAGCCCATGCCATTCGGCACGCGCGCGTAGCGCTCGCTCGATGCTCTTTCGAGCGTCGATTTGGCAGCGACGTCGGTGCCAATTCGACGGAATGGAGCCCGTCTTCGAGCTGCTTTCGTCGCTTCGGAGCGCGCGGACGCGTTGGCACCGAGCTTGCTTTCGGCGCGACGAAACCAGGTCGCACCCGCGGCTCGGACGAGGCCTCGCCCGGTCCCGAACCGCCACGCACCGCCTCAGGAATCGCCTCAGGAATCGAAGGAGAAACCATGTTGCTGAATCCGTGGATGATCCCGTGGACCGCGCCGTTCGGCGCCGATCCGTTCGCAGAGTTCGAGCGTGAGCTCGGCCGCGTCTTCCAAGGCGGGCGCGAGCCCGAGCTCGACGTCTGGACCAGCGAGAACGCGGTCCGTGTCGCCCTGCGCGCCCCCGGCTACGCGCCGGAAGCGATCGACGTCACGCTCGACGGCGACGTGCTGTCGCTGCAGGGCACGCGCACGGCTCGCGCTCTCGCGGAAGGCGAGCGCTGGCACGGGCGCGAACGCGAGGGCGAACGCTTCGCCCGCAGGGTGCGCTTGCCGTTCCGCGTCGAGCAGGACCGCATCGCGGCGCGCTACGAGAACGGCGTGCTGTGGGTCGACCTGCCGCGCGCCGAGGCGGAGCGTGCGAAGAAGATCACCGTCCACAACCCGAGCTGAAGCGAGGAAGCCATGAACCAAGTCATCCAACGCACTCCGAACGCCGAGCCGCGCGAGATCGCCGTGCTCGTGCCGCGCACCGACGTGTGGGAGAGCGCGAACGCCTACCACTTCGACGTCGAGCTCCCGGGCGTCGACCCGCAAGCGATCTCGATCGAGTTCGAGCGCGGAGTCCTGACGATCGAGGCCGAGGTCAAGGCGCCCGCGCCGCAGAGCTCCGAAGGCCCGGAAACCGCCGGCGCGTTCGAGCTCGCGCACCGCGAGTTCACGTACGGCACGTACCGGCGCGCGTTCCGCTTGCCCGACGGCGTCGACGGCGACGCGATCGAAGCCCAGTCGAAGCACGGCGTGCTCAGCCTCTCCGTGCCGAAGAAGGCGAACGGCGCGCGCAAGATCGCGGTGCGGGCGAGCTGAATCCGGCGGGCGCGCGTTCCGTCCGGAGCCCGGCTCCGGGCGGACGCGCGCCGTCGCGATGGCTCCGCGCGCCGTCCTCGCAGGTGCAACGGTGCACCTGGTGCACCTGGTGCACCTGGCGCACCTGGCGCACCTGGCGCACCTGGCGCACCTGGCGCGCGTGGCGCGCGTGGCGCGCATGGCGGACCTAGCCACCGGGGCGTCCGCGCTGCGAGCCGTCGCTCGCGCTACTGGAGCAACGCGACGAGCTCCGGACTGGCCGCCCCGGTCGCGTCGAACATCGGCGCGTCGGCTTGGGTGCCCGCGGTCAGGTTCTTGACCTGGCAGCGACCGCTCGCCCACTCGTTCTCGCCGGCGACGACCGCGAAGCGGAACCCGCGGCGATCGGCGTACTTGAGCTGGTTGCCGAGCTTCTTCGCCTCGGGATAGAACTCGACGCCGACGCCCGCGGCGCGCAGGCGCGCGGCAAGCCGCAGGTAGTCGTTCCGTCGCGCCGCGTCGAAGTGGACCAGCAGCGTGCTCGCGCCGGTGCGGCGCTTCTCGAGCACGCCGAGCTCCTCCATCGCCGCGAGCAGTCGATCGAGACCGAGCGACGCACCGATGCCGGGCAAGCGCTCCTTGGTGTAGAGCTCCGCGAGGTTGTCGTAGCGACCGCCGGAGCACACGCTGCCGATCGACGGCAACGCGTCGAGCGATGTCTCGAAGACGGTGCCGGTGTAGTAGTCGAGGCCGCGCGCGATCGAGACGTCGAGCTGCACGCGCCGTTCCTCGACGCCGACGGCGCGCACCGCGGAGAGCAGCTCGGCGAGCTTCGCGAGCCCGTCGCGGCCGAGCTCGTTGGACGCGACCAAGGGCTCGAGCTGGCGCAGGATCTCGTCGTTCGAGCCACGGACCGCCGCGAGCGCGAGGATCTCGCGCGCTTGCGCGTCGGACGCGCCGGCCTGGACGCGCATCTCCTCGGCGACCTTGTCGGCCCCGATCTTGTCGAGCTTGTCGAGCGCGCGCAGCACCGGCCCGGACTTCGAGTCGAGCTCGAGGCGCGCGAGCAAGCCGTTCAAGAGCCGACGATTGTTGACGTGGATCGTCGCCTCGAGCCCGAGCGCGGCGAACAGATCGTGGATCACCAACGCAGTCTCGATGTCGCTCGTCAGGCTCTCGCTGCCGATCGTGTCGAAGTCGCACTGCATGAACTCGCGGTACCTGCCGCGCTGCGTGTTCTCTCCGCGCCAGACCGAAGCGATGTGGTAGCGCTTGAACGGCAACCCGAGCTCGCCGGAGTACTGCGCGACGAAGCGCGCGAGCGGCACGGTCAGGTCGAAGCGCAGGGCGACCTTGCGGCCGCCGTGGTCCTCGAAGCGGTACATCTGCTTGTCGCTCTCGGCGCCGCCCTTGCCGGTCAGGATCTCCTCGTACTCCAGCGCCGGCGTGTCGATCGGAACGAAGCCGTACGAGCGATAGACCTTGCGGGCGACGTCGATCAGCCGCTCGCGCGGGATCATCGCTTCGGGCAGGTAGTCGCGGAACCCCTTGAGCGTGCGCGGTTCGATGAGGGCCATGCGCCGCGGATGCTAACGCAAGTCGACGCCGCGTTCGTCGCCGCGCTCCGCCGAATCGAGGCGTCGACGGGCTACTTCGCGGTCGGCGCGGCGGCGTCCGCCTCGCCCGACGCCATCGAAGCGTGGGCGGCGAGGATCGGCTCGACGAACTCCGGCGCGTACCTTCGGATCCGGTAGATCTCCGCGCGCCGCCCGCGCTCGTCGAAGTGCGGAACGAGGTACTCCCAGACCTTCTCGCCCGTGGGCGTCACCTCGAACGCCCGACCGGAGTTCGAATCGGCGATCAGCGTGTTGCCGTCGGGCAGCCGTTGGCTCGCACCCTGGCTCAGGCTGAAGAAGCGCGAGCGATCGACCGGATCGTGGTAGCTCCACACGATCGCGCCGGTCGCGGGATCGACCTCGACGATGCGCGTCCAGCGGCGGTCGATGCCGTTGTCGAAGACCAGCACGTGCCCGTTCGGCAAGACGCGCGCGTCGTGCGGACCGGAGAGTTCGCCGCGGCCCCACTGCCAGACCACGACCTGGCGATCCCAGTCGAAGACCGCGATGCAGTCCTGGTGGCGCATGCTGACGAGCACGTTGTGCGGCGCGAAGATCGGGTGCGTGCCGTGCAGCGCGGGATCGCGCATGAACTCGATCGAGTTCGCGTGGAAGTAGTCGATGATCGGGAACTGCTTGTTCGGGTTCGGCGCGACCTTCTGGAACACGAACTTCGACTCCGGCTTGGAGCACAGGTCGTAGAGCGAGAGCTCCTCGAGCACCTTCCCGTCCGGCGAGATCCGCGTGAAGCGGTTGTCGATCACCTCGTGCTCGGTGTCGACGGCGGGGAGCTCGCGTTGATCGGCGGTCAGCGTCAGGAAGTCGCCGTTCCACATCACCTGCACGTCGTGGTGTGCGCGTGCGGCGAGCTTCCAACGCGTGCTGCCGTCGAACGCGAAGCGCTGGACGTAGTGGTCCTCGCACAGCGCGCCCGCGAACTTGCGCTCGCCACGATCGGAACCGACGACCAGCAGGTCGCCGTCGGGGAGCAGCTCGACATGGTCCCACGCACGCTGGGTCGGGTCGTGCCAACGATGGACGAGCTCGCCGCTCGAGTCGAACAGATCGGCGGTGCAGAACTTCGAGACGCTGGTCAGGTTGTAGCCCGGGCTCGTTCGCGCCGGATCGGCGAACACGACGCCGGTGCGGCGATCGTCGGACGCTTCGCTCGCGACGCCGGAGTAGCCGAGCGCGCGCAGCTCGTCGACCGAGCCGCGCGCGGTCGACGGCGTGGACGCGGCGGGAGCGCGAGAACACGCGGCGAGCGCGCAGAGGAGCAAGACTCTGCCAGGTCTAGCGAGCTGGGAAGCGAGCGGCATGGATCGGCGCGCGGAAGAAGTCGCGCTCGCCTCCACGATACGCCGCCCCCCGCACTTGGGCGCAGGTTTTGTTTCGCAGCGCGTCGGGCGCATAGAGCGAGCGACCCGGGAGCGCGCCGTGAGCGCCTCTGGAGCGTCCGCGCGCCCCGAAACCGCCGGCCGACAGCCGACCCGTCGGCGGCCCCTGCCCCCCAACCTTCCGCGGGGAGGTCCGGCTCGCCTGGTTGGCCTTCGCGCCGCGGCCGCGCCGCCCCCCGATGACATCCGGCGCCATCCAGCGCCATCGGGCGCCCTCCCGGCGCGGACCGGGCGGCGGAGCGGCTCAGCGCGCGGACCGCAGCGTGCGCGGGTCGAACGGGTAGTGCTCGCCGAGCGCGCTGGTCGCGTCGACGTGCTCGGAGGCGCGCAGCGCGGCGAGCAACGCGTCGCGGTGCGGCGAATCGCGGCGCACGTAGACGAACAACCACCAATCGGTCCGCCAGCGTCGGCCGAGCTGGTAGCACACGCCGAAATCGTAGTGCTCGCGGATGTAGCCCATCTCGCGCCGCAACATCCCGGAGACGCGGTCGTGGTCCCAGCGCTCGAAGAGCTCGGACGCGAAGCCGGTGAGGAAGCGTTGGACCGCCGGCGCGCGGAAGTTGGCGTCGGTGTCGAGCACCGGACCGTCGCTCGCCGCGGGCGGCAACACCGACACGATCACGTCCGGGTGCCGTGCGTCGATGTAGCTCCACACCTCGTCGAGCGTGCGAGGCTCGCGACCGGAGAGGTAGCTGTCGTTCAGCCCGATCCAATCGAGCGCGCGGAACTTCGACCAATACGGGATCTGTCCGGCGCCGGAGAGCAGCACGGTCGCGTTCGACTCGAGCCCGGTGCGCGCGAGGTCGAGGCCGACCCACGCGAGCGCGTTGTCCTGCGGTCCGCCTTGGCGCCAACGTTCGGTCGGACTGCGCGGATGCGCCAACCACGCGGCGAAGCTCGAGTTCGCTTCGGTGAAGAGCAAGGGCAAGCACGCGCCGGTGACCAGCAGCGCGCTCGCGTAGCCGGCGCGCGACCGACGCCGCAGCTCGAGCACGCCGATGCCGACCAACAGCACCCACGGCACCAGCATCCCGAACTCGTACCGGAAACCGCCGGCCATCTCGCGGATCACGCGGGTCAACGACGCGAGCACCAGCAGTGCCGGCACGGCGAGCCACGCGCGCGCTCGCCAGTCCTCGCGCGCGCCCGCGAGCTTCGCGAGCACGACGACGATCAGCGCGAGCGGCAACAGGCGCTGCCACGCGAACGCGAGCGTGCCCGCGAGTCCGGGCAGGCCGCCGCCGCCGAAGATCTTGCTCGCGGTCTTCACGTAGTACGCGTTCGGGAAGAGCGCCCCGAAGTAGCTGACGTGCCACGCGAAGAAGCCCGCGAGCACGAGCAGCGTTCCGCACCACGCCCAGGCGAGGCCGCCTCGAGCCGGGTCGAAACTCGCGACCGCGCGCACGAGGCCGGGCGAGCCGCTCATCCGCGACCGCGCGAGCGAGAGGCACGCGAGCGCCGCGAGAGCGAGCGGCGCGCCCTCGGGACGGGTCGCCGTCAACACGAGCGCGAGCAACGCGCCGAGCCACTGCACCGCGACGCCCGGAGCGCGCCGGGGATCCGCGGCGACCACCATCCAGGCGAGGTACGCGGCGTGCACGGTGACGAAGAGCAGCGTCTCCATCCCGCCCGCGACGTGTTGCACGGTCTCAGGCAGCAACGCGAGGCCGAGCGCGAGCCACCCGCCGACCAACAAGCCGGCGCCGAACGGCGCGCGCGTCGCCCGCGCGGAGGCCCAACCGAGCAACGCGCCGAGCACGGCGACGCAGCCGAGTCCGAGCCAACGCGTCGCGACCAACGGGTCGACCCCGCGCGCGTGCACGAAGGCGGCGAAGAGCGCGTGCAGCAGACTCGACGCGCCGGGCGTCGGCTCGGCGTCGCCCGCGTTGAAGCGCAGGCCGTGCCCCTCGGCGAGGTTGCGGCCGTACACGTACGTGATGTACGCGTCGTCCATCGCCGAGTCGCGCCAGAGGCTGAGCGCGCAAGCGAGGTACCAGACGACGAACGCGAGCAGCGCCACGCCGAGTAGGAGCTCGAGCTTGGCGCCCTCGCGCGGCGACCGGGAGTCGTCGAGCGATGTCGGGAGGCTCACCCCGTGTGGCCTCGTGCGCTGTGCCGGTCGCGAGGATCGACGTTCCTGGAGTTCATGCGCTGTTGCATACAAAGTCCGCGTCCGCGGGGCGAGTGCCTGGGCGCGGATCGCGCTGGCGCGTCGGCCCGGAAAGCACTACACCGTCGGCGTGCCCCGCCTTTCCCCCCAACGACGCTACGGCGATCGGCCCGGCGCCCGCCGCCATTCGGCCCACCCGGCTCGTGCGCCGATAACGGCGCTCGCCGCGTTCCAACGCTGAAGCCATGAACTCCACGTCGCCCACCCTCGGCTCGATCGCGCGGACCGCCTGGGCGGCCTCGACGATGCTCGCCGCGGCCGAGGTCGTCGCGCTCGCGCTGCGGCACCCGGCGCTCGGCGCGGGCGCATTGTTCGATCTCGGCTGGTTCGCGCTCGCGTGCGGCACGGCGCTCGGCCTCGTCGCGACACTGGTCGCTCGCGTGCGCAGCGAGCCCGGTTGGGTGTGGAGCCTCGCGCTGTGGAGCGCGCTCGCGCTCGCGCACTTCGTCCCGCTCGGCCGCTCGGGCAAGCTCGGGCTCGCGGCGTTCGCGCTCGCGGTG
>JADLBP010000024.1 GCA_020847695.1 Planctomycetota bacterium
TGACCTCGAGATCGCCGTACAGCGCGAGCGCGAGCGTCCGTGGGATCGGCGTCGCGGTCATCAGGAGCACGTGCACGCCGCGGCCCTTCGCGACCAGTCGCGAACGCTGCTCGACGCCGAAGCGGTGTTGCTCGTCGACGACCGCGAGCGCGAGCTCGCGGAACGCGACGGTCTCCGAGAGCAGCGCGTGCGTGCCGAACGCGACCGCCGCGGCGCCGCTCGACAGTCGCTCGCCCTCGCGCCGGCGCTCGCGCGCGGAGAGGGAGCCGACCAGCAGCGCGGTTTCGACGCCTGCGCGAGCGAAGAACTCGCGCAGGCTTTCGCGATGTTGCTCCGCGAGGATCTCGGTCGGCGCGAGCAACGCGGCCTGCGCGCCGGCGCGCGCCGCGACCGCGCACGCGAACGCCGCGACCAACGTCTTGCCCGAGCCGACGTCGCCCTGCAGCAGGCGGCGCATCGGTGTCGGCCGCGCGAGCTCGCCGCGCAGCGCGTCGAGCGTGCGCCGCTGGTCGCCGGTCGGCACGTGGCCGAGCGCGCGGACGAGCTCGTCCGCGACGCGGTCGTCGACGACGAGCTCGCGAGCGCCGAGCTCGCGGGCGGCGCGTGCGCGCGTGACGATCCTCGCTTGGAGCTCGAGCAACGGCTCGAGCGCGGCGCGACGACGCGCGCGATCGAATTCCTCGAGGCTGGTCGGCGCGTGCAACGCCCGCAGCGCGTCCGGCAACGGCGCGAGCCCGCGCTCGGCGAGCCGCGCGGGCTCGAGCGGCTCGACCAAGCGGTCGGCGAACACCGCGAGCGCGCGCCGGCACGCGTCGCCGACGAACCCCGACGCGAGCCCATCGGCGCTCGGATACGTCGCGACGAGCTCCCCGGCGCGCGGGAACGGCCGTTCGGGCGAAGCGATGCGCTCGGCGATCAGCACCGGGCCCTTGGAGTCGGTCACCTTGCCGCAGACCTCGAGCGCGTCGCCGGCTCGGAAGCGCTCGCGCAGCCAGCTCTGGTTGAAGAAGAGGACGTCGATCGAGCCCGATTCGTCGCCGAGCGTCACGCGCACCAACGAACGCGGTCCGAAACGCGAGAAGCGCGAGCGCTCGACACGCCCCGCGAGCACCACGCGAGCACCCAACGACACGCGCGCGACCGCCGCAGGCGTCACCGCGCTCCAGACCTCGAGCTTGCGCGGCAGCAGCGCGCACAGCTCGCGCAGCGAGCGCACGCCGAGCGCCGCGAAACGCCGCGCGCGCGCCGGTCCGATGCCGGGGAGCTCGGAGAGCTCTCCGTCCGGTGAGGCGGCGGGCTGCGCCGAGCGCTTGGCGACGGACGCCCGCGATCGCGATGCGGTCGACGCCGCGGGCTGCATGGCGGCTCGTGCCGCCGAGCTCGGAGCGACGGACCGCGCGGCGCTCTCGGTCGAGACGCGCTTCTTCACGGTCGACGGAACACTCCGCTCAGATTGCGCTCGGCGGGCTTAGCTTGCGGAGAGAACCCGCGCTCGCCGTCGCCGCCGCCGTGCGGATCGGTGCTCCACGACCAGAGGTACGCGCCTCCGGTCGGGCGCTTGGCGACCGGCGTGCGCACGAGCGCGTCGCACCACGCTTCGTAGAGCCGCGACTGCATGTCGCCGTCGTACTCGCCCTGCGGCAACGCGGCGAGCTTCCACCCGTCCGCGGTCGACGAGAAACCGAACTCGGTGACGATCAACGGCCGCCCGTGGATCTCGGCGACCTCCGCGCACGAGAACAGGAGCCCCTGGAGCGTCCTGACCACGCGTTCGCGCGAGAACTCGTCGCCGAGCCCGTCGAGCACGACCTCGGGCATCACGTCGATGCCGATGAAGTCGAGCAGCCCCCAGAACTGGATCGCTTCGGCTTCGTAGAGCGTCTCCGCGGCGAAGAGCAGGCCGCCGGTGTACGCGGCGCGCGTGCGCTCGATCACCTTCTGCCACTGCCGCGCGCGACCGGGGAGCTCGGCGCGCTCCCACGTGTTGAACTTGGTCGCCTTGGTGACCGACGCGTTCGAGATCTCGCCCGCGAAGCAGAAGAGCTCCGCGCCCGCGAGCTCGGAGAGCAGTCCGTAGTGCACGCCGACGCGCTCCTCCGCCGCGAAGAACGCGTCCCAGCCGCCCGGCGTGACGATCAACGACCAACCGGCGAGCGACGACGTCGGCGACGCGTACAAGCACGGCCGCAGCATCACGTTCAAGCGCAGCTCCTTGGCTCGCAACGCGGCGACGAAGAGCTCGAGATCGCTCGCGGCCGCGGTCAGGCCGCCGCCCGCGACGCCGAGACCACCCGGCGCGGAGCCGGCTTGGCTCGAAAGCCCCGCCTCGGCGTAGACCGGGAACACCAGCGACGTCGAGTCCGCGCCGTACGCCTTCGCGGTGCCGAGGCTGATCAAGTATCCGGCGGAGCCGAACCCGGCGGCGCGCACCCGCGGATCGAACAACGGCGCGACCATGGCGACGCCGTGGCGGAACCCGCGGCCGCGCACGACCACGCCGCGCTTCTGTCGCCAGTCGGCCAGCGCCGCGTCGTGCGACTTGCCGACGACCGCGAGCCAGCGCCGGAATTTCGCTTCGAGCTCCTCGGTCGGCTCGAGCGCCCGCTCGCCGCGCCACAGCGCGCGCAGACCGTCGCGACCGAGCTCGCCGAAGAGGAAACGCACCAGGCCGGCTCGCGCGGGCTCGAGCGCGAGCGGCGAGAGCTCCGCGTGCGGATCGATCAACGTCGCGATCGGCGGCAGGAGCTCGGCGCGAGCGAGGTGCGCGAGCCACCGTCCGAGGCTCTGGCCGTACCACGTCGACGCGGCTTCGACGCCGACCGCGCGCGACAGCCACGGCGCGCGCGCGGCGCCGAGCGCCTCGCGCGCGGTCAACGAGACCAAGCCCGCGCCGTCGTCGTCGGGCACGCCGGCGGTGATCAACGCGTGCAGCACCGGCCGGATCGGATTGGCGATCGAGAGCTCGCCGCGACCGCCGAAGCTCATCTGCGTGTCGATCGTCCAGTGCGCGAAGACCGTCGGATGGACGCGCGCGGCCTCGTCGGGGAGCAGCAGCGTCTCATCCAGCCTCGCGAGCGACTTCTCCCACCTGACGGCGCTCTGCTCGGCGAGTTCCGGCGGCACGGAGATCGGCGCGCGCAACTCGAAGCGCGCGCGCTGCAGACTGCGGGCGTCGACCTGCTCGACGGCGCGGCGCTCGTCGAGCTCGATCACCGCCGGCGGGGACGCGCGCGGCGCGCGCCAGAGCAGGCCCGCGCGCGAGAGCTCGCCGTCGACGAAGAGCTGCCACGACGGCTCCGCGCACGGCGTGACGTCGCCGAGCAAGCGCGCGGCGTCGAACGCATCGTGCGCGAGCGCGATCGTCACCGGCAATCCCGGCCGCGCGGGATCGGCGAACGTCGCGAGCAGGCCGAACCCCGGCTCGTCCCGCGCGCGCAGCGCGAGCTCCGGCCCGAGCGGCTCGGTCAGGTCGGCAGCGTCCGCGCATCGTCCGAGCTCCGCGAGCAACTCGTCCATGCCCGGCGTGTCCGCGTCGCCGACGACGATCCGCGCCGCGGGCGCGTCGGCGATCTCGTCGGTCGGCTCGACGGTCTCGACCCGCCAACGCCCGGCGCGCTCGAGCCGCGCGACCGCGGGCGCGAGCGCGTCGGCGGCCGGCCCGGCGGCGACCGCGAGCTCGAGCCGCGACGTGGTGCGCAGGTTGTGCGCGAGCGTGAACGGATCGTCGCCGCCGGCGCGCGAGCACGCGCCGAGCAGCAGCGCGGAGAGGATCGTCAGGACGCGCGACACGGCGCCCGAGTCTACGCGGGCGGCGGGAGGTTGGAAGCGCCGGCGGGCGGCTCGGCGAGCAGCTCGCGATACAACGCCTCGTACCCGGCGACCATCTGATCGACGTGGAATCCCTCGAGGATCCGACGCGGTCCCTCGGCCGCGCAGCGGGCGCGGAACTCGGCGTCCGCGAGCATGCGCTTCAGCGCCGCGGCGAGCGCGGACACGTCGTCCGGCGGAACCAACAGCCCGGTGCGGCCGTCGATGACCGCTTCTCCGAGTCCTCCGACGTTGGTCGCGACCAGCGGCACGCCCGCGGCCATCGCTTCGAGCGCGGCGACGCCGAGCCCCTCGCGCCGCGACGGCATCACGAACACGTCGGCGGCCGCCAACAGGTCGCCGACATCGCGGCGCGCGCCGAGGAAGCGCACGCGCTCGGCGAGGCGCAGCTTCTTCGCGCGCTTCTCGAGCTTCGCTCGCGCGTCGCCTTCGCCGCCGAGCCACAGCAGCGGACGCACGCCTTCCTTCTCGAGCTCCGCGAGCGCCGCGAGCAACACGTCGATGCCCTTGCGCGGCACCAGCGCCCCGAGCGTCAGCAGCACCAACGCGTCCGCCGGGGCCCCGAGCTCCGCGCGCAGGTCCTCGCGCGAGCGCCGCGGCGCGAGCGCGGCGGGATCGATCGAGCTCCAGATCAGCCGGATCCGATCCTTCGGCACGCCGCCGCGCTCGAGCGCGCGCACGACCGCCGGCGAGATCGCCGCGACCCTGCGCGTCAGCGAGCGATAGACCAACCGAGTTCGCACGCCGCCGCGGACCTTGCGGTCCATCCGGCGCGTAGTGATCGCGGGCAGCTTCGCGAGGCGCGCCGCCAGCCCTCCGAGCCACGTCGCCCGGCCGCTGTGGAGGTGGACGAGCGCGCCGCCGCACTCCAAGAACGCGCGCCGGAGCCCGATCACCGCGCCGCCGTGCAGGTCGTTGCGCATCGCGATCGGCCGGGTCTCGATGCCGAGGCTCGCCGCGCGCTCCAGGGCGGCGCTCGCCGGCGGCGCCACCAGCACGTTGCGCCAACCGCGCTTCGCGAGGCCCTGCATCAGGAGGAAGACCTGCACTTCGCCGCCGGAGAACCCGGTCTCGGCGTCGACGTGGACGATCGTGGCGGTCTTGGGCGCGGTCACGGAGGCCACCATCGAAGCACGCGAGCTCGAAATCTTCCACCGTCGTCGGATGCGCGCGCGAAGCGTGGGAAGGACGACCGTCGCCGGATCGCGCGGGATCACGAGTTCTCGGTAACCGCCGCGTCGCGTGAGCGCTCGCCGCGCGCGTCCGCGGCGCGGTGACGACCTTTGTGCGTACGACGTGGATACACGAGCTCGCGGAGGTTGACTTCCGTGCCCGGGGGTTCGAAATAGGTGGCCGCGTGTGGTTCCTCTTCGCAGCGCTCGTTCCGATCGTGCTCGCGTTCACCGCGTGGGGCCCCGGCAACCACCTGGAGTTCGAAGCGCGCGTCCACCGCCGCCGCCGAGAGCTCCTGCCCGCGCGCATCGCCGACCTGATCGAGGCCGAGCGCCCGGCGTGGCAGTACGGCCACATCGCCGCGGACATCATCAACTTCAAGGCGTTCGGCGGGCACTACAACCACTGCCATCGCTGGACGATCGTCGACTCGATGCTCGCGCTCGCGCGCTCGCCTGCGGAGGAAGCGTTCGTGCTCGGTTACCTGTCGCACCTCGCCGCCGACACGATCGCGCACAACCACTTCGTCCCCTACCACCTCGCGCGGTACGCGCGCGGGCACAAGCTCGGCCACCTCTATTGGGAGGCGAACGCCGATCGGTTCGTTGCAGAGGATCGTTGGCACGCGATCACCGTGCTCAAGTGGGATCACCGGCTCGCGCGTTTGGACGAGCTCGTCAACTCGACCGTGCCGCGCAAGGCGCTGTCGATGGGCACGAACAAGCTGATCTTCAACCACGTGCTGCTGTCGAGCGAGCGCAAGCTCTGGCGGCGGAACATCGAGCGCTTCCACCCGCGCAAGCAGCTACGGCTCGACGGCAAGTTCCTCGACATGTTCCAGCGCGCCGCGGTCGAGCGCGTGGCGCTCGCGCTGCGCCGCGACGGCCGCGCGAAGCTGGCGCACGTCGACACCAACGGGAAGCAGGCTCAGGAGCTCGCGCTGACGCTGCGCAGCGCGATCGTCGAGCGTTTCGGCGCCGGCGAAGCGCGCGAAGCCGCCCTCGAGAAGGCGGCGAGCGTCTTCCTCGAGGGCATGCAGTCGCCGCCGCCGAAACCCGACGGCGGCCGCAAGGCGGTCTGGACGCGCGCGAAGTGAGCCTCCGCGCACGCGACGTCGCGGCGCTCGCTCAGCCGATGCGGCACCAGCGCAGGACCTGGTCCGTCTTGTCGCCGTCCTTGTTGTAGTCCTTGTTCGCCGCCGCCTCGTCCGCGATCCACGCCGCGCCGATCGAGCCGCCACCTTCGACCGCCGAGCGATCCGTGATGTCGTTCGCGGTGCCGAGCGAGAGGAAGTTCGAGCCGTTCAGCGCCGTCCGCGCGAGGATCGTGTCGAGCTTGTCGCCGTCGCCGTTCCAATCGGTCTTGTCGGCGGCCTCGCTGATGCGGAAGAAGAGCACGTTGTTGTGCACCGTGACGCCGGCGTTGGTCGCGCTGGTCGCGACCTTCGGCCAGAAGAAATCGAGGTCGCCCGGCGTCGCGAAGAGCGCGAGTCCCGGCAGCGAATCGGTGGTGTCGCCGTCGTCGTTGCCGAGCGCGGTGTCCGCCGACCCGCCGACGTTCTGCGCGAACACGGACTCTTGGAACGCGACGCGCACGTAGTCGTGCGGACGCGCCTCGCCGAGCCACGGCACGCCGAAGAACAGCGTCGACGTCGACGAGTGGTCGGCGGCCCACGCGACCGGGCTGACCGGGTCGATCCACGCGAGCAACACGTTGTCCGCGGCGTTGCCGTCGTAATTGCCGTCGTCCTCGCTCTCGTCGATCACCGCGAGCAACATCCCGTTCAAGTCGGTCAGGCCCGACGCGCCGCCCGGCGTCGAGTCGGCGACCGCGACGAGCAGCGCATCGTTGCCTTCCGGCGCGTCCGGCGTCGCGATCTTGACCCAGCGCACGATCTCGTCGGTGAAGTCGCCGTCGTCGTTCAGGTCGCACGCGCCGCCGCCCTCGTCGCCCTCGTCGGAAATCGTGCCGACGACCGCAGCGGTGAACACGATCTGGTCGCGGCCGGTCAGGCCGGTGTTGACCGGGGGATCCGTGATCGGGTTGGCGAGCCAATCCTTGAAGAGCAGGAAGTGCAGGACGTCGTCGCCGGTGTCGGTGTCGGTGTACGTCGGGCAGTTGTCGGGCTTCCAGCCGGCCGGGAACAGGTTCGCGTCGTTGAGGCCGTTGACGTCGGTGCCTTGCTCGGCCTCGTTGACCAGGAACGCGACGTTCCAGTCGTTCGCCGCGACGTTGCGCGCGCGCAGCGGCGTGCTGTCGTCGCGCAGAGCGAGCTCGACCGACGCGACCAGAGCGGCCGGGTCGGTCCCGTCGAGCAGCGCGAGCACGACCTCGTCGGTGGTATCCGCGTCGCCGTTCAGGTCGATCGTCTCGACGGTCTCGTCCTCGTAGAGGAAGAGCAGGTCCTCCTCGGCGCGCAGGATCCGCGGGTGGTGGACGAACGCAGTGTCGACCGCGGTGATCGCGACCGGCGTCACCGGCGCGGTGGTCTCGAGGTACGCGAGCGTCGTGTCGCCGTTCGCGAGCCCCGCGGTCGAGTCGCTGCGCGTGTAGTAGAGGCGACCGTCGACCTCGACCAGGTTCTGGTTGGACTCGTCCTCGAGGTCGTCGACGTACTCGACGTCCGGAGCCGCCGGGCTGGAGAGCCCGGCGCCGGTGGTCGGCCAGTGGCAGAGCACAACGTCGTTGGTGTCCGTGTCGTTGTTCCAGTCGAAGCCGTCGAGGCTCTCGTCGACCTCGAGGTAGACGTGCGCGCCGACGACCGCGAAGTCGACCGCGGCGACACCGAGCACGGTCTCGGCCTTCGACACCATGTTGACGACCACCGCGATCGAGTCTGTGGTGTCCGCGTCGCCGTTCAGGACGTTGAGGTTGGTGCCGGCGGCGATCGTCGCCTCGTCGGCCTGGAAGACCAGCCACTTGCCGTTGACGACGACGCGCGCGCTGGTCGCGACCGCCTCGTCGGTCGAGAACGGCGTGAAGAGGGTCGAGCTGCCGCCGTCACCGCCTCCTCCGCAAGCGGAGAGCGATCCGAGCACGCAGGCGGCGACGAAGGGAAGACGGTGCCAGTTCGATTGTTTCATGGCGCTTCGATCGGCTGGAGACGGGGTGGGCGCGAGGGACGGAATCTATCGCGGTGCGGGGCTTCCGAATAGCAAGAAGCGGCGCGACGACCGCGTGCGACTACGCACGCGCGTCGGTGAGGAAGCGCGCGAGCAGGCGGTGGAAGTGATGCACGCCGGTCTCACGCGTCGGCGAGTAGCGTCCGCGCGGCCGCAAGCGCGCGGCGAGCGCGGTCTGCACGCTCCGTACCACGTGCTCGTCCTCGAACTCGACGCGAGCGAGATCTCCGCCGGCTCCCTGGCCCAAGAGCTCGGGATCCCACACGTAGCTGCGGAAGCGAACGCGCGTGCGGGTCGGCGAGAGCGGCTGCACCGCGTTCAACGACAGGCCCCACGGATAGACGTTGAGCATCGTCGCGGGGAAGAGCAGCGCGTAGTACCCGGCGATCCGTCGACCCTCGTCGGGCGCGCCCTCCGGCGGAACGATGGCAGGATCTTCACCTAGCGCTTCTCCGATCTGCAACGAGCCGTACGGGTGGAGCTCGGTCCGATAGCTCGCGTAGTCGACCGCCTTGGCGAGCGCCGGGTGCACGAACGGGATGTGGAAGCCTTCGAGGTAGTTCTCGCAGTAGAGCGCCCAGTGCGCTTCGACCTCGAAGTCGCGCGAGCGCGACGCGTCGTAGCGGGCACGAGCGATCGGCAGGTGCGCGAGCCGCGCGGCGAGCACGCCGAACCACGCGTCGAACTCGTGCTCCGGCGCGAGCGACGCGAAGAGCAATGGTCCGCGCTCCGCGAGCGCGACGCGCGCGAGGTGGTCGACCGGCGAGGGGAAGCCTTCGACCTCTTCGAACTCCGGCATCGCCGTGCAATGGCCACCGAGATCGAAGCGTCGTCCGTGGTACGGACACCGCAGGCGTTTGACGTGCCCAGGCGCTTCGCAGACGAGCGCGCCGCGGTGCGTGCAGACGTTGGAGAGCGCGCGCAGATGGTCGTGCTCGTCGCGCACGAGCACCAGCGGCTCCGACAGCGAGCCCGGCGCGAGCGTCACCGGCCGAGCGAACGCGGCGGGCGCGACGCTCTCGGCGTCGGCGAGCCAGTGCCACGTGCGCGCGAACACGCGCTCGACGACGCGACGGTGCCACAGCGGGTCGAGATAGAAGTCCGGCTTCGGCGTGCGCGCCTTCAGCAGGTCCTCGTCGACGTCCAGGGGATCGGCGTGCGACACGCCGCGAGTGTAGCGCGTCGGCTCGACCGCTCGGCGTACGCCGGCGCGCGCCCGTGGCGGCGCCCCCTCCCCGCTCGCGATCGCGTTCAGCGCTTCGCGCCGAGCTGCTCGACGAAGCGCAGCCCCTCGCGGGCCGCCGGATCGTCCGGCGCGAGCGCGAGCGCGGCCTCGAAACGGCGCCGCGCGCCCGACGGGTCGCCGCGCGCGAGCTCGGCCCAACCCTGGTGCGTCTCCGCCTCGGCGCGCGTCGCGGCGAGCGCCGCCGCGCGCCGCCACGTCTCCGCGGCGTCCTCCGCGCGACCCGCGCGCCAGCGCAGCGCCGCGAGCGCGTGCAGGTCGCGCGTCAGCGCTCTGCGGAAGGCGTCGATCGCCGGCGAGTGAGCGTCGGGGTCCGCGAGCAGTCGTTCGGCGGACTCGAGCTCGTCGGCGCCTCGCGAACCGGCTGCCGCGGACTCGGGCGCGAGCTGGCGCGCGCGCCGAAACGACGCGACGGCGTCCTCGAACCGGCCCGAGAGCCACAGGTCGAACCCGCGTTGGCGCGCGACCGCGGCCCAGTTCGGACGCAGCTCCAGCGCGCGCGACGACGCCGCGAGCGAGCCCTCGACGTCGCCGACGCCGATGCGCGTCGTCGCGAGCTGTTGCCACGCCGTCGCGTCGTCGGGCTCGAGCGCCGCCGATTCCTCCGCGAGCGCCAACGCTTCCGCGCCGCGTCCGGCGGCGAGGTACGCGCCGACCAGGAAGCGCCGCGCGCGCGCGAACCGCGGATGCGCGGCGACGACGGCGCGCAGGTGCTCGATCGCCTCCTCCGCGCGACCCTCGCTCGTCAACCAATCGCCGAGCGCCGCGCGAGCGAGCGAGACGTCGCCGGTGCGCTGGACCGCCGTGCCGAGCAACGTCCCGGTGTCGCGCCACGTCTCGACCTGCCGCACGGTCGCCACTGCGAGCACCGCGAGCCACGCGACGGCGAGCCCCTTCGCGGTGTCGGCGGCGACGCGGCCGGCGCGCACGAGCTCGGCCGCTCCGAACGCGACCGCGATCGAGAGGCCGACGTACGCGAGGTACGTGTAACGATCGGCGTGCGCCTGCGCGCCGACCTGCACCAAGCCGATCATCGGCACGAGCACGCCGAGGAACCACGCCCAGCCGACCGCGAGCCACGGCGCCCGCGCGCGCCCACGCCACGCGCATGCGCTCGCCACGAGCACCAGCGCCGCCGAGGCGGCGACCGCGAGCGTCGAAAGGGCTTCGCCCGGGTGCGGATAGAACACGGCGAGCCCGATCGGCGCGAAGAACTGCCGCACGTACACCGCGTACGACACGAGCGCGTTCCCGAGCCGCACGCCGACGCCGAATTGCTCGGTGTCGGCGACCGCGCCGCCGGCGTGCTGGGCGAAGAGCGTGATCGCGCTCGCGGCGCCGGCGAGCGCGAAGAACGGCAGCTTCTCGGCGACGAGCCGCGCGAGCCCACGCCGGCCGAGCGGCCAGAGATCGACGAGCACGAGCACGCACGGCCACGTCACCAACGTCGGCTTCGAGAGCAGGCCGAGCGCGAAGCACGCGAGCGCCGCGCCGTAGGTCGCCGGGCTCCGAACGCGCGTCCAGCGGACCCACAGTCCGAGCGTCGCGAACCCGAACAGCGCCGCGAGCACGTCCTTCCGCTCGGCGACCCACGCGACCGACTCGACGTGCGCGGGGTGGAACGCGAACAGCGCCGCGACCCATGCGCTCGGCCAGAACGCGCGACTCGCTGCGTGCAGCGCGAAGAGCAACGCCACCGCCGCCGCGGCGTGCAGCAGCGCGCTGACCGCGTGATGCGCGCCCGGAGCGAGCCCGAACAGCTCGCAATCGAGCATGTGCGAGAGCCAGGTCAGCGGGTGGTAGTTCGTCTCGGCGTGCGTGAACGCGAAGCGCAGCCCGTCGAGCGTGAGCCCGCGCGCGACCAGCGCGTTCTCGGCGACGTACTCGGTGTCGTCCCAGTGCACGAAGTCGTGGCCGAGCGCCCGCGCGTAGAGGCCGAAGGTCGCCGCCGCGAGCCCGAGCGCGACCGCGACGCGCGCTCGTGACGACGGCTCCGACATGCGCCGAAGCGTAGGCGGCCGGCGAGCAGCGCGCAACGCGTGCGCGAGGCGGCGAGCTCGAGCGCGCGCCGTCCGCGCCCCGGCGAGTCCGACGCTCGAGCGCGCGTGAGACCACTGGCGTTCGCGCGCGGTCGCGCGAAGGGCTCGAACTCGCCCGCGCACGGACCGCCCCGAAGCGAAGCGAGGGCGGACGCCTCGCGGCGCCCGCCCTCGGGTCAGGGAAGCGTGACGGTCACTGGCAGATCGTGAAGCTCACGCCGGCGCTCAGGCTGGTCGTGCTCGCGCTCTGCGGATCGCGCGACCAGTACTGGTTGTAGATGGTCTGGCCGGGAGCGAGTCCCTCGGCCGCCATCTGGGCCGACGACCAGAAGAAGTCCATCGAGCCCGAGCAGTCGTTCGGCGGAGGATTGCCGCCGGTGTTCTGCACCGCGGTGCGCTCGATCGGCAGCTTGACGCAGAGCGTGCCGCCTTGGAACGGCGCCGCGAGCGGCGCGGTGCCCCAGAACAACAGGCCGTTCTTGTTGTTCAAGACCTGCGTCA
>JADLBP010000025.1 GCA_020847695.1 Planctomycetota bacterium
GCGTAGCCGAGCGTCAACGGCCCGAGCAACGGCCCGAGCCCGGCCTCGTCGATGCCCGCGAGCACGCGCAGCCGTGCGCCGTCCGCGCGCGGCCCGTCGTCGGCGTCCTTCGCGCTCGCGGCCATCGCTCTGCCTCGGCTCCGGCTAGATCGGCTCGGGGTCGCGGCGTTTCGCGAGCGCGAGCAGGATCACGAGCGCGAGCGTGCCCGCGCCGATCGAGATCAGCTGCGACGTCGAGATCGCACCGCCGAACCACACGCCGCGCAGGGTGTCGCCGCGGAAGTGCTCGATGATCGAGCGATCGATCGCGTAGCCGACGATCAGGATCAGGCTGACCTGGCCGCGGTAGTGCCGGCGCTTCAGGAGGAACGCGCCGAGCGCGGCGAGCAGGAAGCCGTTGAGGCTCATCCACGGTTGCGTCGCCCAGAGCACCTGCCCCGCGTTCTCGTCGCCGAACAGCGAGCCCGGCGGCAACGGATTGGGCACGTGCAACACCAGCGGGAAGCTCCAGTCCGCGAATTCCGGCGGCACGATCGCGCCGTAGTCGTCGCCGACCAGCAAGCAACCGATCCGCCCGATCCCGTACCCGACGAAACCGGCGACGAGTCCGACGTCCATCGCTCCTGGGATCGCGATGTCGTTCTTGAAGCAACACCACGAGCCCGCGAGCATCCCGCCGAAGAGTCCGCCGTACATCACGAGCCCGCCTTCCCAGACCGCGAGCACGGTCCACGGCTTGTCGATGTACTGGTGGCCGACCGGCGAGCCCTTGCTGACCTCGACGATCACGTAGAGCAGGCGCGCGCCGATCACGATGCCGATCAGGATCCAGACCGGGAGCTGTCCGTAGCGCGGAACGTCTTTCTCCGGGTTCGAGACGCGCTTCTCGACGAGCTTGGTGAACACCCACGACCCGACGAGGAACCCGATCGCGAGCATCACGCCGAACGAGCGGATCGGGAAGTCGACCCCGGGGATCGTGAAGAGGATCGGATGCATGGCGGGGGAGCTTAGCGAGCCGCGGCGCGAGGCTCCAACGTCGAACTCGCGCGCGCACGGTTGGCGGCTCGCGCGCGGCTGCGTATCGTGCAAGGGATGCACAGCGCACCCTTCGAAGTCCGCACCGAGCACGTCGTCTGCCCGATGTGCGCCCTCGACCGGCCCGCGCCGTATCGCGCGCGGATGTATCGGATCGGCGAGACGCGCTTCGATCTCGTGCGTTGCCCGTGCGGGTTCGTGTACGTCGATCCGCGGCCGGATGGGCCGACGCTCGGCAAGATGTACGACGACGCGGACTACTACACCGACGGCTACAACCTCGGGGTCGAGACCGAGAACTACTTCGAGCGGCGCGACGAGCTGCTCGTCCACTACGACGGCGTCGTCGCGGAGCTCGAGCGCACGATCTGCAAGCCCGGCGACCTGCTCGAGCTCGGTTCCGCCGGCGGGTTCTTCCTCGAGGCCGCGCGTCGCCGCGGTTGGCGCGTCAAGGGGATCGAGATCTCGCCGCCGGCGGTCGAATACTCGCGGCGCGAGATGAAGCTCGACATCCACTCGGGCGATCTGTTCGAGGCGCCGTTCGCGCCGCGGAGCTTCGATCTGGTCGTCGCCGACAACGTGCTCGAGCACACCACCAACCCGCAGAAGGTGTTGGAGAAGCTACGGTCGCTGCTGAAGCCCGGTGGACGCGTGCTCGTGATCGTGCCGAGCTACGTCAACTCGCCCTTCTTCCGCCTGATCCTGTTCCTCCAGCGCGTCGTGCCGCGGCGCTTCCTCGGCGAGCAGTTGGTCAAGATCCTGAAGCTCGACCCCGACGCCGATCCCAAGGGCGGCGGGTATCCGTATCACATCCTCGAGTTCGATCGCGCGACGCTGACCGCGCTCGTGAAGCGAGCGGGCTTCGAGGTCGAGCGCGTCGAAGGCTCGGTGCCGTTGCCGGCGGAAGTCTTCAAGGCGAAGCGCACGACCCCGCGCGTCTTGGTGTTGCGTGCGATCTTCAGGACGCTCGACTTCGGCATGCGCGTGGGCGTGTTGCCGGGCGCGAGATTGACCTTGGTCGCTCGCGCCTGAGGTGCGGAGCGCGCGCCCGATCCGATCGAGCGCGTTTGATCCACGCGATGGCTGCCCAGCGGGTAGCTCGCACCGTTGCCGTTTCTAGTTCGTTCACTGGTGACCTAGTGCCCACGTGGGACGGCCCGCGCGAACGCCGACGGAACGCGATAGGATCGACGAGGCCGGTGACCAGCGAACTGTGTGGGACAATCGTCGGAGAGCTCCCTTGAGAAGGCAGTGGAAGATCGCGAGCGTCACGCTCGGAGTCACGCTTCTGGCGCTCGAACTCGGAACCCGACTCTGGGTCCCGACGCCGCTGGTGCCTGGACAGATCCCGACCCCCAGGATCACCCAACCATCGAGCAACCACGAGCTGCCGTTCGAGTTGAAGCCGGGCGCGCGTGACGTTGTGCACTACCCAGAGCTGGGTCGGTGGAGAGCTTTCGATGTCTCGTACGAAGTGAACGCCGCCGGGTTCCGCGATGTGCTGATCCCGTTCGCGAAGGCGCCAGGCCATGTGCGAGTGCTCCTCGTCGGCGATTCGCTGACGATGGGAACCGGCGTTCCGCTCGAGCACACGCTTTCACGCCAACTGGAAGCGATACTTCGCGCGGACGTCGGTTCCGAACGAATCGAAGTCATGAACTTCGGTGTGCTCGGATTCAACACGCGCCAGGAGGTGGAACTCCTGCTGACCCGTGGGATCGAGTACCAGCCCGACATCGCAGTGGTCTGCTTCTACATGAACGACGTCGTGCCTTCGGAAATCGATGCGGAGGGCACGCCTGTCGGTGCCGACTGGATCCGGAGGCTGGGCCTGACGGTCGGGCCGCCTTCCGACGACAGTCCGTGGCAGCAACGTCTGCAATGGGCCCTGCGCCGCTCGCATCTGGTGGATCTGGCTGCCACTGGCCTGCGCGCGAGCTTGAGGGCTGGGGCCTTCGAGAGGTTTCTCGAGTCAAACTGGGGAGTGCCCGGCACTCGCGGTTGGGATGAGGTGCGCGCGTCGCTGAAACTTGCACGAGCGTCGTTCGGGGGGGGGGGGATTGCACCTGCTCCTGTATCCGAATCTCTCAACGCTCGGCGACGGGTATCCGTGGAAGCCGCAGCACGAGCTGACTCGCGCAACGTGCGACGAGCTCGGCATCGAGTTCCACGATGCGCTACCCGCGGTTTGGGACCAAGCGCCGGAATCGCTCTGGGTGCATGCAGCGGACCGGCATCCCAATGGACGAGCTCACGCGCTGGTCGCGCGGTTCCTCGCGAACGAACTGCGTGACAATGTGAGCGCGCTCCTCGCGAAGCGTTGAGCACGCGGTGATGCGCGGTTGCTCCAGGCGTAGCGCGGCCCTGGCGCGGCAACAAGTGCCTGGGGCGAAACCGGGGAATGGAGTTCGGCAGTCAGCGCGAGCGGAGTTGCTTGCGCAACTCCGCCGGCAGTGCGTCGCCGAGCTCGACCAGCAAACGCTCGCGGTCGGCGCGCGCGGGGTACGCGTGCACGAGGCCTTCCTCGAAGCCGCGCCACGCCGCGGCGCGGTGCTCGGGGTGCTCGACGTTCAGGATCTCGGAGTTCACGTGCGGCGCTTCGCGGTCGTCGAGCATCGCGAAGCCGATCCCGTAGCACACGTCCGGCCAGAACTGCGCGTCGAGCTTCTTCAGGCTGCCGCGCACGATCTTCTGGTCGCACTGCAAGCCGCGCGACAAGAGCCGCCCGAGGAACATCCCCGCGCCGCGCGCGAGCGCCGGCTGCAGCTTCGGATCGGCGAACGCGAGCATGCGGACGTTCTCGTGGATCATCCGCTCGTCGGTGCTCGCGAGCGCGGGCTCCCACGGCAGGCAGAGCCCCTCGATCGCGTTCTCCGCGTACGGCACGCCTTCGTCGAGCCAGCGCGCGAACAGGTCGGCGACGCGCTTGCCGCCCTTCTGCAGGTCGCCGTTCTTCGGACGCAGGAACGACCCGAAGCCGCGCGCGATGTCGGCGCGGTACTCCTCGGGCCAACCTTCGAGAGCGCGCGCGAGCGTGAAGCACGTCTCGTCGCCGCCGCACTGCGCGGACAACGCGAACACGCGGTTGTAGCCGACGCCGTAGTAGACGCGCGCTCGGTGCACGGCGGGCACGCGCTCGATCGCAGCGATCGCCTCCGCTTGCGTGTGCTGGTTGCGCGTGCCGAGCAGCCCGCGCGAGAAGTACGCGTAGTTGCAGCCTTCGTAGCTCCAGCCCGCGTTCTTCGGCGTCGCGTTCTCGGTCAGGATCCCGAGGTTGAAGAACCCGGCGAACAACATCGCGGCGCCCGCGGTCCACGCGACGATCCGGCGCGGCAGCGCTTGCTCGGCGTGGGTCCAACGCTCGACCAGCGCGCCGACCAGCAGCGTCGCGAGTGCGAAATGCAGCAGGAAGTAGCGGTAGCCCGCGACCGCGACCGTGCCGTCGTGCCCGCCGAGCTTGAGGTTCGAGAACGCGTACGCGAGCGAGCACGCCGGCAAGTAGAAGAAGAGCGGCACCAGAGCGGCGCGCGACGCCGCGGCCTCCGGCGTTCCGAACGAAGCGCCGACGCCGTCGCGGCGCAGCGCGGCGCGCGCGAGGGTGAAGAAGTCGCCGATCGCGCCGCGCGCGAAGACCAGCCACGCGACGACGAACGCGGCGAGGAACGCCCAGTCGGCGATCCGGCCGCTCAAGCCTTGCCAGCCGTAGAACTGCGACGCGACGTGCAGGTGCTCGGTGTAGAAGCCGACCAGCCGCGTCAGCACGCCCTCGGCGGCGGACGCTTCCTCGACGCCGAAGCGCTTGTCGAGGAACGCGACGCCGCGGCTGTCGTGGCCGAGGTTCAACAGCACGAGCGGCGAGAGCCCGACCAGCAACGCCGGCAACACCCACTTCAGGTCGCCGAGCGTCCGCTTCCAACCGCGCAGCCCGACGTGCACGAACGCGTTCATCGCCGCCGGCAGCAGCGCGCCGAGGAACACGAAGATCGAGAAGCCGGTGGTCACGCCCGCGAGGATCAACCCGCCCTTGGTGCAGCCTCGCCGGTGGCAGAGGTAGAAGCCGAGCAGCGCGGCGAGCGAGAAGAAGACGTTCTCGTAGTGGTTGCCGGACGCGATCAGCGAATACTTGACCGACGTCGTCGTGCCGAGCGCGAAGATCAGCGCGCTCGCCGCCGCCGCTCGCACGCCGAAGAAGCTCCGCGCGAAGAAGAACGTCACGAAGAGCGCGAGCAAGCCGAGCGTGAACGGCACCAGCTTCAGCGCGAAGTAGCTCTGCCCGAAGAGCTGGTAGTACGGGATCGCGAGCAGCCCGGTCAGGATCTGGCCCGCCGCGTTGTCGTAGTAGTCGCGCAGCGGCAGGCTGTGGCCCTCGGGCAGCACCTTCGGGATCGTGCCCATCGGGTACAGCTCGAACGTCGCGAGCACGGTGCCGTCGAACGCGTCGACGAGCACGAACCAGCGCAGCGCCACGAAGGCGGCGACGGCGAGCGCGAGCCAAAGGAGCCCGCTCCTAGATGCGTCCGGTGAGCGCAAGCCAGCGCAGCTTGAGTACGGCGGTGTAGCCCTGCAAGAGGATCCGCAGGGTCAGGGTCGACTGCCCGTGCAGTCGGTTGTGGAACTCGATCGGCACCTCGGCGATGCCGATCTTCCGCTGCGCGGTCTTGAAGAGCAGCTCCTGGACGATCGCGGGGCCGGGCGAGAACGTCTTCGCGACGTCGATCGCGCGCAGCGTCTCGGCGCGCCAGCAGCGGAA
>JADLBP010000026.1 GCA_020847695.1 Planctomycetota bacterium
CAGGCCGCCGCGTCGCCGAAGAAGCGTCTCGGTCGCATCCGCCAGTCCGCGTCGCGTTGGTGCTACGGCGGGATGACGCTCGACGAGCTCTGCGGTCACGTCGCCGCGCTCGGCGGCGTCGCGGTCGACTTGCTCGACGAGAACGAGTGGGCGGTGCCGGCGAAGTACGGCCTGACCTGCTCGATGTGCAACGGCCCCGGCGGCATCGGCAAGGGCTGGAACCGCGTCGAGCACCACGACGAGCTCGTCAAGAAGGGCGAGCCGATGCTCGCGAAGGCCGGCGAGCTGAAGCTCCCGAACCTGATCGTGTTCACCGGCAACCGCGCGGGGATCAGCGACGCCGACGGGATCCGCAATTGCGTCACCGGCCTGAAGCGCCTGACGCCGCTCGCGGAGAAGCTCGGCGTCACGCTCCATCTCGAGTACCTGAACAGCCGCCACGACCACGGCGACTACCACTTCGATCACACCGCGCTCGGCGTCGAGATCTGCAAGCAAGTCGGCTCGCCGCGGCTCAAGCTGCTCTACGACCTGTACCACGTGCAGATCATGGAGGGCGACCTGATCAACCGCTTGCGCGAGAACAAGCAGTGGATCGGCCACTACCACACCGGCGGCGTCCCGGGACGCAACGAGATCGACGACGGGCAAGAGATCAACTACCGCGCGGTGATGAAGGCGATCGTCGAGACCGGCTACACCGGTTTCGTCGCGCACGAGTTCATCCCGACGCGCGATCCGAGGACGTCGCTCGCCGAGGCGATGGACATCTGCGACGTATGAAGCGCTACGGGTCGGTGATCCGCCTGCGCGAAGAGAAGGTCGAGGAGTACAGGCGATTGCACGCCTCGGCGTGGCCCGGCGTGCTCGCGCGGATCAGCGCCTGCAACATCCGGAACTACTCGATCTTCCTGCGGCGCCTCGACGACGGTCAGCTCTATCTCTTCAGCTACTTCGAGTACGTCGGCACCGACTTCGACGCCGACCGCGCGAAGATGGCCGCCGATCCGACGACACGCGAGTGGTGGAGCCACACCGATCCCTGCCAGGCGCCGCTCGCGACCCGCGCGGACGGCGAATGGTGGTCGGCGATGGAAGAAGTCTTCCACCACGACTGATCCCGCACACCCAACAGCCCGAAAGCCCCCGCACCGATGAAGCTCTCCCTGCTCCTGCTCGTCGCCTCGCTCAGCGCCTGCGCGCAAACCCAGACCGTCCAAGAATCGCCGAAGGCGATCGAAGGCGTTCCGCTGCACAGCGCGTTGCTGCCGGCGGAACGGTTGGGCGAGGACTGGTGGAAGGAGCGCTTCGAGGCTTCAGAGAAGCGCGTCGCCGCCGGCAACAGCGCGGTGGTGTTCCTCGGCGATTCGATCACGCAGGGGTGGGAGGGCGAAGGCCGCGACGCGTGGCAGCGTCACTTCGCGCGCTACGAGCCGATCAACCTCGGCTTCAGCGGCGACCGGACGCAGCATGTGCTCTGGCGCCTCGAGCGCTACGACTTCGGCGCGCTCGCGACGCCCGCCGCCGGTTCCCTCGCGACGAAGTGCGTCGTCGTGATGATCGGCACCAACAACTCGAACGGCGCCGACAACACCGCCGAGGAGATCGCCGACGGCGTGACCGCGATCGTCCACGTGTTGCGCGCGAAGCTGCCGAAGGCGAAGGTGCTGCTGCTCGCGGTGTTCCCGCGCGGCGAGCAACCGAACGCGCAGCGCGAGAAGAACGCCAAGGCGAGCGAGCTCTTCTCGAAGTGCGCCGACGGCAAGCACGTCGTCTACCTCGACATCGGCCCGAAGTTCCTCGCGGCGAACGGCGTGCTGCCGAAGGAGACGATGCCCGACTTCCTGCACCTGTCGCCGGCGGGCTACGAGATCTGGGCGAACGCGATCGACGCCGAGCTGAAGGCTCTGGTCGGATCCTGAGTCACTTCGTCGGCCAGCTCGCCGGCATCCAGTCGTCGAGCTCCGCGACCGACTGACGCGCTTCCGCCGAGACCGGCACGCCCCACGCCTGGAAGTAGGGCCCGAGGTCCTTCCCGACGGCCCGCGAGAGACGCACCATCCACTGGTCGCGCTTGTCGGCCTCGGTCTTCGGCCGCTCGGCGTCCGGGAGCGCCGCGTACTCGGCGAAGACCGCGCGGAACGGCTCCCAACCGAACTCCGCCTGCACCAGCAGATACGTCTGCAGCGCGAGGAACGGATCCTCCTTCCATTCCTCGAAGCGTGCGCCGCGCTCGAGATACGCGGCGATCGACGGCGGCGCGTCGACCCCGCCGTGTCCGCGGCGACCGGGCGCGAGCTTGCACGTCTTCTCGATCGAATACACCGAGAAGACGTTGTTGGTGACTTCGCCGGTGCCTTCGAACGTCCAGTCGTCGACTTGGAGGTTGTGGCCGAGCTCGTGGACGAAGCCCCAGATCTCCTCGCCGGTCTCGAGGCGCGCGCGATCGACGACGACCTCCGCGACGTCGAGGTGGGTCATGATCGGGTAGCCCGAGTGCATGTAGCCGCCGCCGATCTGGCGATCGAGCACGAAGCGCTCCGGCCGCGGCCGCGCGGCGGAGATGCCGGCGAGCTCGGCCTGCGCATCGAGCACGCGATCCCAGAACACCATCAACGATTTCGGGTCGTCGAGCTCTCGCACGACGCGCGACGGGACGGAGATCACGAGCTTCGAGCTCGCGAGCTCCGCCCACGGCCCCGGCCGACGCCGCTGCGCGCGCCATTCGTCGTTGTTGGTCTCGCCGAGCACGTAGAGCGGCGCCTGGATCGCGCCGCGGACGACCAGGCGCACGCGCCCGATGTGCTTGTCCTCCGGCGCGACGACGTAGACGAGCCCGCCGAACGGATTCGCGGCGGTCGTGCTCTCGGCGGCGAGCGGGAACTCGCGCGTGATCGCGGGCATGCGGCGCCACGCGTCGTGATCCCAGAGCTCGTCCTGGTGCGCGCCGATGCGCACGCGCAGTCCGGCGGCGGTGACTTCGCTCGGCAACTGCACGACGATGCGCGCGCCCGGATTCGCCCAGAGACCGGTCGAGTGCCAGCCGGGCACGTTCAAGTCGAGCTCCAGCGACTGCAGCGTGCTCTCCGCGGTCACCGAGCCCGGGAACTCCGCCGCCGACGCGTGCGCGCGCGTCGAATCGGGCGGCACGCGAGCGAGCTGGATCCATTGCGCGGAGGCGAGCGCGCGGAGCAGCGGCTTGTCGGGCCCGAGCGGCTTCGCTTCGGAGGCGACGAGCTCGCGATCGTGCTCCTTGACCAGGCGCGCGAGGCGGTCGCCGAATGGCGTCGCGACGTCGGGCAGCGCGCGCGCCGCGAACCCGACGGTGAACGACGCTTGGGCGAGCTCCTCGGCCTTCGCGCGCGGCTTGCCTGCGTTGGCGATCAGGAGATCGAGCGCGGAGTCGCCGTTCAGGAGCTGCAGCGGCTCGCCGTCGACCGCGAAGCCGTGCGCGTGCGTGCGTTCGAGGTAGCCGAGCGTGAAGGCGAGCCCGTGCTTCGCGAGCCAGATCTGGATCGGCTGCGCGTCGAGCGCTTCGTCGGCGTGGAGCTGTTGCCAGCCCCAACCGGTGTCGCAGCCGAGCAGCCCGCCGCCGCGCTCGACGAACGCCTGCAGGCTCGCCATGTCGGCGTTGGAGAGGCCGAGCAAGGTCGTCGCGACGACGTCGACCTCGTCGAGCTTCGCGAACGCGCCGCGCCCGTCGAGCTCGCGCGGCGTGAAGCCCGCGAGCCGGACCGCGCCCGACCAGCCGCCGGTGACGCCGATGCGCGGACGCTCGGCCTTCGGCGCGAGCCACTGGATCGCGTTGCGCACGAAGAGCGTGGTGTCGCCTTCGCGAAGCGCGTCGGTCGACGCGAAGCCCGAGTGCGCGAGCAGCAGCACGCGCCCGCTGGCGACGCGTGCGGCCGCGGCCGCGGAAGCGCGGTGCGCGCCGTCGACCCGTCCGGCGACGACGGCGAACGCGCGCTCGTCGAACACCGCGATCGGCCCGGGCACGCCGGGCGCCGCGATCGAATGCACGCCGTCGAGCAGCGTTTCGAGATCGCCGCGCTCCTGCGCGAGGGCGGGGACGGCGAGCGTGGCGAGCGTGGCGACTGCGAACGGCAGGAACACGCCGACTCTCGACACGGCGACACCGCCGGCGGCGACGCAAACGAGCCACGCGCTGCGAATGCTCACCCCTTTGAGCCTAGCGCCCGCCGCGCGCGACGCGACTGTCCGGTTCGTCAGTCGCGCCCGACCGCCTATTTCCGGATCACGTTGACCTTGCCGGCCTCGAGCTCGACCGGGATCCTCAAGACGAGCTCGCCGTACTGCCGGACGATCAACTCGCGCGCCGTGTCGCCGATCGGGAAGACTCCGGTGCGGCGTCCGCCGGCGAAATCGCCGCGCGCGGACCAGCCGCCGAGGTTCCGTTCGACCAGCATGTTCCGCGCGTCGACGCCGTACACGTCGGTCGGCTGCACGCCGGGTCCGAGGGCGCCGTCGGTGAGCTCGATCCGGACGAACGCGACGCGCGGCAACACGATCTCGGCGTCCTCGACGCTCTCCGCCCGCGAGAGGAACGTGTAGCTTCCGAACCATCGGGTCGTCGGCGGCTCGGCGCGCACGTAGTTCACTGCAGGATCGACACCGCGGAACTCGAAACGACCGAGCGCATCGCTGGAGACCGCCAACGAAGCGGCGGAGCCGTACTGCGCCGTGCCGTCTGGCCCGATGCGTGCGGGGAACTCCGCGCCGAGCGTCACGCGCGCGCCGGCGATCGGCGCGCCGGATGAATCGACGACGCGACCGGCGACGCGCTCGCGGAGGTTCGTCGTGTCGATCACGAGCTCGACCTCGCTCGCACCGGCTTCGAGCGGCTCGGAGAGCTTCCAGCGCAGTGTGCGCGGGTCGAACGCGATCACGCGGTAGCTCCGGGGCTGGAGCTCGCGGAGCTCGAAACGTCCGCTCGCGTCCACCGCGACGTGGTCGACCCATGTCTTCCGTCCCTCAGCGAGGCCTTCCCAAGTGTACGAGGCCAGCGACTCGAGGAACCCCTCGCGCGCTTGCGTCATGCCCCAGTCCGTGCCGTCGACGAGATCGACCCACGCGTCGGGGCGCGGACGGCCGCGTTCGTCGACGACGCGGCCGGAGAGCGTGAGCGACGGTCGCTCGAGCCGCAGGACCAACGGCTCCGGCCAGCTCGCCTCGAGCGTCGGGTCGCCCGAGCACTCGAGCGCGATCAACACGTGTCCAGGCGCGCCGGCGGTGATCACCGCCGGCGGCTGGCCGCGGAAGATCGGCAGCTCGAATCGACCGAGCGCGTCGCTCCTCACTTGGGGATGGATCCCCGTGGGACGTCCCTTGGCCTGCTCCTTCGGCGTCAGCCTGACGAACGCACCTTCGATCGGCTGCTCGCGCTCGTCGACGACGACGCCCCTCAAGACCCGCGCGGGCGGGTCGTCGTAGTCGAACACGAGGCGACCGCGCTCGGCCCGCAGGTCGCCGAGGCTCGCGTACACGGTGATCGAGCTGCCGCGCTTCGTCGCGCGCACGCCGAGCGTGTCGAACCGCGGCGCGTCGTCGATGCGGTACGTGCCGTCGCGCGCGCTGACGGTCCGACGCGAGAACGCGAGCAGATCGTAGGTCGGCACGTCGAGCTGGAGCTGGGCCCGGTAGAGACCGAACTCGACGCAGACGTCCTCGACCGGAACGCCCGCGTGATCGACGACGATGCCGGCGAGCGGCTCGCGCGGTGCGACGCAGACGACACGGTCGCACGGGAGCGACAGGGGTCCGATCGGTGGGGCGCCGAGCGTGAACCACTCGTCCCCGAGCGCACGCAGCGAGCCCGAGCTCGCCGGCTCGTCGATCTGGAAGCGTCCGTCCGCGTCGCTCGTCGCGCGCGGAGCCGCGCGGACGTCGCTTTCGCCGTCCGCGACGAAGCCGACTTCGACGCCGGCGACCGGTTTACCGGCGGCATCGAGCACCAGGCCCGCGAGCTTCGTGCTCGGCGCGCTCTCGGGCGTCGCAGGCTCCGCGCTCGGAGCGACGACTTCCGCGCGCTGTGGGTGCGAACTCGACGGCTCCGCGGAGGCGAGAGTCTCCTTCGGCTCTTCGAGCGGTGTGCTCGCGCTCGTGTCACTCGCCGTCGAGCCCGTGCTCGAACTCCACGCGTTCCAACTCCACCACGCGACCAGCAGCAACGCCGCCGCCACACCGAACTTCGTCACCGTCTTCACGATCGCGAGCTCCATCCAGGGGACTTCCATCGGATGGATCCACGCCGCCGTGGCCGCCAGCCATTTCTCGCGCCCGCCGCGTCGGTCGAGCCGCTCGCGCAGGCGCGACCGCGCGCGTGCGAGTCGCGACTCGACGGTCGCCAGCGGCACGCCGAGTCGCTCGGCGATCGCGCGCGGCTCGAGCGCGTCGAAGTAGCGCAGGCGCACGACCGTACGGAACGGCTCGTCGAGCTCGCGCACTTCGCGCACGAGCGCTTCGAGGAGCTCGAGCCGCTCGAGCGACTCGTCCGCTTCGACCGCCTCGTCGCGCGCCGTCGCTTTCTCGCGAGTCGTTCGCCGCGCGGCGCGCCGCCGTCGATCGAGCGCGAGCCGTCGGACGACCGCGCGCAGCCAGTAGGGCAGGCTCGCGGACTCGGGCTCGTGCTCGAGCGCGGCGGCGTAGGCGTCCTGCACGACGTCCTCGGCCGCGTGCGCATCGCCGAGCAACGCCACCGCGAGCCGGCGCAGCGCATCGCGCTGACGGTCGAACTCGCCCGCGGCGTCGATCGGCTGCATGGGATCCATCCTTGCTTGACGTCGAGAATTGCCGCAAGCCCGAACGCCATGCCCGCGATCTCCGAAAAACTCGCCCGGCCGGGTGCGCTTCGGTGCGGGCTACGGTCGTACGATCGTCAGACGCGCCGGATCCGGAGTGAACGGGACGCGCAGGGTCTCGGCCCGACCGTCGGCGTTTCGGCCGACGACGAGGTCGATCGCGGTCGCGAGCTCGCTGACGACGAACGCCTGCGAGCGTCCATCGACGACCCAGACTCCACTAGTCGATCCCGACGTGCGGCCCGCGGGCAGCGTTACGTAACCGGACGGCGAGTTCGGGTCCACCGGCAGCGCAAAGTCTGCCTCGACGCCTGAGCCGCGCAGGTCCAGCTGCACGATGCAGGGGAGCGGCGTGACGAGCTCGAGGTCGCGTCGATCGCCGCCGCCGTCGGCGTCCGGATCGAGTTCGAGCGTCGTCGCGAGCGCGGTGCCGCGCGGCACGGCCCAGATCCGCGCCGCGCTCGCGTCGACGTCCTCGAACAGGAAACGGCCTTCTGCGTCACTGCGCTGTCTCGCGCCGAGCCACAGGCTGCCCCGCGAATCGCCCGGCCCGCGATCGTCGTAGGTCGACTTGCGAAGTACCCGCACGTCGGCGCCGACCACCGGCCGACCGCGCGTATCGACGACTCGCCCCGCCAGCGTGCGTGCGCGTTCGGGTTGGACGAGCCTCAGCACGAGGTCGGTGGAGCCGGCATCGAACGCAGCGCTCGTGAAGCACACCAGCGTGCGAGGGTCGAACACGCGCAGCCGATACGGGCGATCGCGCAGTCCGCGGAGCTCGAAGCGTCCGTGTTCGTCGGTGACCAGGTCGGTGTCGCCGGGGCCGACGCCGCCGAGCAAGCGCTCGACCGAGTGTTCGTACGTTCCGCCGTGTTCGCTCCAGGTGCGGATCGGCTCGCGGTCGAGGTTCTCGAGCTCGACGCCCGCGCATGGCCGTCCCTCGGCGTCGACGACGACACCGGAAAGCGTGAGCGCGCGCTGCGAGAGTCGCAGTTCGAGCGGGGAGGTGTGAGCGTCAGGCGCGAGTTCTCGTTCCAACGGCAAGTAACCTGGCGCGAGCGCGATCAGCCGCGTCGCAGGTGCGCTCACGAGCAGCTCGAACTCGCCGCGCGCGTTGGTCGGCGCGCTGTTCTCTCCGGACGCACGGCCGGTCCAGACGTACGCGCCGGCGATTGGTGCTCCATCGGGGGCCAGCACGCTGCCGAACAGCGAGCGAGCGTCGCGCACGCGCGGCTTCAGAACGATCGTCAGTGTTCCGGTTTGCGCTTCGAAGAGCTCCCGATGCTCCTCGACGAACCCCGGTGCGCTCGCGAGGAGCTGCGCCGGCCAGAGATCGGGCGCGTCCTCGATGGCGAAATGCCCGTCGTCGTCGGTCCTGGCGCGCGGCCGCACGTCGGAGCTGCGCGACACGTCGCGAAGGAGCTCGTAACGCAAGTTCGGTCCGCTGAGTTCGACCTCGGCGTCGACCACGGGCCGACCTTCGGGATCGACGACGCGGCCGGCGACCGGCATGCGCGGCGCGACGACCAGCGTGCACTCGGCGTCGTCATCCGCGTCGATCCACGGCTCGAGCACCGTGGTCCACAGTGGTGTCTCGACATCGAGCACGCACGGGCTCGACGGCCGCGCGAGCGTGAATCGCCCGTCGGCTTCGCTCGCAGCGGAGGCGCCGATGAGTGCAGGCTCGCCGCGCCGCGCACGCGCGACGATCCGCACGCCGGCGACCGGCCGAGCCTGCGTGTCGACCACCAGTCCCGCCAAGCGTCGTGCACTCGCGACCGTGGTGAGTCCCGTCGACGCGACGCTCGAGGGCTCGATCAGCGCGGAGGGCTCGATGCGGGCCGCGTTGTTCGCCGCTTCGTCCAGCGGGCTCCCCGGGCGCACGAGCGCCGCGGGGGTCGCCCCCGCGACTCTCGTCGAGCCCGTGCTCGAGCTCCACGCGTTCCAACTCCACCACGCGACCAGCAGCACGGCCGCCGCCACACCGAACTTCGTCACCGTCTTCACGATCGCGAGCTCCATCCAGGGGACTTCCATCGGATGGATCCACGCCGCCGTCGCCGCCAGCCACTTCTCGCGCCCGCCGCGTCGGTCGAGCCGCTCGCGCAGGCGTTCGAGCGCGCGCACCAGGCGCGACTCGACGGTGGCGAGCGGCACGTCGAGCGTGCGCGCGATCTCCCTCGGGGTGCGCCCCTCGAAATAGCGCAGGCGCAGCGCGGTGCGATAGGGCTCGTCGAGCTCGCGCACCTCGCGCGCGAGCGCCTCGACGATTTCGAGTCGCGCGAGCGAGTCCTCGCCGTCGACGAGTTCGCGTCGCGCGGCCGAGCTCTCCCTTGCGTCCCGTCGCGCGCTGCGCCGCCTGCGATCGAGCGCCAGCTTGCGCACGACCGCGCGAAGCCAGCTCGCGACGCCGTCGGGCCGTCGCTCGCGCGCGAGCACCGCGGCGAAGGCGTCTTGCACGACGTCCTCGGCCGCGTGCGCGTCGCGCAGCAACGCCCGCGCGAGCCGCTTCAGCGGTTCGCGTTGGCGGTCGAGCTCGCTCGCCCAGTCGATCGGCTGCATCGGATCCATCCTTGCGTGCCCTCGGCTTGCCGCAAGGGGCCGTCGCCTGGCGCGATTCCCGGGAATCTCGCCGGGGCTCGGTCAGAGTCGGATCACGTTGAGCTCGTCGAGCGCGAGGCGCACCGGGATCCGTTGCAGCTCCTCGCTGCCGCGGGTCAGGATCAACGTCGTCGCGCTTTCGAGCACCGACATCGTCTCCGA